>NZ_JBIQOE010000116.1:0-35743 GCF_047739415.1 Mesobacillus sp. | reverse complement strand
GCGCTCCTGCGAAGGCTGCTTGTTCCAATTACTGAACCTGGTTTTAATTCTTTAAAAGGTACATGGTCGTTGGAAATCAGCACATCACGATGGTCTTCCCTCTCTGGAATTGCCCCGATGACAAGGCCATCCGGAAGTACTGCAGGCATATCCTTCATGCTATGGACAGCCATATCAATTTCTTTATCAAGCATAGCCTGTTCGATTTCTTTTACAAAAAGGCCTTTTCCTCCGACCTTTGATAAAGTCACATCAAGAATTTGGTCTCCCTTTGTAACGATTTCCTTCACTTCAAACTCAAAAGGAGCACCTAGTTTTTTCAGCTGCTCAATTACCCAATTTGTTTGTGTCAATGCTAGCTTACTCCGTCTGGAGCCAACGATAATTTTTCTCATGACAGCCTCCTATTATTGGTACCAAAAATGGAAAGATGATAATTTTCCGAAAAGGAAAAAGTTGATTAATACAATCAGGAATGATGCAACATTCCATAGGGCAAGCGATTTTCCATACATTTCTTTGCCGACCCTTAAATACAGGTAGATGCTATAGACAGCGAGTACGATGAATGATCCTATCAGCTTGGCATCATACCAGGCAAGGTCAGGCACCTTGATCCACGCCCACTGGAGCCCGAGGATCAGGCTGAGGATCAGCATCGGGACTCCTATGACATTCAATATGTATGACCAGTAATCCAGTTTCGTTAAATCCGTGATCCTCCATAACAGCTTACCCCACTTTTTTCGCTTTAAAAGGTCATATTGGATGAGATAAAGCAGCGAAAAGACCACTGAAATGGAAAATGCCCCATATGACAGGATTGCCATGGTGATATGGATGAGCAAAAGTTCCGATATAAGCTGTTCGGACATAACATTTGAATCATATTGCACCGGGGCGAATGTATGGATCGCCATGATGATGAAACCAAGGATATTTGTAAAAAAGACAATGAAATCTACTTTTAATAGCTTATTGATTGCCAGCGACAACGTAATCAGCACCCATGCATAAAAGTAAAGCCCTTCAAAGAGCGTCAGGACTGGGAAACGGCCTTTGTCAATCATGTAATATAACAGGAAAATCGTCTGGAATCCCCAAACAAATGCAAGTAACCAGAAAGCAACTTTGTTTGCCCTCCGGTTACTGTTAAGAAAATCGATAAAGTATAAGAGCACGCTGGCCGCATAAATCACAATGGTTATTTCATGGAGACGCGTAATATAAAGTTCACCCATGGGCAACACCTCTCCTACGGCTGAAAAGAAGCCTGAGGCGAAGGAACTTTTACCTGCTTGGTTTCAGCTGTTTTAATTCCTTCTTGTTCAGCGACGAGCTGTTCAATATTGAAAATCTTCACGAAAAGATCGAGTGCTTCCTCTGCATCAGGACTAGCCGCAAGCTCTTTCGCCTGCAGAATTGGGTCTTTCAGAAGCTGGTTGATGATGCTCTTTGTATGCTTGTTAAGGACTTTAATATCACGATCAGAAAGATGCGACAGTTTCCGTTCGATACTGTTCATCGTTTCTTGCTGGATCGATAGGGCTTTGACCCTCAAAGCAGAGATGACCGGAACAACACCAAGTGTATTCAGCCACTGTTTGAATTGGACAATCTCACTTTCAATCATGATCAGAATCTTCTCTGCTGCCTTTTGGCGTTCCTGCAGATTTGCTTCAACAATGCCCTCTAGATCATCGATATCATAAAGGAATACATTTTCAAGTGTCGCGATTTCAGGATCAAGGTCACGCGGAACAGCGATGTCAACCATGAATAACGGTTTTCCTTTTCGCTTTTGCTCGACCTTTGCCATCATATCCTTTGTGACCACAAAGTTCTTCGCACCTGTCGAACTGATGAGGATATCCGCATCCACCAGCGCAGTTTGAAGTTCATCCAGAGTTTTTGCCATGCCAGAGAAACGATTCGCCAAATCCTCGGCTTTCTGGTAAGTACGGTTGATGACCGTCACCTTTTTCGCACCATTTGCATGAAGGTTCTGGATCGCAAGCTCACCCATTTTCCCGGCACCAAGAATCAGCACATGCTTCTGGTCCAGAGTCCCGAAAATCTTCTTGGCTAGCTCAACAGCCGCATAACTTACAGAAACTGCGTTCGCCCCGATATCTGTTTCGGAATGTCCACGCTTGGCAATAGTGACTGCCTGCTTGAATAGCTGGTTGAAGACCGTTCCAGTTGTGTTCTTTTCAAGGCCAAGCATGAAGCTTGAACGCACTTGCCCAAGGATTTGAGTCTCGCCCAGCACCATGGAGTTCAAGCCGCAAGATACCTTGAATAAATGTTCAATTGCCCCATCTTGTTCATAGATGAACAGGAACGGCGTAAATTCTGCCTGAGGGATCCCGAACCATTCAGATAAAAACTCTTTGATATAATATCTGCCTGTGTGAAGCTGGTCCACGACAGCATATATTTCTGTACGGTTGCAAGTTGATACGATGACATTCTCAAGGATGCTCTTCTTTTCCTGAAGGGCACTCATCGCTTCACCAAGGTTTCCCTCGTTGAATGTCAATCTTTCGCGGATTTCAACAGGGGCAGTTTTATAGTTTAGACCGACAACGATAATATGCATTATTAATTGACACCCCCACATAGAAATTGCATAATTGGCTAAGGCAATTATACACGACGTTTTTTACCTTTTAATGTTGTAAATGTGAACAACTGTTGAAAAAATATATATATAATAGCATTGGTTAAATTGAACTATTTCGTCTGTCTGTTTGTTATACTTTTATACTATATCAAAAGCAAATAAACATACTCCCTAATGTACCTTATCAAAGTTTGTCCTTTAATTCAAGTGAGCCTTTCTGGAAGTGGTGAAAGAATGAAAAATCAGAGAATTATACCAGGAATGATATTAATCGGATTTGGAATCTATTTTTATCTTCAGCAGGAAAATGTTTCGTTGTTCAATGAATTTTATACGTGGCCGACACTATTAATCATTGTCGGAGCCGCCTTTTTGGTCCAGGGGTACTGGGGAAAGGATTATGATGCCATCTTCCCAGGTGTGATCCTCGTTGGCTTCGGTGTACACTTTCATGTGGTCAATAAATTCGACCTCTGGCCAGATCACCTGGGTGCTTTCATTTTAATCATTGCTCTCGGGTTCTTGCTCCGCTATCAGAAAACAGGCAATGGCTTGTTTCACGGAGTCCTCTTTCTCATTTTAGCAGGATTGCTTCTGTTTTATGACAGAATCACCGGATGGCTTGGTTTATTGGAAAATGGAGTCGCGACAGCATGGAGATTTTGGCCGGCAGCATTGATACTTATCGGTGTTTACCTGTTATTCATAAAAAAGAAATAATTAAACCCGCACCGTTATAATCCACGGTGCGGGTTTCTTAATTACAAACGATTATTTCATGAAACTTCCTAATACTGACCAGGCTTTGTCTTTACCTTCCCCTGTTTCTGATGAGAAAAGAATGATCGTGTCGTCCGGGTCTAAATCAAGGGTTTCTTTTGTAATCTTCAAATGCTTTTGCCACTTTGACTTTGGAATTTTATCCGCTTTAGTCGCGATAATGATGACCGGAATCTCGTAATGCTTTAGGAAATCATACATCATCACATCGTCTTTGGAAGGCGGATGCCTCAGGTCAACGATCAGCAGCATCGCCTTCAATTGTTCGCGTGAGGTAATATAAGTTTCAATCATCTTGCCCCAGGCTTCACGTTCGGATTTTGATACTTTAGCGTAACCGTAACCCGGAACATCTACAAAATGAAGCATTTCATTGATCAGGTAAAAATTCAATGTCTGAGTCTTTCCTGGCTTGGAGGATGTCCTCGCAAGGCTTTTACGGTTCAGCATTTTATTGATAAAAGAAGATTTACCAACATTCGATCGGCCTGCAAGGGCGAATTCCGGAAGATTACTTTCCGGATATTGGCTAGGCCTTACGGCACTGATCACGATTTCTGCACTATTTACTTTCATTGAGAATCACCGCTGGCGAGAGCGTGCTTCAATACTTCATCTAAATGAGAAACTAACACAAATTCAAGCTCCTTACGTACACTTTCTGGAATATCATCAATATCTTTTTCATTATCTTTTGGACAAATAACCTTGGTTAGACCTGCTCTGTGGGCGCTCAACGATTTTTCCTTGAGACCGCCAATTGGCAACACGCGTCCTCTAAGCGTTATTTCCCCTGTCATTCCCACTTCCCTGCGGATCGGCTTGCCTGACAAAGCAGATACAAGCGCAGTAGCAATCGTAATACCCGCTGAAGGACCATCTTTTGGAACAGCACCCTCAGGAACATGGATATGGATATCATTCTTTTCATGGAAGTCCGGATCAATGTCCAGATCCTTCGCTTTTGAACGCACATAGCTGAAGGCAGCCTGGGCAGATTCCTTCATGACATCCCCTAGCTTACCAGTAAGGACGAGTTTGCCTTTTCCTGGAGACAGGGAAACTTCAATTTGAAGGGTATCGCCACCGACTGTTGTATAAGCGAGGCCAGTGGCAACGCCTATCTGGTCTTCCAACTCAGCCTGCCCATACCTGAACTTAGTCTTTCCGAGGAAGTCCTCGACGTTCTTCTCGCTAACAATCACACGTTTTTTCTCTCCAGAAACAACGATTTTCGCTGTTTTCCTGCAGATGGATGCGAGCTGCCTCTCAAGGGAGCGCACACCAGATTCCCGAGTATAATAACGAATTACCTTCGTAATCGCGTCATCCTTCATCTGAAGCTGCGATTTTGATAGACCGTGGTCCTTGATTTGTCTTGGAAGGAGATGGTCCTTGGCAATATGCAGCTTTTCCTGCTCTGTGTAGCCCGCAATATTAATGATCTCCATCCTGTCGAGCAATGGTCCTGGAACAGTCGAAAGATTATTGGCTGTAGCGATGAACATTACTTTTGAAAGGTCATATGGCTCTTCAATGTAATGATCGCTGAAATTATGGTTTTGTTCGGGATCGAGCACCTCTAGCATCGCGGAAGACGGATCACCGCGGAAATCATTGGACATCTTATCGATTTCATCAAGAAGGAAAACAGGGTTAATCGTTCCAGCCTTTTTCATCCCCTGGATGACCCTGCCCGGCATAGCACCGACATAGGTCCTTCTGTGGCCGCGAATTTCTGACTCATCACGGACTCCGCCCAATGAAACCCTTACAAAATTCCGGTTCAGGGATTTGGCAATTGACCTTGCAAGACTCGTTTTACCGACTCCCGGGGGTCCAGCCAGACAAAGGATCGGCCCCTTCAATGAGTTCGTCAGCTTCTGGACTGCCAGATACTCAAGAACCCTTTCCTTTACCTTTTCCAATCCATAATGGTCCTTATCAAGGATTTTTTCCGCCTTGCTGATATCAAGGTCATCTTCAGTCGCCTTTGACCATGGCAAAGCAACAAGCCATTCAATATAATTCCGGATTACGGCGCTTTCTGCAGAAGTAGTCGGAACCTTCTCGTAACGGTCAAGTTCCTTCAAAGCAGTTTCCTTCACATTTTCAGGCATTCCAGCAAGCTGAATTTTTTCGGTAAGCTCAGCAATTTCTCCTGTCTTTCCTTCCTTTTCACCAAGCTCCTTCTGGATGGCCTTCATCTGTTCACGCAAATAATATTCCTTTTGCGTACGTTCCATGGAACGCTTTACACGCTGACCGATCTTTTTCTCTAGGCCCAGCACTTCTTTTTCATTGTGGATGATTTCGATGACACGATTCATCCGGTCCTTGATGTCAATCGTCTCGAGAATTTCCTGCTTCTCTTTAAGCTTTAGCGGCAGATGGGAGGCGATGATATCAGCCATCCTACCCGGTTCTTCAATATCAGAAACAGATGCATACGTTTCCGCAGAGATCTTCTTGGACATTTTTATGTATTGTTCGAAATACTCAAGCATTGTCCTCATTAATGCTTCATCTTCGACATCCTTCGATTCATCATCTTCGAAGGTTCTTACTTTGCAGGAATAATGGTCATTCTCATCAAAAAGTTCGATGATTTCAGCTCTGGACAATCCTTCAACCAACACGCGGATCGTTCCGTTCGGGAGCTTCAGCATTTGTTTGACGCGAGTCAATGTACCCATCTGGTACAAATCCTCCTCGCCTGGTTCATCTATGGATATATCCTTTTGGGTTGTGAGATAGATTAAATGGTCATCCACCATTGCCTTCTCCAATGCCTGTACCGATTTTTCTCGTCCTACATCCAAATGCAGAACCATCGTCGGGTACACAAGCAAACCGCGCAGCGGCAGGAGTGGGACAGTGTGCTCATTCTTATTCGCCATGACATTGCACCTCCAACATGCATTGTATCAAACCATAAGTATAATAATACTTTGTTGTTCAATTCTATCGTATTTATTTTCAAGTGTCTAATAACAAGAGCAGTTAGCACCGTTTTGCCTCATTGATTAGTATCCTGATATTCATGTGAAAATATGTCCACATCTGAAGTTACTTTCAAGAGCAAACGGCAGCTTTTTTTTCTGAAGATAGCAACCTACAGCATGCTAACCTTCATTACACCCTCTTTCCTTTTTCAGGGAAAAATAAACCCGTTTTTACTGTTTGGTTAACTTTAGACGAAACAGCAACAAAACAGCGTAAAAAAAGAACGCCGGCAAGCGTTCTTTTTATCACTCTAGCTCGTTTCTTTTGCCGTTAAGTCACTGGCAGCTTTGATGATTTGCTCCCTTGGATGATCTTTCTCAAGTGCAATTTCAAACACTTCATTCAGGTGTGTGACAGGAATGATTTCTATATCTGTGATTTCATTAAGGATGGTCTGGAGATTTTCCTGCGGAATGATTACCTTCTTGGCACCTGCTTTTTTCGCTGCCTTCACTTTTGGATAGACACCGCCAATTGGTTTTACATTCCCATGGATGCTAATTTCTCCGGTCATTGCAACTGTATGGTCCATTGGGATTTTATAGATTGCTGAATAAATCCCCGTCGCCATTGCGATCCCGGCAGATGGACCATCGATTGGGGTACCGCCAGGGAAATTTACATGGATGTCGAATTCATCAGCTGGAACACCCATCGATCTCAGAACGGTGATGACATTTTCAATCGAACCTCTCGCCATGCTCTTTCTGCGGATTGATTTTCCTTGTCCCCCGATGCTCTCTTCATCGACGATGCCAGTGATATTGATTGAGCCCTTTTCCTTCGCTTTAATAACAGTAACTTCGATTTCAAGAAGCGCACCGGTATTTGGTCCATACACAGCCAGTCCATTGACAAGGCCGACCGTTGACTTTTCATTGATTCTTCTTTCCATCCTTGGTGTCAGCTGGCTCGAATGAACGACCCATTCAATTTCCTCTTCCTTAATGTAAGTTCTTTCGTCGGTAATGGCCAGTCCAGCAGCAATTTGGACCATATTTACGGCTTCTCGGCCATTTCGTGCATAATTTGATAAGATTTCAATCGCTTTTTCACTCATAGTCAGTTGTACTTTATCAGCTGCATTCCTTGCTACCTCTGAAATTTCCTCCTGGGTCAACTCGCGGAAAAATACTTCCATGCATCTCGATCTGATTGCTGGAGGGATTTCGCTAGGAGTTCTCGTCGTCGCGCCTACAAGGCGGAAGTCTGCCGGGAGCCCATTTTTGAAGATGTCGTGGATATGGCTAGGGATTTGCGTGTTTTCCTCATTATAATACGCACTCTCTAAAAACACTTTCCTGTCTTCCAGTACTTTTAAAAGCTTGTTCATCTGGATTGGGTGAAGTTCACCAATTTCATCAATGAATAAAACTCCTCCATGGGCATTGGTCACAGCACCTTGTTTCGGCTGAGGAATGCCAGCCTGTCCCATTGCACCTGCCCCTTGATAAATTGGATCATGAACAGAACCAATTAACGGGTCAGCAATTCCTCTCTCATCAAACCTGGCCGTTGTAGCATCCAGCTCAACAAATACTGAAGATTTTTTGAAGGGAGATTTTTGGTTTTGCTTTGCTTCTTCTAACACGAGCCTGGCCGCGGCGGTTTTTCCTACTCCCGGTGGCCCATAAATGATGACATGCTGCGGATTAGGGCCACATAACGCTGCTTTAAGTGCCTTGATTCCATCTTCTTGTCCGACAATGTCCTTGAAGCTGGATGGCCTGACTTTTTCGGCAAGCGGTTCACTCAGGGAGACCGATCTCATCTTTCTTAACTGTTCCATTTCCTTTCGGGATTCCCGATCTATTGATACTTTTTGCGTCCGCTGATTCCTAAGTAAATTCCAGAAATACAGCCCAATGATGATTCCGAAAAACAGCTGTATAAACAAGGCGATTCCGGTCCAACTCAATGTACATTCCCTCCCGTAAGTTGATACTATTGGCTTTAACCTAGTATCCCCCTGAGAGTGTTGGAATAAACAATATTTTCAAGTGAATTTTTCCACCTATACTGACCCTAGTCTGAGTGGAAATTATTAAATTCTGCCAACATGACCTCAGGTTTTCTGTGGTTCTGACAGCTTTTCCTTTTCCACCACCAAACCTGTCCGAAGTTGACCTTAATTTTGACAGCTTTTCCTCTTCCATCACCAAACCTGTCCGAAGTTGCCTCTGGCTCTACTGGAATTTTTAATTTCAGAGAGGGGTTTATAAACGAAAAAAATCCCGGTGAATGTTCACCGGGACTTTGTATGTTATGCTGAATTTCTTTCGTCTTTAAGGACTGTTCCGTCCTCTAATACTAACTTTGGAGGCATGTTATTTTCGACTGTTTCCTTTGTGATGACACATTTAACAATATCTTCTCGGGATGGAAGGTCGAACATGACGTCCAGCATGATGCCTTCGATGATTGAACGAAGTCCGCGGGCACCTGTCTTGCGTTCAATTGCCTTTTTGGCAATTTCTATTAGTGCATCGTCTTCGAATTCAAGCTCGACATCATCTAGGTTTAGCATTTTTTGATACTGTTTTACAAGAGCGTTCTTCGGTTTTGTCAGGATTTCGACTAGCGCTTCTTCATCAAGCGGAGTCAGGCTGGCAATTACCGGAAGACGGCCGATGAATTCAGGGATTAACCCGAATTTAAGCAAATCTTCTGGAAGGACTTTTGACAACAATTCCTTCTTGTCTAAGTCTTCCTCTTTCTTTTCAGAGCCAAAGCCGATTACTTTCTGGCCGAGGCGACGCTTAATAATTTGTTCGATACCGTCGAATGCTCCGCCGCAAATGAACAGGATATTCGTCGTATCGATCTGGATGAATTCTTGATGCGGATGCTTTCGTCCACCTTGTGGCGGTACGCTTGCAACTGTTCCTTCAAGAATTTTCAGGAGCGCCTGCTGCACACCTTCACCGGAAACATCTCTAGTAATAGAAGGGTTTTCGGATTTTCTGGCAATCTTATCGATTTCATCGATATAAATGATACCTTTTTCAGCCTTTTCTACATCGTAATCAGCTGATTGGATCAATTTTAGAAGGATGTTTTCAACGTCTTCACCAACATAACCTGCTTCTGTCAGTGATGTTGCATCAGCGATTGCGAACGGTACATTGAGAATACGCGCCAATGTTTGAGCAAGCAATGTTTTACCGCTTCCTGTTGGCCCGATCATCGCAATATTACTTTTTGATAATTCAACATCATCAATCTTGCTGTTTGAGTTGATACGCTTATAGTGATTGTAAACGGCTACAGATAGGTTCTTCTTAGCCTGGTCCTGACCAATTACATATTCATTAAGAATATCACGGATTTCCAGTGGTTTTGGAACATCCTTAAACTCAACTTCTTCTTCAGTGCCAAGTTCTTCTTCAACGATTTCTGTACATAATTCAATACACTCGTCACAGATATAGACGCCTGGCCCTGCTACTAATTTGCGGACTTGATCCTGCGTCTTGCCGCAGAAAGAACATTTAAGCTGTCCTTTTTCATCATTAAATTTGAACAATGCCTTCACCCCTTGAGAACTTCTAAACATATATAAAGCTGCGATTCATAAGCAAACGATAAGTTAAGTAACAGTTTTTTCTGCTGCTTTCGAGCAGGTATGTATTGCATTGTATCATATTTTGCCAGGGGACAGGAAATAATAACCCTCGGCCATTTTAGTTTCGCGCTTATGAATCGAAAAAAAATATGTACTAAATCATCTTAACCATAAATTCAGCCATTAAATCGGCTTAATGTAAATTGCTAAAAAATTATGTATGTATAATGGTGTTAATTGTAGAAAACAAGGCACGATTTACTCGCGCCTTGTTTCTATCTTATAAACTAAGTATAAAATTCACTTTGAGAAATGTCTAGCTGCGGCTCCTAACTCCTCGAGACGCTTGTCTAGTGTCGCCTCCTAGAAACTCCGAAACTTCAACTCCGCCGGCAGAAGCAAAAAGCGCTTCTTTGTCGGAGTCTCCAGTTTCTGCGTTTCTGGGCAGTCGGCTATACTTTTCGATTTCGATCCTGCCAATGAAGTCAAAAAACGACTTCACTGTCAGGCCCTCCAGCGCTTGTCGGAGTTAAGCAGTCGCCTCCGCTTTTCTCATATTATGCAACAGTCTTACTGTTTTCTACAAGGAAATCAACTGCTTTTTTCAATTGAAGGTCGCCTTTGATTCCATCCAGGCTTCCGCCTAGTGCTGCCTGGATTTGATCTGCAGTCATATTGTACATTTCAGACATTTTTTGAAGCTCTGCATTTACTTCTTCATCTGTAACTTCGATGTTTTCAGCTTTTGCGATTGCTTCAAGAGTCAGGTTCACACGAACGCGTGTAGCAGCTTCTTCTTTCATTTGTTCGCGAAGAGCAGCTTCATCCTGTCCAGAGAACTGGTAGTACAGGTCAAGGTTCATACCCTGCATTTGAAGGCGCTGTTCGAATTCGTTAACCATACGGTCGATTTCAGTATCGATCATTGATTCAGGAACATCGATTTCAGCGTTAGCTGCTGCTTTTTCTACAACAGTGTCACGTTCGAAGTGTTCTTTCTGGTGCGCTTTGTCATGAGCAAGACGATCTTTGATCTTTGTCTTAAGCTCTTCTAAAGTTTCAACTTCTTCATCAGCATCTTTCGCGAACTCATCATCTAGAGCTGGAAGTTCTTTTCCTTTGATTTCGTGAACTTTCACTTTGAAAGTTGCAGGCTTACCAGCAAGTTCAGCTGCATGGTACTCTTCTGGGAAAGAAACCTCTACATCTTTTTCTTCGCCAGTAGCTGTTCCAACTAGCTGTTCTTCAAAACCAGGAATGAATGAACCTGATCCAAGTTCAAGTGCGTAGTTTTCAGCTTTGCCGCCTTCGAAAGCTTCGCCATCAACGAATCCTTCGAAATCGATGACAACACTGTCACCATTTTCAGCAGTGCCTTCTTCTTTAACAACAAGCTCAGCCTGCTTTTCCTGCATTGTTTTCAATTCGTTTTCTACTTCTTCATCTGTTACGTTTGTGTCGAATGCTTCTACTTCAAGTCCTTTGTACTCGCCAAGCTTCACTTCAGGCTTAACTGTTACAGTTGCCTTGATGATTAAGCTCTTGCCCTTTTCGATTTGTTCTACATCGATTTCAGGGCGGTCAACTGGCTCGATTCCAGTTTCATCGATTGCATTTGCATATGCTTCTGGAAGAAGGATATCAATTGCATCCTGGTATAAAGACTCTACGCCGAAACGCTTTTCGAACATTTGGCGTGGCATTTTCCCTTTACGGAATCCAGGTACGTTAATTTGCTTAACAACTTTCTGGAATGCAGCGTCAAGACCTTTATTGACCTTTTCTGCATCTACTTCAATTGTTAGAACCGTTTGGTTCCCTTCTCTTTTTTCTACCTTTGCAGACATATAGTTCCCTCCAACAATAATCTATTGTCATTTTCATTCGACGATGAATACCCTTGTTTACCAAGCAATATTCCAGATTAAATGTAAAATAGAATGATTTTTACATAATACAACCACTACATTATAACACAGGATTATTTCGTTTCAACAGCTTGGACTATATTATCGGGTAAGAAATTTCTTCTAGCTTCCGGATAAAGTCCAGAACCTGTTCTGTCTCCTCAACTTCGCTGTGGTATATACCAGCAAATGATTCTAGTGGATCTTCAAATCCATAATACTCATTGGCAACGAAATGGCAGGCAGCAGCCCATGCCGCGGCTTGCCCGGCTGGCAGTTTGAATGGATAAACCAAAAAGAAATACCGCTCGACCAGTCTTTGTACATTTTCAAATAAAACAGGATCATCATTTTCAATTTCACGGCTTAATAATTGAATCACACCACTGTTCTCAATATAATCCTTCAGTTCCGGTAAACTTGCTGGATTGAAGTCTTCTGTCCAGGCGAATTTGTGTACATGTAATTCTTCAGCATATTCTTGTTCTTTCAATATATTAAGCAGCATTGTTTTTAAGAAAGGATGGCCAGCTTCCGATTCGACATACTCCCTTATTTTTATAATATAGGGTCTTATGTTTACCTTAGCGAGGCCCGCAGCAACCATCACCTGATCATTGGGGTTCTTATATTCAAAAAGATTAAGCTCATCCTCTTCAGGTTCCTCTTCAAAACTCTCGATGGGCTCCTCTTCTGTTTCGCCATCAAGCATCCGCCTGCCAAATTCGAGCATGGTGATGAAATGCTCATGCCTGTCTGCCGGAATTTCCCGTTCTTCCAGAAGAGCCTCGATCGTCGTGACGACTTCGTTGTATTCATTTAACTGGACAAGAATCATTAAATACATGTCAATCACTTGTATATAATCACCCAGCCCGCTCCGCAGCATCTCTGCCACGAGATCCTTCGCCTGATGGGTATTGCCTGCTTCATAATTAGCAAGAACAAGACCAACGTATACATCACTATTCTCAGGGTCATGTTCCAATGCCTGCTCCAGAAATTGAATCGCATCCCTGTACTTTTGCTGTTTCAAATAATCCAGGCCCTTTTCCAACAGACGCTTTTCCAGACCGGGAAACAGGATCACTTTATCCTTTTTTGATTCCCGTTTATTCATAAACATACCGCCTTACTTTTAATAGTTAAACTCTATTGATTTCCGCTTTATGCTTCATGAGTTCAGCTTTTTTAGAAAGTTTAGCACGAATCCCTGAAAAAACAAAAAGATTCACAAGCATGGCCTGTGAATCAATCGTAATTTTTTCAAATTAGATTACTTTTTCAATATGCTTTTCTTCAAATTCTTTGATAGTTTCTTCGAGCTGAAGGGTTAATTCGATCTCATCCCAGCCATTTAGGAGCATATTATACCAATATGGGGTGATATCAAATTTGGCTTCAAATTCCTGGTTGTCATAAACTCTCTTCTGTTCCAGTGAAACGGTCAGTTCATATGCCTGCCCGCTTGCCTTTTTAAGTAAATAGGAAACATCTTTTTCTGAAAGTACAACCGGAAGGATTCCGTTCTTCAAGCAATTCTGTTTAAATATATCAGCAAAAGAAGGGGCGACAATCACCTTGAATCCATAATCCAGCAAAGCCCATGGCGCATGCTCCCTGGATGAACCACAGCCGAAATTTTCATTCGCTATTAAAATACTTGCCCCCGCGTTATCCGGGTGGTTGAGCTCAAAGTCGTCGTTCAGCTCTCCGTTTGGCTTATAGCGCCAGTCGTAAAACAAGTACTGCCCAAAACCTGTTTTTTCGATTCTTTTCAGGAATTGCTTTGGAATGATCTGATCTGTGTCAACATTTGTCCGGTCCATCGCTGCGACTTTTCCCTTCATTTCTGTAAAACTAGACATTTCAGGCTCCTTTCCTCGAAAAACATATTTTTGTAGACTAAAATCAGCAAAATGGTAGTTATATAAATTTCCAAAAGCAAACTCTGCAAATAGGTAGTGAAATGACCCGAAATATAGCGGTTTCGGGTCATTTTTGCAGCTATAATTCTTGCCGGAAAATTATTCTCTTATTCAACGAGGATATTTGCACGTTAAATTTAATAATTGCAACCATTAATTGCACCATCAAAACGATTAATTGCACCTTATTCCTATATTTAGAAAAAATCATTAAACTAAACGGTAACGCCTGCCAATGCCCTAACATCTACAAAACGTCCATAAAGTGCGGCAGCAGCAGCCATGGCAGGACTGACTAGATGGGTACGCGCTCCGGCTCCCTGCCTGCCCTCAAAGTTGCGGTTTGAAGTGGAAGCACAATGTTCCCCGGCCGGCACAATGTCTGCATTCATACTCAGGCACATACTGCACCCGGATTCCCTCCATTCAAATCCTGCTTCTAAAAACACCTGGGCAATGCCTTCTGCTTCCGCCGCCTTCTTGACCTGCTGAGAACCAGGCACGACAATTGCTTGAACTCCAGAAGCGACTTTTTTTCCTTTGATAACCTCGGAGGCTGCCCTGAGATCCTCGATTCTTGAATTCGTGCAGGAGCCAATGAAGACCTTGGTTACATGAATATCTGCAATTGGCTGGCCTTCCTCCAGCCCCATATATGACAACGCTCTTTCCAGTGACTTCTTTTCTGTATCAGTATCACATTCATTTAGGTAAGGCACTCTGTCCGTGACAGGAGCAGTCATTGATGGGTTCGTGCCCCAGCTGACCATCGGCGCAATGCCATTCCCATCTACTTTAATTACGTGGTCATACACTGCATCTTCATCAGAAGAGAGCTGCTGCCATTCCAGTATTTTATCGAGGAAAGCGTCTCCTTGCGCAACATATTTCCTTCCATTCAGGTAGGCAAAGGTTTTGTCATCAGGAGCAACGATTGATGCCTTCGCCCCGCCTTCAATTGACATATTGCAAATTGTCATCCTTTCCTCCATCGACATCTTCCTGATGGCTTCGCCGCAAAATTCAATGACATAACCAGTACCGAAATTGACTCCGTATTTACTGATAATGAACAAAATGAAATCCTTTGCGCTCACACCTGGTGCCAGAGAGCCAGATACTTCAACTTTCAGGGTTTTTGGTTTTGTCTGCCAGAGTGTTTGAGTTGCAAGGACATGCTCTACCTCACTCGTACCGATCCCGAATGCCAGGGCTCCGAAGGCACCGTGAGTCGAAGTGTGGCTGTCTCCGCACACAATGGTCTTCCCTGGCTGTGTCAAGCCCAGTTCAGGTCCGATGACATGGACAATACCCTGTTCAGGACTGTCAAGGTCAGCCAGTGGAATCCCGAATTCTAGGCAATTATCCCTTAAAGTATCCATCTGGTTTTTCGCAACAGGATCGTTAATTTCACTCCGGTTGACGGTAGGGACATTGTGGTCCATCGTCGCAAATGTCAAATCCGGTCTCCGTACAGAGCGCTTTTTC
Source organism: Mesobacillus sp. (assembly GCF_047739415.1). Lineage (GTDB taxonomy): Bacteria > Bacillota > Bacilli > Bacillales > Cytobacillaceae > Mesobacillus. Next base: position 20,443 of record NZ_JBIQOE010000116.1, on the reverse strand, counting down.
ATCCTAAGTCCGGAAAAAGCCTGCGGCGAGGTTACCTCATGGACAAGATGAAGATCGATATACACAAGGTCAGGTTTCCCTTCTTCCTGATGTACAACATGCTTCTCCCAAATTTTTTCGATGATCGTTTTCCCCAATGATACCCTCCCCTTTTTCTAAAACACTTCTTTCTCGCCTAGCTGGCTTAGTGTTTGTTTTTACAGATTTTCAAACTGGCCGATAGTTCCGGCACTATGCGTAAGCACTCATGATATTCAGGATCGCCTCATTGTCGAGTAAAGCCGCTTTGATTTCTTCAACCATTCCTTCAGTTGTTAAGAATGGAGTTCCAAATAAGGCAATGTCGCGGGTTCTGCTGCCGGCGTCCAGCACCTGCTCTACCGCATTCTCGATTGCCTCTGCTTCGTCTTCAAGACCAAATGACAGTCGAAGCATCATCGCAGCTGACAGGATCATCGCGATCGGATTAGCCGCGTTCATACCAGCAATATCTGGCGCAGAACCATGAATCGGCTCATACAGATATGGCCCTGCAACCGAAACGCTTGCTGACGGCAGCATGCCAAGCGAGCCGGTCAGCACGGATGCTTCATCGCTCAAAATATCACCAAACATATTCTCTGTGACCAGCACATCGAACTGGCGCGGATTCTTAATTAGCTGCATAGCCGCATTATCGACCAGCATATGGTCAAGTTGAACATGAGGATAGTCCCTCGCCACCTCTTCCGCTGTTTCTCGCCACATTCGACTCGATTCCAGAACATTTGCTTTATCCACAGAAGTGACCTTGCCTTTTCTCATGGCAGCCAGCTCAAATGCATATCGGATGACTCTCTCAATCTCATTTTTCTGGTAAAACAATGTATCTACTACAGATGCTTCGCCTTTCTGGACACTTCTTTCACTCGGTTTCCCAAAATAGAGACCGCCGGTCAATTCCCTGACCACTACCATGTCGACTCCTTCAACGACTTCCTTGCGAAGTGGTGAGATCCCGGAAATACTCGAGTAGTATTGAACCGGACGGACATTCGCATATAACCCTAGCTCTTTTCGGATTTTCAACAGTCCTTTTTCAGGGCGAACATGACCAGGCATCCGATCCCATTTAGGGCCGCCCACAGCGCCTAACAGCACAGCATCATTGGCCTTGCAGAGATTAAGTGTGTGCTCCGGGAGCGGGGTTCCAAATTCATCGATTGCTGCTCCGCCGATTTCTCCATAAGTAAAATGGAACTTATGGTTAAAAAGCTCAGCAACTGCCTGGAGGATGGTAACCGCCCCCCTGCTTACTTCTTTGCCTACGCCATCTCCTGGCAGGATTGCGATCCTTTTTTCCATTACATTCGCCTCCGATTTCTTCATCGTATTTGTTTAACCGTTGACTGCGATCTTTTTCGTTTCTTCCATATATAGAACTCTGTTGACTGCATTTAAGTAGGCTTTTGCAGAAGCCTCAAGGACATCCTGTGCAAGGCCTCTTCCACTCGTCTCGACACCGCCAAAGTCAAGCTTTACATATACCTGGGCCAGGGCATCCCTGCCGGCTCCAACAGATTGAATCCTGTAATCTAGCAAGCTAGCTTTTTCTTCCATGCAATTTTCAAGCGTATTATATAAAGCTTCAATACTTCCAGATCCAGTGGACGCTTCTTGAATTTTTTCATTTTGGCAACCGAACAGGGTAACAGTCGCAGTTGGAACCTGGTTGGTCCCATACTGGACCTGAATGGAATCGAGACGATAATATTGCTGTTCTTTTGACAGCTTCTCTTCCAGGATGATGGCAACGAGATCATCATCCGTCATTTCCTTTTTCCTGTCTGCAAGTTCCTTGAAAACGGAGAATAACTTATTGATATCCTGCTCAGGAACCGTAAGCCCGATCTCATTCAACCTGTTGCGGAAGGCGTGGCGTCCGGAGTGCTTTCCGAGAACCATCGAGTTATTCTGTAATCCAACAAGTTCCGGCGAAATGATTTCATAAGTTGTTTTCTCCTTCAAAACTCCATCCTGGTGGATTCCGGATTCATGGGCAAATGCATTCCTTCCAACCACAGCTTTATTAGCAGGTACCGTCATACCGGTCAACTTGCTGACAAGGCTGCTCGTTCTGCTAATCTCCTTAAGGTTCAATCCCGTTTCCGCCTGGTAAAAATCTTTGCGGATATGAAGTGCAACAGCAAATTCCTCCAGCGCCGCGTTTCCTGCCCTCTCACCTATCCCATTGATCGTTCCTTCAACCTGTGTGGCTCCTGCAGATACAGCTGCAAGTGAGTTGGCGATGGACATCCCAAGGTCATCATGACAATGTGCCGAAAGTTGGACTTTACTAATAGAAGGAACATGCTCTCTTAAGTAAGTAAAAATTTGGCCATATTCTTGAGGAGAAATATAACCTACAGTGTCAGGAATATTGATGACCTTTGCACCGGCTTTAATAACCTCTTCTACAATTTCAGCAAGAAAATCAAGCTCGGTCCGGCAAGCATCCTCAGCAGACCATTGAATGACTGGAAACTTGGCTGCCGCATACTTCACGGTTCTTACCGCCGTTTCGATAACCTCAGCTTTTGTCTGCTTCAGCTTGTGGACCCTGTGGATCGGCGAAGTGGCGATGAACAGGTGGAGTCTGGGCTCTGCCCCGTGTCTCAATGCCTCCCATGCCGCGTCTATATCTGTTAAAACCGATCTTGCCAGCCCTGTAACCGAACACCCTTTAATCTGGCGTGCGATTTCGGCTACAGAAGCAAAGTCCCCTTTAGATGCGGCCGGGAACCCCGCTTCAATAATGTCGACATTCAGCCTCTCTAATTGCCTGGCAATCTCCAGCTTTTCGGAGAAATTAAGATTGACCCCGGCTGACTGCTCCCCATCCCTCAAAGTCGTATCAAATATGTTAATTCTTCGCACTGGCAGCCACTTCTCTCTGCTTTTGTTTGTTGACAAACGGCATCATCTTTCTCAGTTCTCTGCCCACCTCTTCAATCTGGTGGGTGTTTTCTTTTTCATTGATGCTATTAAAGACCGGTCTGTTGTTTTCATTTTCCGCGATCCAGCCTTTGGCGAAAGTACCTTCCTGGATGTCGGTCAAAACTCTTTTCATTTCCTCTTTAACCTGCTCATTTACCACTCTAGGTCCGCTGACAAAATCACCCCATTGTGCAGTGTCAGAAATCGAATAGCGCATTCCTTCTAGTCCGCCTTCATACATCAAATCTACGATTAGTTTCAGTTCATGCATTGTTTCGAAATAAGCCAATTCCGGCTGGTAACCAGCCTCGACGAGTGTTTCAAAGCCTGCTTTCACGAGCGAGGTCAGCCCGCCGCATAATACAGCCTGTTCTCCGAATAAATCCGTTTCAGTTTCTTCTTTAAAAGTTGTTTCAAGTGCTCCCGCTCTCAATGCACCGATTGCTTTCGCGTATGCCAGCGCAAGTTCCCTTGCCGTTCCTGACACATCCTGATGGATTGCAAACAGTGCTGGTACTCCTGCTCCTTCTTCATAAGTCCTTCTGACCAAATGGCCCGGCCCCTTAGGTGCGACCAGCAAGACATCACAGCTTTCTGGCGGGACAATCTGGTTAAAATGAACGTTAAAGCCGTGGGCGAACATGAGCGCCTGGCCAGTCAGCTGTGGTTCAATTTCATTTTTGTACACAGCGGTCTGTCTCTCATCAGGCAAAAGAATCATGACTACGTCTGATGTCGCTACAGCTTCCGCGACTGTTTTAACCTCAAAGCCATCCTGTTCCGCTTTCTCCCATGATTTCCCATGCCTTAATCCAATGACAACCTCAACTCCACTGTCACGAAGATTCTGCGCATGAGCATGACCCTGTGATCCGTAACCTACTACTGCTACTCTTTTCCCGTTAAAATAAGCTTCATTTGCATCACCGTTATAGTACATTTTCGCCATATTCGCTCTCCCTTTCTGATTTAAAATAAGTTTTATCATACAAATGAATACGATTTTTGCTGGCTGGTACGCTGGTTTCCCCTTGGGAATGCTGTCGTTCCGGTACGAGCCAATTCTCTGATTCCATATGGTTTAATTAAATCGATAAACGCCTCAACTTTTTCCGTTTCGCCTGTCAATTGGATGATGATGCTATCCTTGCTGACGTCAATCACCGATGCCCTAAATGGCTCAATGATCGAATAAATCTCTGCCCTATTGTGGGGAAGGACGGGCACCTTCATGAGAATGAGCTCTCGGGCGACAATCGCCTGGTCACTGATATCAGCCACCTTGAGGACATCAATCTGTTTATTGAGCTGTTTCGTGATTTGTTCGACCATCCCATCATTCTCCACATGGACAACGCATGTAATCCGCGAAACTCCCTCTTGCTCGGTAAGGCCTACCGAAATACTTTCAATATTGTAATTTCTCTTTGTAAATAGATTCGTGATCCTGTTAAGTACTCCCGGCCGGTTCAAGACCGTCATCGTTATGATTCTTTTCATTTTTTCACTCCCACCATTTCGTGGATTCCTTTTCCAGGCGCAATCATCGGGTAGACATTTTCGGCTCCATCGACCCTGAAATCGAGCAGCACCGGCTCCTTGTCATGCAGGACCTCATTCAGGACCAAATGCGCTTCTGTTTCGGTGTTGATTTCAAACCCTTTGATGCCATAGGCCTCGGCCAGTTTCACAAAAGATGGCTGGACCGGATTTTTACTGTGAGAATACCTTTCTTTATAAAAAATTTCCTGCCATTGTCTAACCATCCCAAGTGCCTTGTTATTGAAAATCGCTATTTTGATTGGCAGCTGAAATTCAGCGATGACCGCCAGCTCCTGCGTTGACATCTGGAAGCCTCCATCTCCGAGAACGGCCACAACACATGCAGTAGGATCTGCCAGTTGTGCTCCAATACTTGCCGGAAGTCCAAATCCCATTGTCCCGAGTCCTCCTGAGGTCACCCATCGATCAGCGTGCTGGAGTTGGTAATATTGGGCTGCCCACATTTGATGCTGGCCGACATCGGTAACAACAATCGCTTCACCTGCGGTTTTTTCATAAAGGAGTTCCATCACCTTTTGCGGTTTTAGTAACTCACTGGTTTCGTAATGATAAGGGAATTCCTTCTTCCAGGCTGCGAGCGTTCCTGCCCATTCTTCCTGTTGAGGTGGACTGGCTCCCAGCCTGAGCAACTGTCCTAACGCCTCTCCTGCATCGCCGACAACCGGAATTTGTGTTGGCACATTTTTACCGATTTCAGCCGGATCGATATCAATATGGGCAACAGTTGCTTTTGGCGCGAAATGTTTCAGGTTTCCGGTCAGCCGGTCATCAAATCGTGCTCCGATATTGATCAGCAGGTCACAATTATAAAGCGCCATGTTTGCTGTAAAGCAGCCATGCATCCCAGCCATTCCAAGGAACAGTTCGTGGTTAGCCGGAAAGCCCCCCAACCCCAATAATGTATGGACAACATGAAGGTTCTGCTGTTCTGCGTATTCTTTTAACAGTCTCGACGCCTTCGCATGGAGGACACCTGCCCCGGCGAGAATGACCGGCCTTTTTGCCCTGCTTACTGCTTCGGACAGTTTTCTTACCTGAAGGAAATTCGGCTCCGTAGTCGGCTGGTAACCAGGAAGGTGGATTTCCTCCTCAGCTGGTTCTGCCGATACACCCGCTGCCAGATCTTTTGGGAAATCGATGACGACTGGACCAGGCCTTCCGCTTGTCGCAATATAAAATGCTTCCTTGATAATTCGAGGGATGTCTTTTATGTCCCTGATCTGATAGTTGTACTTCGTGATAGGAGTCGTGATTCCAAGAATGTCGGCTTCCTGGAAGGCATCTGTACCGATCACCCCTGTCGCGACTTGGCCTGTGAAGACAACCAGCGGCAAAGAGTCCATCATCGCATCCGCAATGCCGGTGATGATATTCGTCGCTCCCGGTCCAGATGTAGCAATTACAACGCCTGGTTTGCCGCTGACCCTCGCATATCCTTCCGCTGCATGGATCCCTCCCTGTTCATGCCTTGGCAGAACATGAAGAATTTTAGAATCATACAGTTTATCGTAAATCGGAAGGACGGCTCCTCCTGGGTATCCAAAAATGACTTCGACATTTTCCTTTTCCAGCGCCTTAAGCAGTAAATCAGCTCCGCTTACTTCACTCGTTTTAGCCTTTGTTTCCTTCAAGGCAGCTTCCATTTATCGAACCTCCCATTGTGAACTCAATGTATTTTTTCAAAATAAAAAAGCCCAACCATCTCCATATGCCTAAGGTTCCCCAGGCAAAGGGATGGAATAGGCTTTATCTCCTTTTTCCACGGTACCACCCTTATTCACGCATGATGCGTGCACTCGTGACAGCTGCAGCTGCCGGTTTTGATAACAAGTGCCATGCACTCGACCAGTTTTACTAGGATTCCTTTCAAACCGGCGCTCCAGGGTGAGTTCATTTAATGCGGCATCACCGGTTTCCAGCAACCCCGGCTCTCTGTGCATGCTGATCGCATTAAATTACTTGTCCCTGTCCTCGCTTTATCTTTATTCAATTTGATAGTGAAAGTTTGCGAAAAAAGCCTTATTAACTAACTAACTTGATGAGCTTTTTCCTGATAGACTTGGATTCCATCTGCAACGACTTTTGCCCTGAATTCACGCAGGATATTTTGTGTATGCTGCCCTGGTACCCCTTCTCCGATGACTCTTCCATCTACTTTTACAACTGCGATTACTTCTGCAGCAGTTCCGGTGAGGAATACTTCATCGGCTGTGTATACATCATGGCGGGTAAATGGTTCCTCCTTGACCTCATACCCCAGATTTTTCGCGATTTCAATTACCGCATTCCTGGTGATTCCTTCAAGTGCTCCCACATACCCTGGCGGTGTGAGGAATTCATTTCCCCTGACGATAAAAATATTATCCGCTGACCCTTCTGCAACATAGCCCTGGTCATTAAGCATGAGCGCTTCACTTACATTTGCCAGATGTGCTTCGATTTTTACAAGGACATTATTTAAATAATTTAGTGATTTTACTTTTGGACTTAATACATCCGGACGATTTCTTCGGGTCGCGACAGTTACAATCTCCAGTCCGCGTTCATACAATTCCTTTGGAAAAATAGCCAGAGGTTCAACAATGATGACAACATTTGCATTCGGGCATTTGTAGGGATCCAACCCAAGATCTCCGACACCCCTGGAAACGACAATCCGGATATAAGCATCTCTCAGTTGATTCCGTTCCACCGTTTCGACAACCAATCCGGTGAACTCCTCCTTAGAGTGTGGCATGTTCAGCATGATGGACTTAGCTGACCGATAAAGCCGGTCCATATGCTCTTCCATCCTGAAAATATTGCCGCTGTATACCCGTATCCCTTCAAAAATACCGTCTCCGTATAGAAATCCATGATCATATACTGAAACCTTAGCATTTTCCTTGGTGACGAATTCACCGTTTAAGTAGATCCATTGATCGGGCACAATAAACACTCCTTTAACGAATAGACGCTTTAAAATATTAAATTCACAGGTTAAAAAAATACAGTTTTACATTATCAAAAAATTAATATAAAACTCTGGTTCACTTGAGAAGCATTCAACTTGTTTTTTTTATTTGAGGATTATCTTACGCCCAATTTTCACACTCGTCAACACCCTTTTTCTTAATTATTTGATAATTTAGATTAGTTAGTTAATTTGTATACGCTTACATTGTTGATATATTCACATTTATAAAAAATTATTTTTTTTGTTTTATGCACAAATTTTGTCCTCATTCTCGTGGGTGGGTGAGATCATTATTTACGGACATAAAAAAAAACTCACCTTTCAAAAAGGTGAGTTAAAGTATGTAGTTTAAATGGCGTCCCAGGAGAGATTCGAACTCCCGACCGTACGCTTAGAAGGCGTATGCTCTATCCGGCTGAGCTACTGGGACTTGGTTGTTTTTTAAAGACAAGATTTATTATATTAGCCAAACAACTAAATGTCAATAAAAAATCGTAACTTTTTCTGAGGAGAACCTTTTGACTGACTCCCCTCAGAAAATCATTATAGTAATTTTAGCTGGTTTTGTGAAGTGAAAACTCCTGCCTTAGATCAGCCATCTCACCGTTTCCATAGTCATAGATCCGCAATATCGCTTTTTCGTTTTCCAGTTCGAGGATGGCGTAGCTCTTTTCATTTCTACCGCGCGGAAGTCTGATGCTCCCGGGATTGATAAACAGTACATCATCGACCATTTCTGCTCCTAGCAAATGTGAATGCCCAAAGCATACTATATCAGCCTGCAGTTCCTTAGCCTTATAGTATAAATTTACGAGTGTAGACTTTACTGAGTATAGATGCCCATGTGTCACAAAGATTTTCACACCATTTACGACATGGGTTTCATCATCAGGGAAGTTTCCATAAAAATCGCAATTCCCCTTTACCGACCTGAAATTCACAATAGCAGCATTGCTTTCAGAAAGCTCTGAGTCACCGCAGTGGATCATCAAGTCGACATCATTTCCATGAAGCTTCTCAATTCCCTCTAATACCTCTGTTGACCCATGGCTGTCACTGACAATCAGCACCTTAGTCATGGCTTTCCTCACGCTTATTAAGAAGATCATCCAGTTTTCTGATCGCATTTGCCCGGTGGCTGATTTTGTTTTTTTCGTCTGATGCCAATTCAGCCATAGATTTCCCCTTTGTTTCTACGAAGAAAATTGGATCATAGCCAAAACCATTTGTACCGCGTCTCTCATCAAGGATTCTACCTTCACATGTACCGAATACAGTGACTGTTTCCTTCCCTGGCTCTGCCATTGCGAGTGCGCAGCAGAATCTTGCGGTGCGCTCATTTTCTGGTACATCCTGTAGTTCATCAAGAACTTTGTCGATGTTGTTTTCATCATTTTTTTCAGAACCTGCGTAACGTGCCGAATACACCCCTGGACGCCCTTCCAATGCGTCAATTTCGAGCCCTGAATCATCCGCAATCACACGGACACCTAGATTATTAGCGATTGTCTCAGCTTTTAAGATTGCGTTCTCCTCGAAAGTTGAACCTGTCTCTTCTACATCTTCAATTTCTGGATAATCGAGCAATGTTTTTACCGCCAACCCTTTTGGCAAAAAAAGCTTCTCGAATTCTTTCGCTTTTCCTTTATTTTTTGTTGCGATTATGACTGATTCCATTTTGAGATCTCCCCTATCTCTTTTTTGCGCCCTGTATCTTGGCAGCCAATTCTTCTCCAATTGCTTCTTTCTGTTTTTCGAAGAGTTCCGTTATTCCATCCTGCGCTGCCTTTAAGAGCTCCTGCAGCTGGCTGTATGAAAAAGTAGCTTCTTCTCCAGTACCCTGCAGCTCAACGAATTCCCCATTGCCTGTCATGACAACATTCATGTCGACATTGGCAGCAGAATCCTCGACATAATTCAAATCAACAACAGCCTCTCCATTCTTCAAGACACCAACACTCGTCGCAGCAAGGAAGTCTGTCACAGGAAAAGCAGACAGCTTCTTTTGCTTGCTCAGCTTCTCAAGAGCCATAGCCATTGCAACAAAAGCTCCTGTGATTGAAGCAGTACGTGTGCCGCCATCTGCCTGGATGACATCACAATCGACCCAAACAGTACGCTCGCCTATAGCTTCAAGATTTACGACTGCACGCAGCGCTCTGCCGATCAAACGCTGGATTTCCATCGTCCTTCCGGAAATCTTGCCTTTTGCCGCCTCACGAATATTCCTCTGTTCAGTAGCGCGTGGCAGCATAGAGTATTCAGCCGTAATCCATCCTTTTCCTTCGCCCCTCATGAATGGTGGAACGCGATCCTCGATGCTGGCAGTACATATCACTTTCGTATCTCCAACAGAGATCAGCACAGAGCCTTCTGGATGTTTCAGGTAATCAGTTTCAATATGTATTGGTCTTAATTGCAAGGGTTCACGCCCATCAAATCGCATATAAAAGCCCTCCTTAGCATGATAAAAGGCAGTCAGCCTGCCTGGAAAATACAATAAATAAGAGGCAGGAAATACGCCTGCCTCTTTGAATGTCTTTATTTAGTATATCAAAATCTGGCTATTAAAAACTACCTGTGTTTACTTTTTCAGGCCTTGTCACCGGCTCAGCCAGTTTTTCTCCCGTTTCTGTCAGCACATCTGCCTTCCCATTCACCGTTAAGGCCACACTTTCAACACCATTCTGTTCTGTTAGTGACAGTACAAGTGAATTTAGTAGGTGTTCAGATACCATTTTTTCTTCAAAGCTGCCGTAAATCGATTCATTGAAGTTCAATGTTACCTTTCCATCCTCAACCTTAGGTGCGTCAAGCAGCTTCACACCTGACTGGAACTCCGACAGCAGATTGGATGCATATGCTGGTCCTTCAACAAGCTCATTCACAATTGCTGTAATGTTATCCTTCACATCATTGCTTACGCGTTTTGTGACAGGAACATAATAATATGCTCCTTCCTCACCGCCAATATAATAAACAGTGACTGCTTTAGTATTTGTGATATCAACGACATCAGAATTGTCAACGTTGATGCCATCAGCACGGCTTAGCTCTCCCCCAATAGGAGTACCGCCTACAGGCATTGCCTCAAGAGGAGTGCCATTCATCTGAAGCTTAACTTCATCAACTGTATCAAATTGTGTAAGCGTCCATGTCACAGCCTGAAGAATCTTTTTCTCATCCTCTTTTTTATAGGTTGCAAATTCTTTTGAAAAGTCTACTGTTGCTGTTCCGTCCTTGATGTTCACTGTCATTTGTGTGTCAGCTGGAAGTACAGCCCTGAAGCCATTTGGAAGCAATTGCTCAACAGGCCCATTCGCAACAAGGTATTCCAGCGCCTGCTGGGCTACACCCTCTTTTTTCGGCAGGCCCATTGTTTGTGAGACGACATACCCATTCTTATCGATCAAATAAAGTTCTGTCTGAATGGATGTCTCAACTGCTTCTTTTCCATCTTCTTTTGTTTCTGTAGAAACATTTTCATCAAGCGCCTCCCCATCTTCCATGAGAGTGACATCCTGGGGAGGATCAATTTTCTTCTTTTCCTCGCCTCCGAACAGCCCACAGCCTGATAGGAATACCGTAGTTGCCAATGTAGCAGCTGTAACGACCACAGCCTTTTTATTTTTTGACATATAAATCCCTCCAAAGACAGTTTGTACTAATATGTATACGAGCCTTTGGATATTTTAGACCGCCTTTGAGAAGATTTTTAGAAATTAGAATTGAATTGAATCAAAAAAGACCTCCGTCTCCGGAAGCCATATTTATCCTAATTTAATTTTCTCGACTTTTTCAATTGACCTCTCCAGCCACTGGGATGCTATGGCGGAAAAAATCGTTCTGGAGCCTGTCATGTAATATGAATGCTCCGGAAGCTCTTCCCTGTCAGCAAACATGTCGTTATGGCCGAGGATCGTGCTTACCTCGCGCGCTGTTTCCTCGCCTGAACTGATCACCTTGACCTCAGGACCCATGACTTCCTTAATAAGCGGCTCGAGCAAAGGGTAATGGGTACAGCCAAGGATTAATGTATCAAGTCCTTGCCCCTGTAATGGTTGTAGGGTTTCGGTGACCACTTTTTTTGCGACCCGTCCATCGTATTCACCACTTTCTACAAGCGGCACGAATTTAGGGCAAGCGAGTGCTTCAATGGCAGTCTTACGGTTGATGGATTTCAGCGCATGCTCGTACGCTCGGCTTTTTACGGTGCCTTCCGTTCCGATAATGCCAATTTTATAATTGTCTGTTACCATAATTGCTGTCCTCGCACCAGGCTGGATGACCCCTAACACAGGAATCGGGAGTTCATTCCTTATTTCGTCAAGAACCACAGCAGTAGCTGTGTTGCACGCGATTACAAGCATTTTAATATTCTTTTCAAGCAGGAAACGGGTCATTTGCCAGGTGAATCTCTTTACTTCCTCAACAGGACGAGGGCCGTATGGACAACGGGCCGTATCACCGACATAGATGATTTGTTCATATGGAAGCTGTCTCATGACTTCCTTGGCAACGGTTAACCCGCCTACTCCTGAATCAATGATTCCGATTGGTCGGTTCAAAAAACTCGCCTCATTCTCCACGCATTTCTTGATGTAATTTCGCTAATCCCTCTTTAAGGGACAATATTTCCTCACCTGAAAAATCCTTCAATACCTCTTGAAGGTACAGCTGGCGTTTCTTGATCACTTCATCGATGATCCGTTCACCTTCGTCCAGAAGGTGGATTCTGACTACACGCCTGTCATTAGGGTCCTTCACCCTTACAACAAGTTCATTTTTCTCCATTCGGTCAACAAGATCCGTGGTTGTACTGCATGCCAGGAACATTTTATTCGACAGTTCCCCGATTGTCATATCCCCGTCCTCAAATAGCCATTGCAGGGCAATGAACTGGGGTGGAGTAATCGTATAATTACTAAGGAGCTCACGGCCCTTCTGCTTTATAATCCCAGATATGTAACGCAGATCCTTTTCGATGTCAGCAACCGTCTCAAGCCCCTGATTCTTTTCTACCCCTTCAAGTTTCATCCGTAACAACTCCTAAAAATCTATTTCCTTTATCCATAAAACTTGTTATTCAAGCCGAGATGATTTTTACTATTGTCCTTATTTTCTACTTTTTTCGAGCAAATTTCAAGACAGAATTCCGATTACAGCCTGTTTTACCCCTTTAAACATCTTAACCGGCCCCCCATTCAGGTTGGCCGGTCTTGATTAAAGTTCTAGCTCTCCCATACGCAGGAGCTCTACAACAGCTTGGGAACGCCCCTTTACACCAAGCTTTTGCATGGCGTTTGAAATATGGTTCCGAACCGTTTTTTCGCTGATAAATAATTCACTAGCGATCTCTTTTGTTGTTTTGTCTTGTACTAACAGTTCGAAAACTTCTCTTTCGCGTTTAGTGAGTAATGGCTTGTGAGTATATTCATTTTCCTTCAAGTATTGTAACCCTCCTTGCCTTCGCCAGCTGTGAACTGCGGGGTGGGTATAAATTTAGTCAAAATATCATATGTGAAGGAAAGTATTGTAGTGACAATATTTAAGGGACTTCATGCCAAATTTTATAATTAAACTCAAAACTTATTTAACGACTGATTTCTTGCTTTCTGAAAACATGTGCCTCATATCCTCTGTCCAGGATACTCCCTTGCCTGTTTTCTTCGAAATTTGTACGATCGTTCCCCTTCCAGTCAGGCAAATCGAGCCGTCTGCTTTTTTGACCATATAGTGAAGATCAACTGAGGAATTTCCAATTGAATTGGCTTTGACATAAATTTTCAAGTCCTCATCAAAAAAAATTTGGCTTAAATAATCGCATTGCAAATCGGCAACGACCGGAATCGTCTCATTTTCCGGTTTAACCCAATCCTGCATGAACCCCTGGCTCTTGAAATATTCAATCCTCGCCTGTTCGAAATATGTAAATGGAACTGTGTTATTTAAGTGCCCAAACATATCTGTTTCTGAAAACCGAACCTTCACCTGATAAAAAAAGTCAAATTCCTCTTCCCAGCTTACAATCTCATTAATGTATTCCATCTTCTTCATGGTGAAACCTCCCGTAAAATGAATGAACATTCATTCTTTTCTTTATTATAAATATTTTTAGTCTTTTTGGAAACAAAAAAGAGGGATTGGAAATTTCCAATCCCCCTTTAGATTCAGCTAGCCTTGTCATAGCCACAAGCTTTAGCTTTTTTATCGTGCCCCAAATGCTTTCCGTTATCTTCATTCTGCTTTTCTGGTCCGTTGCTACTTGCATCCGGACACTGCCTTTGCCCATTATTCAAATGAATTTGCACCATTACAGGATCATGGTCACTTGCTCGTCCATGCTCTTCCATATATAAGGAGTTGATATTGATAATATCAGCCTCTGTTTGATCAGCGAGATGATTGGATACAAGAATATGATCCAACACCTGTGAATTCCCCTGGTAGTTGTAAGTGAACCTCTCGCCTTCTGGCAAAGTCTCAACCATATTAGTCAATTGTCCGTTTTCCAGAACCTCAATTGGCTTGGAAAATTCAAAGTCATTCAAATCGCCAAGAACGACCACATTTGCTTTTGGATCCTCCGCATGTATGCCGGCAATAAATTCATTGAGCAATTTCGCAATCTCAATTCTTTTTGCCTCGCTATCGAGTACAGGTGGCTGGGTAACACCAAACAAAGGATCATCCCCGCCTTTTGAGTTAAAATGATTCGCAATGACAATTACTTCCTGCCCCTTGAATACAAACTCTGCAGCCAATGGCTTTCTGGTATCTTCAAAAATAGGATTCTGTGGATCAATTCTTCCTGGATTCAAGGTCAGGTCGCCATTTTCATAGGCAACAGCATCTGTAGCTGTCCCTTTTGGAGCTTCTTTAAGCTGAACTCGTTCAGGATTATATAAATACCCAACCCGGATGTTACCTCCAGGAGCACCACCATCCTGATTGTACTCGGGAGCAATGTCGGTCCAACTGTATGCAGGTCCACCTTGTGCAATAATTTCATCGATCAAAGCCTGGTAGCTTTGTGATGCATCTGCAGAGCCGCTGGCAGTTTGGCCATCATTATCCTGTACCTCTACAAGACCAACAATATCAGGGGTCTTTAAGTTATTGATGATTGAATCTGCAATTCTAGCAGTCTTGGATTGATTAGTTTCAGCAGAAAAATTCTCAATATTATAGCTTGCGATCGTCAGCTTATTCTCTCTTTGCTCGAAAGTTGCATAATCCTCAATCAACTCACTCTCAACCAGCTCAGGAAGAGTTTCCTGGTCAACGAGGATTTTAAAGTTAGAAAAGCTATAGCTCACAACACCTGTAACCAGACCGTTAAAATAGTCGCCTGCTTTTGCTACAAAGTCGCGATCGATTAGCAGGAACATTCTTTCCGGATTAGAGCTTTCCTCAGTCAGCAGGATTCCGCCTTGCGGACTGTATACTTTCCCTTCCACCTTATTGGCGATGACCGGTACTTCGCCATACTTCTGAGGTCCAATTACCTGTGGGCTTTCTACTCCAATTCTCATTCCTTCAAGGCTTTCATAAAAATCGATGCCATCCTCCGCAGGATCAAATACACCAAATTGGTCATTGTCGATTACCTGGGTTGGAGCAATACGATCTTGACCAATGACAACCGGTTCAGGAAGCTCGACGCCTGAAGCAAGTTTTGTCACTTTAGTAGCGTTGATTTCAGTCATTGCAAGGTCGGTTTCCAGCTTTTCACTGTAACCTTCTAATACCCACTCTTTCACAAGGCCATCGACTTCAACTTGATCACCTTCAGCAAGTCCGTGAGCCCTTTTATATACATAAATCGCTTCAGATGTATTGGGATTGCCATCATCTTCAGGATCCTGCATGAAGAAAGCGTTGTTTCCTTCAAGTTTTGTTACAATTCCTGTAACTCCACCTACCTGCTGATCCTTATATGGAGAAGCATGGCCTTCACCCTGGATATCATGAATCTTCAGTCCAGTTATTGCTGGCGGCTCTGGTTCACCAGGTTCACCTGGATCCATGCCGCTGCCGTCAGCGAACTGCATGGCTGATGGAGATTTTAAAGCCGGTACCGAGAAATAGTCCTCCAATGACCCTGTAACCTTTATCTTTTTTCCAACTATGTCAGGATTAGTTTGTAAGCCAAATGCGCTTCTGTAAGAGAACGAAATCTGTACTGGTAAAATCTTTGCCGGATCTCTTTCATCAGGATTATCCGCCAGCGCAAAGTTATAATCATTTCCAAATGGCGCTTCATGGTCATATGAATTGGTGCCTGTCGTATGCCCTACTATGTAACCTTCTACTGTAGCACTTCCACTATTATTCTCGATTGCCTGCTGGACAGTTAGGATGCTTTCAGCTGATGCTTGTCCAGAATATGGTGTTGCATAGCCTAATAATAAAATAACTGCAGTCAGCCACGAAAAAGTCTTACGCTTCAACTTCCCCATATTTATTCCTCCTCAATTTTCGCCAAAATTCATAGTCTTCCGTCAAGAGAAATATAACATGGTTAAATAGGCTTTTTCATGAAGTGAATGTATATTTTTGGTTAAAAACAGAAAAATGAATCTATAGTATGAAAACGTTTTCCTGAAACGCAATCTTTTTTACTAGACAAAAAGTAAGCAAGCCAGGACTATTGGTCCTGGCTTGCTTTTCATAGTATTTCTGATTCATTGATCATCTGATGTCCTTTTGGCATAAATAATGTATCGGTCAGGGGCATCGCCTACATAACTGAATGGATAGCATGTTGTCAAAACAAGCTCTTCTTCCGAATTCTGGAGGGTAATGATACTGGTATCATCAGCGCTGACAATTTTCGTGCCGGTTATCTCGTATGTATAATCCCCATAAGGCATTTTCATCGTCAATTGATCGCCTATTACCAAATCCCCTGCCTTGCGAAAGACTGTATCACGGTGGCCAGAGAGGACAATTTGTCCATTTTCTTCAGGATAGAACGAGCCTTTATAGTGGCCAACGCCTTTTTCAAGATCGTCAGCATCCGTTCCTTCTACTATTGCCAATTCCGCATTAATTTTCGGGATCAACAGCAATCCGGAAGCCTCACCCGTTTCAGGCTTGAATTCTTCCCTTTTTGCCTTCGGTTTATTTTCCTTGACCAATTCTTTTGCTGCTTCAAGGGAAATCTGCTCCTGCCGTTTAATGTCCCATAACTGAAACAATCCAATCCCCAGGATAACTACACCACTAACAACAATCCCAATCGCCAATATCTTTGTAAGTTTCATATAACGCTCCCATTTATGCCTTTAGTAAAGTATACCAAGCGAACCACACTGTAAAAAAGTACTATTTTAGCTGTGAAAAGAAAAAACCTCCCTTTCCAAGAAAAGGAGGTTGGTTTTTATACTTGGTCGCTTCCGAAGAAATTCTTGAATGCCTGTAGTGTTGTATCACGGTTCAAGGCGGCGATTGAAGTTGTCAATGGAATGCCTTTAGGGCAAGACTGGACGCAGTTCTGTGAGTTACCGCAGTTTGCGAGTCCGCCATCTCCCATGATTGTTTCAAGTCTCTCACCTTTGTTCAAAGCACCTGTTGGGTGGGCATTGAAGAGACGAACCTGTGATAATGGCTGTGGCCCGATGAAGTCTGACTTGTCGTTTACGTTAGGGCAAGCCTCCAGGCAGACACCACATGTCATACACTTGGAAAGTTCATATGCCCACTGACGCTTTTTCTCTGGCATACGCGGACCAGGTCCAAGATCGTAAGTACCATCGATTGGAACCCATGCTTTAACACGCTTCAAAGAATCGAACATGCGGCTGCGGTCAACCTGAAGGTCACGGACAACCGGGAATGTTCTCATCGGCTCAAGCCTGATTGGCTGCTCCAGCTGGTCAACCAGCGCAGAACATGACTGGCGAGGGCGGCCATTGATGACCATTGAACACGCACCACAAACCTCTTCAAGACAGTTCATGTCCCAAGCAATCGGAGTCGTGGCTTCACCTTTTGAGTTCACAGGGTTACGTCGAATTTCCATCAGTGCCGAAATGACATTCATATTTGGACGATAATCTAATACAAACGTCTCCTCATAAGGGGCTGATTCAGGAGTATCCTGACGGCTAATTACAAAAGTAACAGTTTTATTCTCTGACATGCCTTATTACTCCCCCTTCTTCTTAGAGTAATCGCGCTTACGCGGTTGGATTAATGAAGTATCAACTTCTTCATAGTGGAAAGCCGGCGCAGAGTTTGCATCAACAAACTTCGCCATAGTTGTTTTTAAGAAGTCCTCATCATTACGATCTGGGAATTCTGGTTTATAGTGAGCCCCACGGCTTTCGTTACGGTTATATGCACCGATTGTGATAACACGTGCAAGCTGAAGCATGTTTTGAAGCTGGCGTGTGAACACGGCACCCTGGTTGCTCCATTTCGCAGTATCATTGATATTGATATTCTTATATCGCTCCATCAACTCGACAATCTTCTCGTCTGTTTTCAGAAGTCTATCATTGTAACGAACAACGGTTACATTGTCAGTCATCCATTCGCCAAGCTCTTTGTGAAGGACATAGGCATTTTCAGTACCATCTAGTGACATGACATTATCCCACTTCTCCTGCTCCATCTTAACAGCATCATCAAATAGTGCTGAAGAAACAGCATCTGAGCTCTTTTCAAGGCCGTTGATGTAACGGATCGCGTTTGGACCTGCTACCATTCCGCCATAGATTGCAGACAATAGTGAGTTAGCGCCAAGACGGTTCGCACCGTGCTGTGAATAGTCAACCTCACCTGCAGCAAACAGGCCTGGAATGTTCGTCATTTGATCATAGTCCACCCATAGTCCACCCATAGAATAGTGAACTGCAGGGAATATTTTCATAGGAACTTTTCTTGGGTCATCGCCCATGAATTTCTCATAAATTTCAATGATTCCGCCAAGCTTGATGTCAAGCTCTTTAGGATCCTTATGTGAAAGGTCAAGATAAACCATGTTCTCGCCGTTGATGCCAAGCTTCTGGCTTACGCACACATCGAAGATTTCACGTGTTGCGATGTCACGAGGAACAAGGTTTCCGTATGCAGGATACTTCTCTTCAAGGAAGTACCATGGCTTGCCATCCTTATAAGTCCAAACTCGTCCACCTTCACCTCGGGCAGATTCACTCATCAGGCGGAGTTTGTCATCCCCAGGGATTGCTGTAGGGTGGATTTGGATGAATTCACCGTTAGCATAATATCCTCCCTGCTGGTAAACGATTGCAGCAGCTGAACCAGTATTGATTACAGAGTTTGTTGTTTTACCGAAAATGATACCAGGGCCACCAGTTGCCATGATGACGGCATCAGCAGCAAATGATTTGATTTCCATTGAAGTCAGGTTCTGTGCTACGACTCCGCGGCACACACCTTCTTCGTCCTTGACTATACCGAGGAATTCCCATCCTTCGTACTTTGTAACCAAACCAGCCACTTCATGACGGCGTACTTGCTCATCCAAAGCGTATAGAAGCTGTTGTCCAGTTGTCGCACCAGCAAATGCTGTCCGGTGGTGCTGAGTACCACCAAAGCGACGGAAATCAAGCAAACCTTCCGGCGTACGGTTGAACATAACTCCCATACGGTCAAGAAGGTGGATGATTCCAGGCGCTGCTTCAGCCATGGCCTTAACTGGCGGCTGGTTTGCTAGGAAGTCACCACCGTATACTGTATCATCAAAGTGCTCCCATGGAGAGTCACCTTCACCTTTCGTATTAACTGCACCGTTGATTCCGCCCTGTGCACATACAGAGTGGGAACGTTTTACCGGTACAAGAGAAAACAGTTCAACAGGAGTTCCTGTTTCTGCAACTTTTATTGTAGCCATTAAGCCAGCCAAACCGCCGCCGACTACGATCACCTTACCTTTACTCATCGTGACTCACTCCCTTAAATCCATGTCTGTCTTTCATATCCGATCAAAAGTAAATCTTTTTCAGTATATAGTCCTAGAATAGAAGGTCTTATACGAATGCCAGGATTGCGCGGACACCTACGATGGAAAGCGCAATGAAAACTCCGATAGTAACATAAGTGGAAATCACTTGTGAACGTGGTGTAACAGTGATTCCCCAGCTGACGAAGAATGACCATAATCCGTTCGCAAAGTGGAAAGTAGTAGAGATGACACCGATTAAATAGAACCAAAGCATGAATGGAGATGAAAGAATTGTCTCCATCATCTGGAAGTTAACTTCTGCACCAAATGCTGCGGCAATACGGGTTTCCCATACATGCCAAGCTACGAAAATCAATGTGATCACACCAGACACACGCTGAAGCATGAACATCCAGTTTCTGAAATGGCTGTATTGGCCTATATTGTTTTTAGCTGTAAAAGCAATATAAAGACCGTAAATTGCATGAAATAATAATGGTAAGAAGATAATGAAGATTTCTAGAAAATACCTGAAAGGCAACTGCTCCATAAAATGTGCTGCGTTATTGAATGATTCTTCTCCCCCTGTAGCAAAATAGTTGACTACAAGGTGCTGCATAAGGAAAAGACCTACTGGAATGACACCCAGCAAAGAATGCAGCCTCCGCCAATAAAACTCTTGTCTACCTGCCATATGTATACCCCCCTTGAAATTTGGCCATGATGTTCAGGCTTGTCTCCCCATCCCTATTAACCTAACAGATTGATTCAACCCAACATCAAAAAAATAAGCATTTCTTACAATTATGTGACATGTTCATTTTACTCCCAACATATTGGAGCGTCAAGAAAACGTATACATAAAAATGCTTATATAAATAAAATTTTTAAAATATATTGATATCGTAAAAAATCCCACTTTTTATTTATTCCAACCCCAGAAAGAGTATATTAAAATAATGCTATTGCCCTTTTTAATTGGATGACACAAAATTAATTTTTGAAATTCCTTGTAACGGGTATGGTATAAACAT
>NZ_JBIQOE010000115.1:0-12246 GCF_047739415.1 Mesobacillus sp. | reverse complement strand
GTTATACATTATGGGGGACGTCTTTTCCTTTCTCCAGAATAAATGTCGAAATGTTTCGAATTATATACGGACATTATAATCGACTAATTCTGGACAGGCAATACCGTCAACTTTCGGAAATTTAATGATGTCAAAAACAATACTTGTTAAATTCAAACTGTTTTTAGTTAGTTCTATTTACTTTGCTATGAAAAAATTCATTTTATCAATCATCAATCTGGCTGCTGGATCATTTGAGGAAACCTTACTGGACACTTTTAACAATTCTTTTATTTCTTAATTACCAGTTATTCATTACATTGTTTTTAATCTTCCCATATACCCTTTCAAATCATTTTTTGTTTACATAATTATATTATGTATTACTTTCAAGGATTGCTGTCAACTAATCATTAAAAAAGCACAGGTTCAAGCCTGTGCTTCTGGGGTTCTCTCCTTATTCACTTTGTTAAGATACGTTCTTGGCGTACCGTAGTAAGCTACCTGATTAAATTCTGGGTAAATAGATGAAAATTGTACGTAAATTGGTGCATCGAGCAGCCAAGGATAATATGTGAAGAAGTTTTTATCTCCATAAACCATCGCAGTCAGCGCTAAATCCAGCTCTTTTTTGAAAATCATATATCGGATCCTCGACATATTAAGGTCATATTCCCCGTTACTGATATACACCTTAGCATACAGCAAGTATTCACCATTGATGGTGATCCAGTCTGCCAATACTTCATCCCGCATTTCATAGTTGATTGCCTGGTAATCATAGACATTTCCGACTGCTAGAAATAGCTCCCCAGTAAGATCGGAATGTGTTAAAGTGTACTTCCTCCTGTCTATTGGCACAAAAGCAGTTACTGGAGGAATAAAGTTAACGCTCAATCGTTCTGGCTTGAATTTGCTCACGGCAGAAGGCTCCTTCCCGCTAAAAGAATCCTTTTCCGATAGCATATGCCACTGAGCAGCAATCCGTGACAATCGCCTATATTATTGAGATTTCAGGCTTTTGACCTCCGCGTTTATTAATTGCCATTTCCCGTTTTCAAATAACCATGTCGATTCAATATTCGCAATTCCATCCGCATTATATGCACCATTTATTCGCTGGCTGCCTTTTAAACCATAAAGGTCTTTTTTGACTTTTATCGGCTTTAATGTGCCAAAAGGAAGAATCATTAACTCTGTTGGTTCATTCAACTTTCCATCTTGATATAAACCCAAGCGTTCGTAATCCTCTTTCCTGTCGCTTAGATCAAAACTGTATGATTGTCCTGTTTCCTGAATACTGATGGAAGCTTTGTACCCATCCTCAAATTGACTACTGACGGCAAGAGGTTCTGGTACAGTCAGATTGGTAACTTGGAAATCCTTTAAACTATATAAATAAAAATTCGCCAGACCTCCACTTCCTCCGGTAGGAACACTGATAAATAAGTCCTTTACGGAATCGTGATTCAAATCTTTATAACTAGTAGTGGGATCGTATCCACTATCTAGATCAATTTTATATATTTCTCCATTTGATGCCCTGACATTTATGAAAATCTTTTTGAGAAACTGTGCACCTTCTTCAAAAGGCACTCCTTTTACATAAATCAAATCCTTTTTTCCATCACCCGTTACATCAACTTTTTCTTCAGAAATCGTCACCGTTTTTTCATTAGATTCCCCTGCATATACGCCGGTAAGGGCGGTTAACGACATAAAGAAGAACGCGCTGAACGTAATTAATAGCTCCTTTTTCATAATACATCACCCCGTTATACTTAACATCTCCAAATATGGTAAAAAAATGCACAAAAACCCCTCTGATTTGATCAGAGGGGTTAATGATGATTATTTATTCTTAGATACTCCGTGTTTCCGGTATTCCCAGGATTCAACTCCCGTTAAACCTTCGATAGAATCAGCATAAAACACAGGATCTTTTCCTTCTTTTCGCTGTTCTCTATAATCCTTTAACGCCGCCATTGCTATTTTTGCAAGCAAGGTAATGGCTACAAGGTTGATTAATGCCATTATTCCCATGAAAAGGTCTGCCAGATTCCAGACAATGGCTAATTCGGCAACTGAACCGAACAAAACCATTCCCATAACAGCAAGACGATAAATAAATAAAGCTGTAGCACTTTCCTTGATGAAACCAATATTCGTTTCTCCATAATAGTAATTCCCGATAATCGAGGTGAAGGCAAAAAGGAAAATAGCTCCGCCGACGAATGCTGGTGCCCATGAGCCGACATGCGCTGTCAGCGCTGCCTGCGTTAACTGTATACCATCTAAATCAGTATTCGTATATTCGCCTGACATAATGATAATGAATGCTGTTGCCGTACAAATCAACAAAGTATCCGTAAATACTCCTAATGTTTGGATTAAGCCTTGCTTTACTGGATGGGTGACTGCAGCAGTGGCCGCTGCATTTGGCGCACTACCCATACCAGCCTCGTTAGAAAATAGGCCTCTCTTGATTCCCATCATGACCGCTGCACCCATTCCACCGCCAACTACTTCCTGTAAGCCAAAAGCATTCTTAATAATAAGTGAGAACATAGACGGAATTTCACTGAAATTCATGATCACAATGAATAATGCCAGAATTAAATATAACACCGCCATTATTGGCACAATTATTTGTGATACAAAAGCAATCCTTTTGATGCCGCCAAAAATGACTGCGGCAGTCATTACAGTTAAAATAATTCCCATCCAAAAGCGATCGAATCCAAATGCCTGGTCAAAAGCAAGGGAAATGGTGTTAGATTGAACAGAACTGAAAACGAGGCCGAATGTAAAAACAATAATGACAGCGAATAAAATTCCCAGCCACCTTTTATTTAATCCGCGTTCCATATAGTAAGCTGGTCCGCCACGGAATTCATCCTTATCCTTGACCTTATAAATTTGAGCAAGCGTGCTCTCAATGAAGCTGGATGCTGCGCCTATGAGCGCAATGACCCACATCCAAAAGACAGCTCCCGGACCTCCGGCTGAGATAGCTGTCGCTACTCCGGCAAGATTACCTGTCCCAACCCTTGAAGCTAAGCTGACCGTAAATGCTTGAAATGAAGACCTGCCCCTTTTCCCTTCGGAAGAAACGGTGGCTGGGTCCTTTAACACCCTGATCATTTCAGGAAAGAATTTGAATTGAACAAACCTGGTTCTGAACGTAAAATATGTACCCAGTACAACTAGAACAGCAATTAAGATATAGCTCCACATATAGTTGTTTAATTCCGATATGATGTTGTTGAAAATCTCCATATAAAACTCCTTTTTTAGTTTTTGACAAGGCTAGTCTTACTGTGAATATTACTTTTCTTTTAACACCTATCTTCAAAAACAAAGATATTTTAATATAGTTTTTAATGTACCAAAATTGCAATCGCTTTACAATGGTACTTCACTCCCATTATCAGCTTTGTTCAGACAGAGAGGAAGCTATCTATGTAATACCCTGATTATGGTAAAAAAACAAAAAACACAGCAATTTTACTGTGTTTTTTGTTGAAGCTCTAGCTATTGTGAGTTTTATCATGTTCATTCTCACTTTTCCAAATGGCTGTAAGTTTCCCGGTTTCACTTTCATCTACTAGGAAGGATCCATTTGTATACCGATCGCTGAACCTTAATTCTGAAGCTTTCACAGATACAATCTGCTGTTTTTCTGCCTGGAAGAATACTTCATCTTCTCCTTGCACAGCCTCCACACCAATTACACGGTGAGGATTTGCTTTTAGTTCACGCAGCATCACAACACCGCGTTTCGCGCGAGAAGTCCTCTCGAATTCAGACAGCTTCATTTTCTTAACGGCACCACGCTGTGTAGCAATGACAATGGAATGGCTATGGTTGTTGTCAATAATCTTCCCGCCAACAACATAATCCCCATCCTTCAGGTTCATACCCTTAACGCCAGCTGCCCTAATTCCAATCGGACTGATTTCTTCTTCGCTGAACCATAGACCATAGCCGAGATTTGATGCAAGGAACAAATCTTTCTCCCCATTGGTTACATGTATGTCGATGACTCTGTCGTCACCCTTGACATTGATTGCGGTTAGCGGTTTGGAGTAACGCTGAGCTTTATAAAGGTTTAATTCGGATTTTTTTACCATACCATTCTTTGTCACAAATAAGAAGAATAAATTTTGGGAGAAATCCGTGACTGGAACAGCTTTGATGATTACTTCATCCCGGTCTAACGGCACCAGATTTGCTACATGCTGACCAAGGTCTTTCCAGCGAATATCAGGAAGTTCATGGACAGGCAAGTATAAGTAGCTGCCTTTATTCGTGAACAATAGCAAGACATCGGTTGTATTCATATTCAACTGTGATAACAGTCTATCCGTATCCTTCATCGCGAAATCCTGACCATTGGATGCAGCATAAGATCTTTGGCTTGTCCGTTTCACATACCCATCCTTAGTGACAGTTACAATGACATCTTCACTTGCGATAAGAACTTCAAGGTTAATCTTGATTTCCTCAATCTCTTCCTCGATTTTTGTCCGACGTTCATCCGAGAAACGCTTTTTAACATCCTTCAGTTCCTTTTTGATGACGGATGATAGCTTCTTCTCACTCCCCAGAATGGCGGTAAGCTCCTCTACCTTCTTGGCAAGCTCCTCCGCCTCAGCTTGAAGGGCAGTAATATCAGTATTTGTCAGACGATATAGCTGTAAGGATACTATCGCTTCAGCCTGAACTTCGGTGAAGTCGAATTTCTTGATCAAGTTATCCTTGGCGTCACGCTTATCTTTGGAAGCACGAATCGCTGCGATTACCTGGTCAAGTATCGATAAAGCTTTAATGAGTCCTTCAACGATATGTTGGCGGTCCCGCGCTTTTTGGAGGTCATATTGAGTACGCTTAGTTACAACGTCTTTCTGGTGGTCAATATAAGCATCCAGCATCTCGGCAAGTCCCATCAATACAGGTCTTTTCTTGTTGATGGCAACCATATTGAAGTTATAGGTAATCTGCAGATCACTGTTTTTATACAGGTAATTCAATACGCCATTAGCGTCTGCTTCCTTTTTCAGTTCGATCACGACACGAAGCCCGGTGCGGTCGGTCTCATCACGCACTTCCGAAATGCCTTCCACTTTACGATCCAAGCGGAATTCATCTATCCGCTTAACCAGGTTAGCTTTATTGATTTCATAAGGGATCTCGGTGATGACAATCTGCTGCTTTCCGCCGCGGATGTCTTCAATTTCAGCTTTTCCGCGAACGATAATCTTTCCTTTACCGGTTTTATATGCTTTAGTGATACCCTCGATACCCTGGATGATTCCGCCTGTTGGAAAATCCGGTCCTTTTATGACTTTCATCAGATCTTCCACCGTGCATGCAGGGTTGTCCATCCTCATGATGACCCCATCAATCACTTCCGATAAATTATGCGGAGGAATATCAGTCGCATAACCTGCTGATATTCCGGTAGAACCATTTACAAGCAAATTAGGGAACATTGCAGGAAGCACTGTAGGCTCACTTGAGGTGTCATCGAAATTTGGAATGAACTCGACGGTTCTCTTCTCGATATCCCTTAACAGTTCTCCGGCGATAGCCGATAATCTTGCTTCTGTATAACGCATCGCTGCTGGCGGATCACCGTCAATGCTTCCGTTATTCCCATGCATTTCGACAAGGTAATTCCGCACTTTCCAATCCTGGCTCATACGGACCATTGCTTCATATACAGAAGAATCACCGTGCGGGTGATAGTTACCAATTACGTTTCCGACTGTCTTGGCTGATTTCCTGAAGCCCTTTTCATTTGTATTGCCTTCCACGTGCATAGCATACAATATCCTGCGTTGAACAGGCTTAAGCCCGTCTCTGGCATCTGGAAGTGCACGTTCCTGGATAATATATTTACTATAGCGGCCGAAACGATCGCCCAGTACGTCTTCTAAAGGGAGGTCACGAAATTTTTCAACTGAACTCATTCGTCAGCAACCTCCTCTGCAACTGATATATTTTCATTTTCAAGGATATTTCCATCTTCCTCAAGGCCGAACGCTACATTGGATTCTATCCACTTCCTCCGTGGTTCAACCTTATCTCCCATAAGGGTCGTTACTCTTCGCTCCGCTCTTGCTGCATCGTCAATACGCACTCGAATCAAAGTCCTGGTTTCGGGATCCATCGTCGTTTCCCAAAGCTGGTCGGCATTCATTTCTCCGAGTCCTTTATAACGCTGGATTATATAGCCTTTACCGACTTTCTTCATCGCGTCCTTCAACTCTTCGTCGCTCCAGGCATATTCGATGATTTCTTTTTTGCCCGTTCCTTTGCTGACCTTATATAACGGCGGCAGGGCAATGAATACCTTACCGGCTTCGATCAGCGGCTTCATATATCGGTAAAAGAATGTCAATAAAAGCACCTGGATATGGGCACCGTCAGTATCGGCATCCGTCATGATGACAATTTTGTCATAGTTGATGTCTTCTACGTTGAAGTCAGAGCCAACTCCGGCACCAATCGCATGGATGATCGTATTAATTTCTTCATTTTTGAAAATGTCCTGCAGCTTGGCTTTTTCCGTGTTGATCACTTTACCGCGCAATGGGAGCACAGCCTGGAATTTCCTGTCTCTGCCCTGCTTGGCAGAACCACCAGCAGAATCACCCTCTACCAGGTAAAGTTCATTTTTTGCAGGATTCTTGGATTGCGCTGGAGTCAGTTTGCCGGATAGTATTGCATCTGATCTCTTTCTCTTCTTCCCGCTTCTTGCATCCTCGCGTGCTTTCCGGGCCGCTTCACGTGCTTGGTAAGCCTTGATGGACTTGCGAATCAGCAATGTACTGATATCTGGATTTTCCTCAAGGAAATAAGAAAGGTGCTCTGAAACGACTGAGTCGACGGCAGATCTTGCTTCACTAGTCCCCAGCTTTCCCTTTGTCTGGCCTTCAAACTGAAGCAGCTCTTCAGGAATGCGCACAGAGATGATACCTGCCAGACCCTCTCGGATGTCAGCGCCATCGAGGTTCTTATCCTTCTCCTTAAGCAAGCCAACCTTGCGGGCATATTCATTAAATACACGGGTCATCGCTGTTTTGGAACCCGCTTCATGTGTACCGCCATCTTTCGTGCGGACATTGTTGACGAATGACAGCACATTCTCTGAGTAGCCATCGTTAAATTGAAATGCAAACTCAACTTCTATTTGGCTGTATTCACCTTCAAAGCTGACAACTGGATGCATCACATCTTTTTCTTCGTTCAAATATTCAACGAAAGCCTGGATTCCAGTCTCAAAATGAAAAACATCCTTAACATCATTGCGCTCATCGATTAACTCTATTTTCAATCCTTTTAACAAAAAGGCAGACTCTCTAAGACGTTCCGAGAGGGTATCATAGTTATATGTTAGTGTAGAGAAAATTTCAGGGTCTGGTTTAAAGTGGATTGTCGTACCTGATTGATTAGTTTTTCCGATTTTTTCTAGCGTCGTCACTGGTTTCCCGCCATTTTCAAAACGTTGTTCATAAACGAAGCCATCACGTTTGATGGTTACAACCAGCCATTCTGATAATGCGTTTACAACGGAAGCACCTACACCATGAAGGCCACCGCTTGTTTTATATCCGCCCTGCCCAAACTTTCCGCCTGCATGCAAAACGGTAAGGATAACCTCAGGTGTCGGTTTGCCAAGCTTATGCATCCCGGTAGGCATACCTCTCCCTTTATCCTGGACGCTGATGGAATTATCTTTATGGATTTTGACGATGATTTGATTACCGTAGCCGCCTAGTGCTTCGTCTACCGAGTTATCAACGATTTCATATACGAGGTGATGAAGTCCCCGTGTATCCGTGCTGCCGATATACATACCTGGCCTTTTGCGAACCGCTTCAAGGCCTTCAAGTACCTGTATGGCATCATCATTATAATCAAAAGCTTGCTGATTTCTTGCCACGAACATACCCCTTTCATTTCTTGCAAACAACATTGACGGTTTTTATGTATAGTGTCAATGATTTCGTTAAGTATTCGTCTTTTCTGATTTAAAAGATTACGAACAACGTATCCTTTTATCAGTATCAGAACAATTGTTCTCTTAGTTATTTTACCATAAGAATGGCGTCTATGCTTAATTGTAGCGATTAATTGGGATTTGGCAAACGGATTTTAAGAATTAATTGGAATTTTGTCATAAAAATTCGGTTATTTGGAGACTTATGTGAAGGTTTCATGTCATTTCTTATACTATTTTCGGATGATTCAAATCATTTTTTAGAAAAATCATCTTATCCGCCTCTTTTACCATCATCTAAACTCCCAGCGATTTCCGCCGTTAATATTCTAAGTTGTACTGCAACATAAGAACAAATACATTTATGGAGGACTTTTATTTATGAGAAGAACGAAGGTAATTTTTCTTGGTTCGGCATTAATCCTTCTTCTTGCCCTTACTGCCGGTGGAGTATTCAGGAATGATGCTGATCAAAAAGAGCCTGGGGCCAGGACCCATTCCTCAGGACAACAAGTTATGATGGCACGGTCTATGGCAAAGGTGAATAACGTGAAGATGGGTGAGAAGATCAAGAATCAACTCGATACACAAGAAGAAGTCACTCTAATCTTTCATAACAAGAAGGATACAAGCCACTATTATGATCATGAAGCAACAGTTGATTTTGTAAAAGAACCAAGCGTGGAGGAAATAGACGAAATTACACGAGATATTAAAGGCTGGGTCATCAAGCATCTAAACTCAATTTATATTTTCAGGTCAACAGTGATGGAAACGCCCGAAATGATTGAGTATTTTAATCAGAGAAAAAACATCGAGTATTCAGAGCCTAATTTTATCTTAATGCAAAATGAGGTGAACGGACCTAATGACTTGCTTTACCAGGAGAATTATCAATGGAATTTGCCAGTCATAGGTACGGAACAAGGATGGATGGTAACCCGTGGAAATGAAGAAATTGAAATAGCGATTGTTGATACTGGTGTTGATTTGGACCATCCCGATCTAAGGAACCGGCTTGTGAAAGGCTATAATGTCATCGATGATAAAGCTGAACCTGATGATGATAATGGGCATGGTACCCATGTAGCCGGAATTATTGCTTCGGAAACAGATAATAATGAGGGTGTTGCAGGCATGACATGGTTCAGTAAAATCATGCCAGTAAAAGCGATGGGGGCAAAGGGCTATGGAACAACTTTCGATATTGCAAAAGGGATTGTCTGGGCTGTTGACCACGGTGCAGATGTCATCAATTTAAGTCTTGGCAATTACCAGCCTTCAAAGGTTTTGGAAGAAGCAGTCCGTTATGCCTATAAGAAAAATGTTGTCATGGTCTCTGCTGCCGGCAATGATGGTTCAGATCAGCCGACCTACCCTTCCGCATACCCAGAAGTATTGAGTGTGGCAGCCGTCGATTATAATGGGAACAGAGCTAGCTTTTCTAACTACGGAGATTATATTGATATTGCTGCGCCAGGTGTTTATATACCTAGCACTTATTTTAATGAGCAATACGCTGCCCTTTCCGGTACATCGATGGCCGCTCCACATGTTGCTGGCCTTGCGGCTTTAATCAAATCAGCCAATCCTGACTTAAAAAGTTCGCAAGTCATCAGGATCATAGAGAATTCCGCGATTGATCTTGGGGAGCAAGGAAAAGATATTAATTATGGTAATGGCTTAATTGATGTCAATTCAGCACTGCAGGAAGCGACTAAAAAACAACCCAACATCAGCAATCAAGAGAAGTCTCTGTTTGATTGGCTCAAATAAACGCTTATTCCTTAAAACAACAAGCCGCCATTAATATTTGGCGGCTTGTTTCTATCAGACCACATCATATAGTTGTTCATCAACATCTTCCAGCAGCGGACTAAGATCTCCCTCGGAAAGGATATACAACTCATGCATTGCCCTTGTACACGCTGTGTATAACAATTTCCTTTCTTCCATTCTTGTGTAGGATGATGAATCGTATATGATCACCGCGTCGAATTCAATGCCTTTTGCCAGGTATGTCGGTACGACATTCACACCATTTTCAAATGTCATTGTGCCTTTTTCGATCAATCTGGCATCATGCACTTTCTTGACTCCTTCGAAAGCAACTTTGCTTTCTTTTGCCGTTTTGCAAATAACTGCGATGTTTTTATGTCCTGATGTCTGCAGCTCGGTGATAAGGTCATTTGTCTTCAGAATATGGTCGCTGCCTTCACTGCTCGTGATGATAACCGGCTTTGGTCCCGTACGATTGAAAGGCTCGATCATATCTCCTCCCTCGATCAGTTGGCGGGTAAATTCAACAATTTGCTTCGTTGACCGGTATGTTTTGGTAAGCCTGTATAGTTCCTTCTCTCCAAATTCAAGAGCTGATTCTGCAAGAATTGTGGGAGCGCCTGTTGGCCCTGAGTAAATCGCCTGGTTTATATCGCCAAGCAAAGTCATCTTGCTGTACGGGAACAGCATTTTGATATACGCAAATTGGAAAGGAGTGTAGTCCTGGGATTCATCAATGAAAACATGGCGAATCGATGTATTCGATTTCCTGCCTTCAATTAAATCCTGGAGGTATAGAAAAGGAGTTGCATCCTCATATGCTATATACCTATTTTCCAAATTACTGATTGACTGTTTACATGTAGCGGCCCAATTTTTAGGCATGGTTTCGATTTTGAGATGACCCTCTTTAAAGAAATCCATATATATGGCTCTGATATTTATGAACTTTAATCTTTTTACCGCATTGAACATTGGCTTAAAACGCCTCTTTACTACCAATTCCGATAGCCACTGCTGCTCCCGGTCATAATCATGGAACGTATCATGTGCCCCACCCTGTTTTTTCTGGCTTTGCTTAAATGACTCAAGATAATCTTCCTTTTCAAGGAATTGAATTTCCTTCTCTACCCATTCCTGTGACATTTCCGCTTTTGCTTTTTTCTTAAGTTCCTTTAACAGCCATTCTTTAACAAACTGAATTCTATTTGGAATTGAAATACTGTTATCAAGTGAATCATAGTATGCCGCAATGTCTTTCTTGGAGACAATTGCCCGTTTATTTAAACCTAAGCTCTTAAAAACAAGAGTCTCCCTGGCTAATTTCTCAGCGTATTGATCCAATAATTTTTTAAACTCCAAACCTGCCTTAAAACGTATGCTTTCAATTCTGTCAAAATATGCTTCATTTTTTTCTGCTTCTAGCAGGAATTCCATTTGTTCAAAAGGGTCCTCCAGTTCATACTCAGCGCCAAAACGTGTTGAAAGATACTCCTGGAATGTTGCCTGCTGCATATTTTCCTCTCCTAGCTCCGGCAAAACCGTAGCAACATAGCTATTGAAGAGTGGATTGGGTGAAAATAACATGATATTTTCCGATGTGATGATATTCCTGTACTTGTAAAGTAAATAAGCGACGCGCTGCATGGCAGCTGAAGTTTTGCCGCTTCCTGCCACACCCTGGACGACAACAAGGCTGCTTGAGTCGTTGCGGATGATTTGGTTCTGTTCCTTCTGAATCGTTGCCACAATGGTTTTCATCTGTGTATCAGCATTGTTGCCCAGGACTTCCTGAAGCATTTCGTCACCAATCGTAACACCGGTTTCAAACATTGCTTTGATTTTGGCACCCTTAATGACAAACTGGCGTTTTAGCTCCATCAATCCTTCGATAGTATCTGTTTCTGTTTTATATTCAGCCGGACCGGGTGAGTAGTCGTAATACAGACCGGAAATTGGCGCTCTCCAGTCATAGATCAGGAAGTTTTCTTCTTGTTCATCCATTAAAGTCGCAATACCTAAGTAAATTCTCTCGGCCTCATTTTCACCATCTTCTTTAAAGTCGACTCGCCCGAAATAAGGAGAAAACCTGAGGCGGGATAATGTCTGAAGCTGTTTGACCATTTGGGATTGAGTCCGTTCACGCTCGGATAAAAGCGCGGCCTGTTGCTTGATACTCGTGAAGGTTTCCGCTACATCATCCGCTTCGTCAAAGTTGACCGTAACATCCTCCCAAAAGGTTTTTCTGAGTTGAAGAGCATCTGAGCCGACATCACTTGAACTTTCATTCCATTTCGCTGCTTTTTTATCGATTTCCTCAATGATGGAATCGACACGTTTTTGTTCCATTTCTAAATCTTTAAGCTGCTTTTCTTCCATGAAAAATCACTCCCAAACTCCATGCTCTTTTACTTGACTGCTATTATCTTTTGTGTTAATGTTATAATAGAATTACTGTGTGTATGAACACTGGATAAACA
>NZ_JBIQOE010000114.1:0-20253 GCF_047739415.1 Mesobacillus sp. | reverse complement strand
TCAAAGTGGTTGTATAAAGAAGGCGGTTTGATGTTGAGCCTTTTTGCCAGCAAAGCAAGCGTTACATATTCACTTCCATGCTCATTCGCAAGTTCAGCAGCAGCTAACACAATCGTATTTTTATCAAGCGCAATCTTCGGTCTTGGTGACATATTTCCGCACTCCTTTATTTTTTAAAAGTTGCCTCAGCTTTTTGGATAGCTTTTTCAATAATTGCTTGAGGATCCCGGAGCAATTCCCCGTGTCCAACCGCTAGAAGGGTTGGGTTTAGCCCATGAATTTTCCGGGCACTCTGCAGCGCGATTCCTTTATTCCAGGTCGCCATCGCTGGAAAAGGAAACCACGGTATGGTCATACCAGATACGGCTGTGCCACCCCTTGTCTGAAAGGCATCTCCTCCAATCAACATATCAGTTCTCTGATCAAAAAATGATATCGACCCCGGTGTGTGGCCGGGAGTTGAGATGACTAGCAAAGAACCAATTTGGTCTCCTTCCTTTAGGAGCACATCCGGTCTTGTTTGAATGTTCTTTGGCACACCGCCGCGAATCGATGTCTGAGGTTCGGATGAGTCAAGAGAGGTATCACCGGCTAAAAGACGGGAATCGCGGTCAGATATATATACCGGAACATTCAGTTTGTCTTTCAGTTCATCAAGAGCACCAATGTGGTCACCGTGAGCATGGGTTAAAACAATCCGTTTAATTTGTTTTCCAATTTTTTCAGCAGCCTCCAAAATTGGCTTCGCGCTATACGGAAGAGCCGCATCAATTAACGTCAGCCCATCCTCCTCCTCAATAAAATAACAATTCACAGGAAAAATCCTTGGCATGAACGTCAGCTGATATAAAAACCCCTCTTTAATCATTCTCATTTTAATGAACCTCCCATAAAACTAATGTCGTTAGTTTTATTTTAACTAATTATATTAGTTTTAGCAATCACTAATTGGATAAATTATCAAATAAACGGTCTGGTTTCCCTACCTATAGTCCATTAATGATGTTATTAGACCGTATTGATAGCAGAATTCCGAGTGATTGGTGTTGAACTTACCAGTTTTCCGATGGTCATTTCAGTATTAAAGAAGTTTATTACCGGTTTCCATAGTTTGATTACCGGTTGCCATCGATATATTTTACGATTGTAGCCGATTTATTTACGGTTGCTCAACTTTTATTTACGGTTGCAGCTGATTTATTTATGGTTATCCAAAAAAGAAGCCGCGACTATAAAAAAATCGGGCTTCCTATTCTAATTACAGCACCTTGCTCAAAAAGGCTTTCGTCCGTTCGTGCTGCGGGTTTTCGAAGATCTCATCTGGCTTGTTTTCTTCCACGACCAATCCTCCGTCCATGAAAATGACGCGGTCGCCGACTTCGCGGGCAAAGCCCATTTCGTGGGTGACGACGACCATCGTCATTCCTTCGCGTGCAAGTTGTTTGATGACCTCTAAAACTTCCCCGACCATTTCTGGATCAAGGGCTGAGGTTGGTTCATCGAACAGCATGATTTTTGGCTCCATCGCAAGGGCGCGGGCGATCGCCACCCGCTGCTTTTGCCCGCCGGAAAGTGAATCTGGGTAGGCTTCTGCTTTGTCCTCCAGCCCTACCTTTTTCAGCAGCTCCATTCCTTTTGCCCTTGCCTGCTGTTCCGAAACACCTCGTACCTTCAGCGGTGCCAGCATGATGTTTTCAAGCACCGTCTTATGCGGGAACAGGTTGAAATGCTGAAATACCATTCCGACCTCTTCTCGAACTTTGTTAATATTCGTATCCTTATCAGTTATATCAGTATCTTCGATCAGCACATGCCCGTCCGTTATTGTTTCAAGCAGGTTTATGCAGCGGAGGAAGGTGGATTTACCGGAACCTGATGGACCGATCACCACTACAACCTCCTGTGGCTGGACCTCAACATTTATTCCATTCAAAACCTTGTGGCTTCCAAATGATTTTTGCAAATTAGCGACTTTGATCATTCTGTCTTCAGCCTTCTTTCAAGAAGATTTAATAAAAAGCTAAGCGATAGTGTCAGGATGAGGTAGATGACTGCTGCAGTGAGATACGGCTCCCATACACGGTAATACTGACCTGCCATAGCCCGGCCCCAGTACATAATTTCCGGAGTCGCGACAATCGCCGCGAGTGATGATTCCTTAATAAGCACGATGAATTCATTACCTAAAGGCGGAATCATCCGCTTGAATGCCTGGGGTAAAATGACATACCTCATTGCCTGGACATGGGTCATTCCCAGTGAGCGGGCTGCTTCCATCTGCCCGCGATCGATCGACTGGATCCCCGCCCTGAAAATCTCGGCGATATAGGCAGCCGCATTCAGGGACAAGGCGATGATTGTTGCGACAATCCCGTTTGTCTCCCCTATGAGCATAGGAACTACACCAAAATGAATCAGCAGTATTTGAACAAATAACGGGGTCCCGCGGAAGAAAGTA
Organism: Mesobacillus sp.; assembly: GCF_047739415.1. GTDB lineage: Bacteria > Bacillota > Bacilli > Bacillales > Cytobacillaceae > Mesobacillus. The sequence continues at coordinate 17,795 of NZ_JBIQOE010000114.1, read as the reverse complement.
ATATACCAGACAAATGGCCAGGTCAGCAGTTTTCGTCGCTGGATTTTACCGAGACCGATGAACAAGCCAAGGATTGTCCCAATTAAGATCCCGGCCAAAGATAGCCCGATTGTCAGCAGCGTCCCTTTTATTAGAAAAGGAGTATATTCAACAATAATATCAAAACGAAAATCCATAGCTTGCCCTCCAAAGCCCCCAGGCCTGGGACTAAATTTTTAGATAAAGATTTACAAAAAAATGCGTAACGCTGTTTTCAAGAGTTACGCATCTTCGAAGATTAATTGTTTACGGGTAATTACTCTGATGCTTCTTGTTCCGCCTTCAGCATTTCCATGTTTGGCTCTTGGCCGAACCATTCTTGATAAATTTTTTCATACGTTCCATTCTCGACGATTTTCTTGATTGCTTTATCGAAGTCTGCCTTCAAATCGGTGCCTTTCGGGAAAAGGAGTCCATAGTATTCCGCCTCAAAGCTGTCGCTGTCTTCAATGACTTTCAGTTTTTCATTCGGGTTATTTTTTGCATATACTTCGACAACACCGTTATCAGCGACGACTGCATCTGCTCCTCCGGAGAGCATTTCCATGATTGCCAGGTTGTTGTTATCGAATTTCTTAATATCCTCGTTATTCTTGCCAAGGAGCTTATCCATTGCTGCCTGCCCGGTTGTGCCGTTTTGGACTGCCACTACCTTGCCCTTCAGATCAGCAGCGCTTTTAATATCGCTGTCTTCACGGACGAGGATTTTATTGGTGGATAAGAAATATGGCAATGAAAAGTCATAGGTCTGCTTGCGCTCATCATTGATTGAGATCGAGGATACTGCCAGATCAGCTCGCTTGCTCTTAATCTCAACAAAAATCGGATCCCAGCCAACATTTTCGATCTTCAGCTCATATCCTGCTTCCTTCGCGGCAGCTTTCAGGAAATCGATATCGAAGCCAACAATCTTGTCGCCTTCCATGTACTCAAATGGTGCATATGCTGCGTCGGTGACCACCCTCAGCTCCTTCTTTTCAGTCTCGGATCCTGTTCCTCCCGAGTTGCTTGTACCACAGGCCGATACTACAAGCGCTGTGATCGCCATCATCACAATCGCAAAGAATCTTTTTTTCATTCTTACTTCCCCCTCTTTTTAAAAAACGTACATAACTTTTACTAATTTATATGTTGAGGATTAGGCTTGTATTACCGAATAAATGATAAGAAAAACTTATACATATAGATTGATATCTTGTTATTTGTTTATTTTGCCATTTTGTTTAAAATTGGGGTTGGGGAGGGATTCATTATGAAATTTAAGTTCAAAGCGATTGACCATATTCAGCTGGCGGCCCCTGAGGGTTCTGAAAATGAGGCCAGGATATTTTTTGGAAATATATTAGGATTTGAAGAAATCGAAAAACCAGCAGAGTTGAAAAAGCGGGGCGGGGCATGGTTTCAATTTGGAAATTGCCAGATTCATGTTGGCATTGAAGACCCATTTGTACCTGCACGCAAGGCACATCCGGCTTTTGAAATAGACAATCTTGAAGAATTGAAGAAGCATTTGGCCTCTAGGGAAGTGGAATACATAGAAGATGACAAGCTTCCAGGCGCTAATAGAATTTATTTACATGATCCGTTTGGCAATAGAATTGAATTACTGGAACGGATGAGATAGACTCTGCTTGCTCGATTGGTTTTCAATCGAGCAAAATTTTGGTATCATATTTAGAAAAGCGAAATATTCGTTCCGAGAAAGAAGTGTTGATGGAATGACTCAGCAGCAAAAGGCGAAACGCAACTTGATGATCATGTGGTTCGCGAATTTCTTCATCGCCGGCAGCATGACAATGGTAATGCCTTTTCTCTCATTGTACATCGAAACTTTTGGAGATTTTTCAGAAAGGTATGTCCAAAACTGGTCGGGACTGACGTTCAGTATTACGTTCGTAACAGCCTTTCTATTTTCACCTGTTATTGGAAGATTGGGTGACCGATTCGGTCGGAAGAGAATCCTCATTTTTATGGGAATCGGGATGGGGTTATCCGTCTTCCTGCTAGGATTTGCAACTTCCGTCTGGGAGTTATTTTTATTGAGAATGTTCATGGGCTTATTCTCTGGCTTCATTCCTGTATCACAAGCACTTATTTCAACGCAGACATCGAAGGAAGAAGCAGGCAAAGTGTTAGGAACACTGCAAACTGGCAGTATCACTGGATCGTTGCTCGGCCCAATGCTTGGCGGGGTTCTCGCTGACTCCTTAGGCTATGCGACAACCTTCCAATCAACCTCGGCATTCATCGTTCTTTCTGGTCTGCTCGTATTCTTTGTCATGGAGTACAGAGTCGATATCAAGAAAGGAACAAAAACAAATTACAGCCGCAAAGAAGTTCTTCAGCATATTTTAAAAAATCCGATCATGGTCAATGTTCTGCTCATGTCGATGCTTGTGCAGATTGCTCATTTCAGTATCCAGCCAATCCTTTCACTATATGTGGGCGAGCTGCATGGTCCGGAAAACCTGGCATTCTTTTCTGGAATCGCCTTTTCCGCAGCGGGGCTTGGCAATTTGTTAATGGCTCGGAAATGGGGCCAAATTGCCGACCGGGTTGGCTATATTAAAATACTTGTCGTACTTTTATTTTTATCAGCGATCATCTATTTGCCTGGCGGTTTTGTCGGTAACATTTGGCAGCTCGTCCTAATCAGGTTCCTGCTCGGAATCACCATTGGCGGCATCATCCCTGTCAGGGTGGCTTATATCAGGCAGGAAGCACCTGTTGCCATGCAGGGAGAAGTACTCGGCTACAACACGAGTCTCCGTTTCTTCGGAAACATTGTCGGTCCAGTGCTCGGCGGTTTCCTTGCGGGATACTTTGGTTTCACTTCGGTATTCGTACTGACAAGCGGACTTCTACTTGTAAGCGGCATTGTCCTTTTTGCCTCGATGCAGCGCAATCCCCAGTTCGTTAGAGATACTTTTTAATAGGCACTTTAAAAAGACTGAATCCTAGTGATTCAGTCTTTTTTCATTTACTTTTCGATATAACCACCCTCCGCTTCGCATGTCGTTTGCATTAGTAGGAAGAATTACTGTTTTTTAACCGCAGTCTGGGGAATCATTTACATTAAAGGAAGTATTAAATTCATATTATATGAAGAAAATCGGGTGATTTCATTTGGAAGTACAAGCCTTACAAGAAGTCGAAAAACTGGCTTTAAAAAAACACAAGATTTTCAAACAAAGCAAGACGCGTTATCTGGCCAGGGCTGCCCTGGCTTCGATGTTCATCGGCTTTGGTGTGATCGTTGCGTTCAAGACGGGGAATCCATTTTATGTGGAACACTCGCCCTTCGCTTACCCTATAGCTGCCATTACCTTTGGTGCCGCGATTATCCTGATTGCTTATGGTGGAGGAGACCTGTTCACTGGGAACACCTTTTACTATACGTTTGCAGCTCTTAGGAAAAAAATGGCCTGGCTTCAGGTGGCCAGGATGTGGATTTACAGCTACGTCGGCAATATCATTGGCGCAGCTGCATTTGCTTTTTTGATTTACACAACAGGATTGTTTGATGATCATTCCGTAAACGGATTCTTGTTAAGCGTCGCTGAAAAAAAGACACTTGCACCAACTTCAGAGCTTTTTTTTCGAGGGATTCTCTGTAACTGGCTCGTCTGCCTGGCATTCTTCCTGCCGATGTCGATGAAGGGCGACGGAGCAAAAATGTTCGCAATGGTGTTTTTCGTCTACTGCTTCTTTATTTCGGGTTATGAACACAGCATCGCCAATATGTGTACTTTTGCCATCAGCATGGTCCTGGACGACCCTCAATCTGTTACTTTTGCAGGCGTGATTCATAATTTGATTCCCGTGACAATCGGCAACCTGATCGGCGGCGGGATTATGATGGGCTGGATGTATTACTATGCGAATCGGCCATTTTTTGAAGAATAAAAATAGGCTCAGATTTTTTCTGAGCCTTCCCTTTTGTATTTGATCGCAATTTGAGCTGCCAGCAAGGCGGATCCTAGAAAGATAGCGGCAAGTAGTATTTGATTACTCAACAACTCTTTTGAATACACTGCTCCATTCATTGAAAACCAAAACAGGCTGTTGACTGCAGCGGCCGCGAAGAACAACCCCCATATGATCTCCTTGACCTTCCGATACCTACGGCCCCCCTGGAGATGCTTTATGTAAAAATAGAAAAATATACATACGACTAAAATTACGAACGAATAACTGTAAGGAAAAATTACAGCATCTTCTTCCTTATCTACCACAGCGATGTTCCCTAGAAATAGCAGTTGAAAGATAAGAAAATAAAAAACGACAATTAATAATAAAATCCATTCTGCTATGTATATAAAAATCCTTCTGTAAATTTCCTATCCCTCCTCCAAAACGATGTCTCTTTATATACTTCCTTTTTAAACCTAATATTCCTTCACAATAAAACAGGATATAGAAATATTCTATATCCTGTTAATCGTATTTGCAGTAACGAATTTATCATTGTATGTTACTGCCCTCTAATGTTTTTGCTTGTAATAAGTTATGCCAAGGGCAAAAGCCAGCACAGTTCCCTTCACGATATCCATCGCATAATACGGTACCGACATCATGACGAGACCATTTTGCAAAATTCCGATCAGCACTGCTCCGACAAAGGTTCCGAATGCGTTGGGCTTGCCAGCTCCAAGGACGGAAAAGCCAATGAAAGCAGCAGCAACCGAATCCATTAAATAGGGTGAACCAGCATTAATTTCTGCAGTCATGACACGCGAAGCAAGGACGATGCCGCCAATTGCCGCAAATAAAGCGGAAAGGAGATAGGCAGCGGTTTTATACCGATTGACCGGGATGCCTGAAAGCCTGGCTGCTTCCTTGTTCCCGCCAATCACATACATATAGCGGCCGTGCTTTGTATACGTCAGGAATATATGGACAATGATGACAGCGATTGCCATGATCAGGATGATCCACGGAACCTGCCCTATTTTAGCAAAAAACGGGCTGATCGTTCCTGTTGAAAAACTTCCATCAGGCAGAATCATATTCTCCGAAACCGTCGCGCCCTTCGTATAAGTCAGCGCCGTTCCCTGGATAATGAACATCATCGCCAATGTCATCAGCATGTCCGGAATCTTCAGCTTTACAATCATCAGCGAGTTAAGCGCACCGACAATCAGCGCAGCCGCGATTGCTGATAATACGGCAATCAGCGTGTTCTGCGAGAACCAGACGAACATCGAAATGACGATGGCGTTGGATAGGGATGCGACCGAGCCGACAGATAAATCAAAGCCATCAACCGTCAGCGAGATGGTGATGCCAATCGCGATGATGGTCACAATGGAAATCGAACGCAGTATATTAATTACGTTATCACCGTTGATAAAAGACGGATTTGCTGCCGCGAAGATTGCGACCAGGACAAAGATTGTCAAAATCGTCCCATATTTATAGAGGAACTGGAACAGTTCGAATGTCTTTTTCTGCGTTGGCTCTTGCTGCAATGGGAGTTTCGCTTCCATCCTATCTTCCTCCTGTTGAGTAAAATAAAAGTTCTTCTTCTGTTGTTGCGACTGTTTCAAGCTCTTTGACAGGTTCACCGTCATATAGTACATAAACCCGGTTCGTGATGCCGACGATTTCTGACAGCTCTGAGGATGCATAAATGACACCTTTCCCTTGAGCTGCGAGCTGGGCAATCAATTCAAAAATATCCCGCTTCGCACCTACATCAACACCCTTGGTTGGCTCATCAAAAATATACACATCCGCATCGGCAATCAGCCACCTGCCAATCGCTACCTTCTGCTGGTTCCCTCCTGAGAGATTTTCAACTTTGGCATTTTCTGATGGTGTCTTGATGCCGAGGGCATTTATGTACTCATGTGCCGTTTTCTTTTCAGCGCGCCGGTCGATAAAACCAAAGAGTCGGGAGAACTTTTTCAAGTTGACCGCTGTCAGGTTGGAGGCAACAGATTCCGCGACTAGCACGCCTTCCTTGCGCCGTTCTTCCGGTACAAGGGCCAGACCGCTTTTTACCGCAGCATGAGGACTCGTTAGCTTAAGGGTTTCTCCTTTTAACTTTACGGTTCCGCTTTTGGTAGGTGTCGCACCAAACAAGGCTTTGCAAAGCTCAGTCTTTCCCGCTCCAACCAGGCCGGCCAGACCGACAATCTCCCCTGCTTTTACATGGAGGGAAGTATTTTGCACCTTGTCTCCATCTGTTAAGCCTTCGACTTCCAGAAGGGTGTCTCCGAACGTGCTGACCTTTGCCGGGAATTGGTCCTCGAGCTTGCGGCCAAGCATGTATTCTATCACCTGGTGATTGTCGACTTCAGCAGTGCTCTTTTTAACCACAAGCTCGCCATTTCGCATGATGGTCAGCTCATCACACAACTCAAAGATCTCGGGCATTCGATGGGAGATGAAGATGATGCCCACATTCCTTTTCGCCAGATCCCTCGTGATTCGGAACAGTTCAGAAGTTTCGATATGGCTGAGCGGAGCGGTTGGTTCATCAAGTATCAAAAAGGAGCAATCACTTGAAATCGCACGCGCAATCAGGACCAGCTGTTTCTCCGCAAGCGTCAGCTCACCGGCAAGCTTTTTCACAGAAATTTGGAGGTTCATGCCGGATAGAATAGCCTCTGCCTGTTTGAAAAGCTGCTTCCAATTCACCCAGTGCTTGTTTTCCATTGCCTGCACCGTGTAATTGAGCATGATATTTTCTCCAACAGTCAGCGACGGGATGATTGCTGTATCAACCTCCTGATAGACCGTCTGGATACCAAATTTTTGCGCGTCGCTCGGCGTCCTGATTTCCATCCTCTCGCCATCGAGCTGGATTTCCCCTGTGTAATGATCGTGGGCACCGGAAAGCACCTTCATTAATGTCGATTTTCCCGCGCCGTTCGCGCCAATCAACGCATGGATCCTGCCCGTTTCTGTGCTGAAATCCACATCGTTCAGTGCACGCACCCCCGGAAAATCAATACTGATGTTTTTCATTTGCAGTTTCATCCGGGTTCCTCCTCCCTATCAATCTGGAAAACAGACACTCTTTTTTTGAGAGTGTCTGCTTTGTTCGCTGAACTGGAAAAAATCGCGCGGAATTTCCAGTTCGCTATAAAAATGGAATTTCCACTATATAATCAAAAAAATCGCTATATAATCGGAAAAGTCGCTATAAAAATAATTTTTTCGCTATATAAATTCTCAACCAACCTTTTTAATAGTTAATTCTTATAGTGATCCTTCAATTTCTCCATCCAATCTTCCAAAAATGCATCCGATTCGCCCCAGCCTTCGATGATTTCAGCAAGATTGACCATGTTCACCGGATTTTTAGACTGCTGCAGCTGTTCCTGCGAAATCAGTGATGCTTCAAGGTCATAGGTTGCTGGTGTTTCTTCGCCAGCCAGCTTTTTCGCCAGCAATCTCATATTCACTTCTCCGATCAGCTTTGGATCAACGGCGGCAGTGTATTTCCATGGGCTGTCTTCTCCCTGGATCTCCTGCAGGTCGGCATTGGATACATCAATTCCGTAAATTTTAATCTCATCTCGGCCAGCTTCCTTAATCGCACGAGCTGCACCGATTGCAAAAGCGTCCCAAGTCGCAAAAATTGCATCAATTTCTCCTTTTGGATGCTTGTTGAGCATGGCTGCAACAGCATTCTGCGTCTGTACGCTTGTATCGGCTGCAGCCACTCCGAATCTCTCAACCTCTTTGATTCCCGGGTTTGCCTTCAAGGTTTCCTGGTAAACTTTATTTCTTCTGACCATTGGCGGGAAGCCATCAACCCAGAGGTACACGATATTCGCTTCTCCATTTTGATCCTTCACAAGCTGGTCTAGTGCCTGCGTTGCGAGGGCTTCATCATCCTGAGATGTAAGTGTGACACCTTCGACCTGAGCCAGATCCGGATTTGAATCGAAAGTTACGACACTCTTACCTTTTTCCACTAATTTTTTCACATCGTCTACTGTAGCTGCGTCATCTCCATGGGAAATGATGAAGCCATCATAGTCCTGCTGGAGCCCCTGATTGATCGCGTCATGGAATTTGGCTGTATCTCCATTCGCCGTGAAGACGTCTACCTTGAATCCGAGCGCTTCCCCTTCTGCTTTCGCTCCGGCTAAAAACTGCGCTGTATGATCGTCTCCGCCAATCTTGCGGATGACTTTGATTTTGACTTCCTCCCCTTTAGCAAATCGCTCCGGCACTCCTTCTACCGGACCGCTGGCAGTCTTCGTCTCTCCCCCGCCGCAGCCTGTCAACAGCAATGCAGAAGCAACTGCACTTAAAAACACCTTTTTAATTCCTTTTTTCATCTGATTTTCCCCCTTTGATTGATCTGCTTAGCAAAAACAAATAAGAAAAGTGCAAGCGCCTTGGTCAGCCCCGACAAGCGCTGGAGGCCCGACCAGTGAAGTCGTTCTTTGACTTCATTGGGCGGAACGAAGCGACTCGAGGGGCTAGGCGCTGGAACTAGACAATAAAAAAACCTCTCCAGAAAAGAGAGGTTTCAAACGCAGTAGAATGCAAAGGTCGAATTCCTCTCTTATCTTTCAAAACAAATAAATGTTTTGCAGGATTTAGCACCAATTCCATTTGGAACGGTTGCTGGGCGTCACAGGGCCAGTCCCTCTGCCACTCTTGATAAGAGAATTTCTTTATTAAGTTAATGTTGCAAATCGATAAATTTTACTTTAAACTCCTATACTTATATTGTCAATATTATTATGAAAATTTAATTATATTCTTTTTTTCTGCAACAAGAAGGAAGACCCCAATTCGGAATCTTCCTTTTCGATTATCCCCTGCCTGCTGCGGTCATCCATTCGTACTGACGAAGTTTTACTTCGTACAGTGTCAATGGGTCGCGGTAAAGTTCTGGGTTAATTCTCATTTTTTCAAGTTCGTTCTTTCCATAATTGATTTCAGACTTGGCTTCTTCTACTGCTTTCTCAAGAATTTTGAATGGATCTTTGAAAAACAGATTTACATCACGTTCAATCGATTTTTCGAAAATCTCAAATTGCTGCAGAAATCTTTTCGCAATCGTTACGCCGATTTCATAATAATCCTCAGTCTCGAGATAGGTTTTGTATCTGTTATAAAGCATCGCATTGTTTTGCGGCAGCACTCCGAGCAACTTGCCGGCGCTTTTCAGGAAGAACTGCTGCGGCGTCGAGCGGTTCATGATGTTGACCTTTTCATAGTGGACGCCGTTTGTCATCCGGTCGGCATCGCGGCGCCAGTCATCTAGTACTCTGAAATCACAGTCGAGACTAATCCTTTCATCTCCATACATGGAGTTAAAACCCTCGGCCATTTCATTCAAATAGTTTTGGCTTTGATCGAATTCGTCCTTCGAATGTTGAATCCACCCCCGTAAATCCTCATGGAATTTCGGCAGTACGGTTCCATCGAGATATACCTGGATTTTCTTGTTCATTTCTTCGTCCATTTCAGCATGGATTTTTCCGAAATCGCTGTCCTCCGTCACCAATTCCGAACACCCACGCAATAATTCAGGAATCTTCTCAATGATTTCCGCACGGGTTTCATCCTTGATTTTTCGGTATGACTTCTGGATCGAACTTGACTTCTCTTCTTCAATATCCCCCAGCTGGTTGATGGCGCCATTAAGTTTGCTCACCATTTCTTCATTCCAGCTGTTTGATTCCATATGGTTATTCTCGATTTCAATCCGTTTATCAAGCAAATACGTGATCGCCCTTCTGACGAAGAACTGCAGTTTTGCGGTACGTTCCTGCTCGAAGTTGACTGTGCTTCTGTTTGTTTGAATAAAATCAGAGAAATCCCTCAGCTGCTTGCCTTTATCATAGTTTGATGAGAAAGCAAACATTTTCGAATCAGGATAATATTGGCTGATTTCTTGCCATGTCTGGTCAAAAACATCAATGGCCTCCTGCTGACTGTATATCACATCTATTTTATTCAACAAGAAGTGTATAGGCAGATCCGGGAAGTACTCTGAAATTTTCGAGAGGATTTCCCTTTCTTTTTCCGTAAAAGGATCATTCGCATTGAGCACGAAAAGCAGACTATCAGCAAATCTCAAGTAATTGTATAACGGATGCTTGTCATAGTTATTACTGTTGATTCCTGGAGTATCAATCAATGCTAATTCGTGTTCCCGCAAGAATGGGAACTCTGCCTTGAAATCAATGATTGTTTCATTCTTGTGCGTCTGACGGCGAACTCCTGACGCTTCCTTGAAGTCCTCGATATCCGTGATCTGGCGGAGGTCTGCATCCGTAATTTCATGGATTTCCGGATTCTCCTCATTCCTGAAACGGATGACAGCAGCAGTTGGTGACGTGATCAGCTCTTCCCCAACAATGGTATTGACGAATGAGGACTTCCCATTGCCAGTTATACCAGCGATCAACAGATTATGAACATTGGACTCCTGCAGCTCCTGGACCATCCACTTAATCCTGTTGCCGACCTCTATCTCATGATTCTCCGCCCATTCAATGATACTTTGGAATAGCTGCATGCTATCCTCATAGCCATCATGGTACTCGCGCGAATTCAGAATAAGATCCTCGGCATCGTGAATCGCGGACGAGGTGATGGTCCCTGGAAATACCTCATTCCACGCAATAATCGATGATGCCGATACAAGACTGTTAACAGGACTTGTGATTTTCAGCCAATTGGTTAGCAATTCAGGGACCAACGGTGAAATTTCCTTGATCAATCGATCCCCGTTAATCAACTCGAAATACGTGTCCTGATAGACCGCTGACAGATGGGTCCAGCCATCTTTTCTATTGCCGTCCATCCCGCTGAACAATTGGTTAAATTCCCTTAGCCATGTCATGTACGAACTTTGGTCCTTATAGCTTTCCCACAGGGATACAGACAACTGTTCAAACCGGCTTCTGTCCACCTGAAATAAGACGGATAAAGCTTCGTTAAAATAATCCGGTGCGAACTGAACGGTATGCCCTTGTTCTACATACTGATTCAAGACACTAAACCACTTAGGCGAACCGGTGCGAACACCTTCATTTACCGCCAGCTCTACTGCATTATCCCAGTCCTGGTGCTCTTCAAAGAAAGCGCGGGCAATCTCGGTTACGCCAGGATAATCCGGATCAAGCGCCACTGACTTCTTAATGACAGCAACTGCCTTTTCAAGCTTTCCCTGCTCTATGTAGAGAGATAGGAGCTGAAGGCCGCTCTCAATTTTAAGCACGTTGCTCTCTGTTTGAATCGACAGGTACAGCTCCTCCGCGGAAGTAAGCAGACCAAGCTCAAGGAAGGCATCACCCATGTTCTTTTTCGCCCACGGCTCGAACTCATTTGTAATGTTCTCCCACTTAAAAATCGCCGCTTCAAAATCTTTATTGTGAAAATAAACCTCTCCCTGAGCAAAACGGATATACGACAAATCTGGCATATCATTCTTTTGCTCTTCAAGGTAAAGCTCCCCAAGAACACGAACAGGATGTGTCCTATTTCCTGATTCCATATAAGTTTCAAAATACGACTTTTTGATTAATTGCTCTTCAAATGTCATGACTTTCCTCCGACTTCTCATAATGATCAATCCAGAACAAAAAGCGCAAGCGACTCGTTCAGCCCCGACAAGCGCTGCCCGCCTAATAACGCCACGTCCTGTGGCTGGCGGGTCTAGCACATCGTGTGCCACGGAGGGCCGACCGGTGAAGTCGTTCTTTGACTTCACCTGAGCGGACCGAAATCGAAATGTATAGCCGACTGCCCAGAAACGCAGAAACTGGAGACTCCGACAAAGAAGCGCTTTTTGCTTCTGCCGGCGGAGTTGAAGTTTCGGAGTTTCTAGGAGGCAAAACTAGACAAGCGACTCGAGGGGCTAGGCGCTGGAGCTGGATTAAGAATACTAAATATAGTTATCCAAAACTTATAATTTTTATAATTTACCAAACCATAAAAAGAGCCTTCGGACTCCTTCAGGCATTAAAAATTTGTATTAGCTAACTGTTCTATTTCCCTTTTGCGGCTTGCCATCAAACCTTATCATTGTATTCTATCAAACTATTTTTCATTCAAGATTTCACCCAGCTTTCAGTTTTGCTACAAGCACTGCAAAATTTGTAATCTTTTTAATAAACAATCCAATTTATTGACAGTTTTCGTCGAATCATGTCGCTACCTATAGCTTTCGAACTATATCCGGATTTTCTGGGGACTTAATGAAGTTTGTCACACCGCAGATAGGGCAAAATCATTATAATGAAGGTAACAAGTCGACCGAATAAAGGAGATTATTATGCTTATTTTGAAACTTATGGGTACTCCCATCGAACATATTAAGTCCGAACACATTAAAAACAAATCTGTCATAAGGAACAACAAGACGCTTGCCACAATCAAGGAAACGGGAAACGAAGTTGAATTCCAGATCGATCCATACCTTGACCTTGATGAATTTCAATTTTTACGGGATATTATCATGGAGATTAGCTACGGAAACGAAGCCGCCATTGATGAAAGAGGCTGCCAGCTAGGGTATCTGGAGAACGGTGAGAAGGCGTTTCTAATTAAAAATTGGGAAGAGTGGAAGGTATTCTTGATGAAAGCCAAGCTAAGGACACTTGAAGGCCAGAATGTGCAGGCTTTAAACCCAGAAGGCGAAGAATTAGGATCCGGCCTGCTTGCTGAGTATGAAATCGCTGAAAGCCCATTCCGTATCATGAGCTGCACCTTGATCACCCTTTTTGGGGAAAGGAAGTTCGAAGGAGAAAATATTAAGATAGTGCCGACTAACCAGTTTAGCTAAAAAAGTGGAAGCGCCAATTCACTCATACTTAAAGAAAAGCAGCGGATAATTTCCGCTGCTTTTTCATTTTTCTTTATTCAATTCATCAATCAGCTGCTTTGTCCGTTTCGCATTTCCTTCCGCGAAGTTTTCAAGGCGTTCCTTCAGCTCAGGATCGTCGTGGACTCGTTCAGCTGTTATTAAGTAGGTGCGCATCAAATCTTCTTCAATCTCAACAGAATTTTCAAGTACTTCCTCAATTGATTCTTTTTTGCTGTCGTGATGAAAAATAGAATGGGAAACCATGTATATTCCTCCCTTTCAGACTCTTTTAGTTAACCAATTCCAAGTTTTGCGGAAATTGTCCATATCCTAAAAGAACTCTCTTTTTATCATCGCCAGCAGCTTACTTTTTATACTCTGCCTTCCTCCAAATGAAGAAGGCCGTTGTTGCCAACAGAGTAGAAATCAGCGCGACAATCACCGCACCATATACACGCTCATCTTCAAGTCCATAATAGCCTTCGATGGCATTGGATAGCGAGAACACATTAATCGCAAGGAACAGGAAAATCGAGAAAAAAGCAATTCGTTTTTTATCCATGCCTTACTTCCCTCCCTACTGCGAAAACCTTGCCATCCTTAATTTCAAGAAGGATTTTTGGAAGCTCGCGCTGCGGTGGTCCTGCCATCGGCTGGCCGCTGTCTACATTGAAATAACCTTTGTGGCAAGGGCACAGCAAGACATTTTCCTTATGCTCATAAAAAACTGGGCATTGAAGGTGAGTACATTTATTGTTGTACGCGACAAATTTGTCCTCCGGTGTCCTCACCAAAATGGCCGGTTCATTCTTCGTCGGGTAGTTGAAGTTCCTGGATTCGCCGATTGCCAGGTCTTCAATATCGGTGATTTCCACTCTCTTTACTTCTCCATTTTCATCGCGCAGGAATGTGAAGATTCCGAATGGAGTCGTTGCCAATCCGATGGCGACGGTGGCACCAAACGAAGCTTTCAAAAACGCCCTTCTATTCAAATGGACATCGTCTTTCCTGTTCAGATTATCGATCAGCTTGATCATATCTTTATCATCTTCATGATGTGTCTGTTTTTTATCATCACTCATAGCCAAATCCTCCTGTTCCTAGAGCTAAAACTTAGCATCGATTTTTTCTGCCAGGTTAAGATATTCCTTGAATAGCGGAGTATTTTCCGTCGAAATCGCTGGTGTCTCACTATTCTCATCCGCTTCCTGTATTGGCAGCTGTCCCAGCAATTCCGTACCAAGCTGTGCTGCAAGCTCCTCGCCGCCGCCTTTACCAAAAATGAAATACTTCTGGTCGCTGTCTTCGGGCTTGAAATATGACATATTTTCAACCACGCCGATGACTTCATGCTTGCTCTTGATTGCCATTGAACCAGCGCGTTCCGCTACGAATGAAGCAGCCTTATGCGGTGTCGTCACGACGATTTCCTTACTCTGCGGAATCATCAGGTGCATATCAAGCGCTACATCTCCCGTGCCAGGAGGCATATCGAGAATGAAATAATCCATTTCTCCCCAGAGGACATCTTCTGTAAAATGCTGGATCATTTTGCCGAGCATCGGGCCGCGCCAAACGATCGGTTCATTATCCTTCACAAGGAATCCCATTGACATCACCTTTATGCCGTGTGCCTCAACCGGAATGATCTTTCCGTTGAAGGTTTTTGGTTTTGCATCTATATTAAGTATTTTCGGTACACTGAATCCGTATATATCAAGGTCGATGATTGCAACGGACTTGCCAAGCTTTTGAAGCGCGAGCGCAAGATTCACTGATAGTGAAGACTTCCCAACTCCGCCTTTTCCGCTTGTCACCGCCAGCACATTTCCTTTTAACATGTTTAAAGCACCTCTTTTTTAGGATGGGTTATTATTCCCTACCTTATATCAAATTAGTTGAAACCCAACTGGAAAAAATCGCTGAAAATTTCCAAGTCGCCAATATAATTTTATTTTCGCCAATAAAGTAGTGAACTTCGCCAATAAAATCAGATTTTCGCCAATATAGTAATTATCGATCTAAAAATAGAGCCGGCCCTAATGAACTTAGCGCTCTTTTCTGGCCGGCTGCATGAAATTTTCTTGTTAATTTCTACTTACTTCGAGAAGTGTCCAGCTCCAGCGCCTACCCCCTCGAGACGCTTCGGTCCGCCCAATGAAGTCAAAGAGCGACTTCACCGGTCGGCCCTCCAGCGCTTGTCGGGGCTCACCAAGGCGCTTCCGCATTTCTATTATGATTGTGAATCAGTATATACGCCGAAGAATTCAGGTACGTAATCCCATTTATTGCCCTCTTGCGGCTTTTTGCCTTCAACGAGGTTCATTTGGGTACGTTTTCTGCGCAATTGCTGCATTTCATCAAAGTCGATGAAGCGGATGGCATCACTCGGGCAAACAGATGCACACATTGGCGCAATATCATGACGTGTTCGGTCATAGCACATATCGCATTTGTACATTTTGTTCTTCTCGAAGTCGAATTTCGGGATACCGAATGGGCAGCCAAACGTACAGTTGCGGCAGCCGATACACTTCTCTTCCATCGCGGAAAGCACGACGCCCTCATCCGTGATCTGGATTGCGTTAGCCGGGCATACACGCGCACATGCCGGGTCTTTACATTGCATGCACAGCATCGGGAAGGTCTGGCGTGATTCGGTAAAGTCAACATATTCTACATAGTTCCGTTCTTTTGCATCATGGTCTCCGCACTCACGGCAGGCTGCCTGGCAGGCACGGCATCCGATACAGCGTTCAAATTCTAGATACATTATTTTATTCATAATGGCCGTTCCTCCTATTTAGTCAGTTTTTCAAGTTTTACAGCACAGACTTTAAATTCAGGCATCCGTGAGATTGGATCCAACGCCGGGCTGGTCAATTGGTTGACCGCCAGCTTTTTGCCCCAGTGATAAGGGACGAACATCGTATCTTTGCGGATTGCTTTCGTTATTTTTACCGGAGCGATCATATCGCCTCGCGGAGTGGTAAGCTTCACTCTTTCGCCGTTCTCAATCTGGTACTGGCTTGCCAGTTCAGGATGCATTTCCACGAATGGCTCTGGACATTGCTCCTTCAGGAAGTCGACGCGTCTTGTCTGGTTTCCTGAAAGGTAATGGAATACGACACGGCCTGTAGTCAGCCAAAGTGGATATTCTTTTGACTGTACTTCTGCAGGTCCTCTGTAATCACAAACCGCGAGATTCGCTTTGCCATCTGGCGTTTCGAACTTCTCTTTGAACATCGAAGGAGTTCCCTGATGGTCAAGTGCAGGAGCCGGCCAGAAAACACCGTCCTGTTCATCGATTTTTTCGTAGGTGACACCATAGTAATCGGCTTTGCCGCCTTTTGATGCAAGGCGAAGTTCATCGAAGATCTCTCTTGGCTCATTATATTGGAAGTGCTGGCCTTTACCGAGACGTTCAGCAATCAGGCTCATAATCTCCCAGTCTGGTTTGGATTCACCGATCGGATCAACGACTTTACGGATATGGATGATTCGGCCTTCCGTATTTGTAGTCGTTCCTTCATCCTCAGCCCATGTTGTCGCTGGAAGTACAACATCTGCAAGTTCAGCTGTCTCAGAAAGGAAGAAATCATTTACGACTAAGAAATCAAGGTTTTCCAGTTGTTCTTGAACATAGTTTATATTTGGTGATGATACAACCGGATTTGAGCAAATGACATGAAGCCCGCGAATTGTCTTAGCTTCCATCAGGTGGAACATTTCATATGCTGAAACCCCTGGCTGCGGCATGTCTTCCGGCTTAATGCCCCATACACCTGAAACGTATTCAACTTCTTTAGGATCAGTAAGCTTCCGGTATCCTGGAAGCAAGTCAGCTTTCTGGCCGTGTTCACGACCGCCCTGGCCATTTCCCTGGCCTGTAAAAGTGGCTACACCAGAAGCAAATTTGCCGATCTGGCCGCGCAATAATGCCATGGACGTGTAAAGACTTACGTTATCAACACCTGCTGTCTGCTGTTCCGCTCCGCGAGCGAACATCACGACTGAACGAGGTGACTTTCCAAAGATGTGTGCAGCTTTGATGATTTTTTCTGCTGCGACACCAGTAATTTTCGATGTATATTCTGGCGTGAATTTAGCTGTCATTTCTTTCAATTCTTCGAAATTATTGCAGCGCTCCTGGACATATTCGTGATCCACATAATCATGTTTGATCAGCAAGTGCATGATTCCATTTGCTAAAGCAGAGTCTGTTCCAGGAAGAAGATCAAGGTGAACATCAGCAACTCTTGCAGTTGCAGTTTCACGCGGATCGGCAACAATGAGCTTTGCGCCTTTGTCCTTCGCTTTCCAGAACCACTGGATACTAGTAGGGTGACATTCTGCAGTGTTAGAGCCTGCCATGAAGAAGCAGTCACTATGCTCGAGTTCCGTCCACGGAAGTGATGATCCCCGGTCAATTCCAAGCGTCTTATTGAATCCGCCGGCAGCAGAACTCATGCAGTAGCGGCCATTATAATCGATATAACGAGTGCCCAGTCCGACACGTGCGTATTTTCCTACAAGGTAGCATTTTTCATTTGTCATTGACACACCGCCATACACAGCCAGCGCATCCTTGCCGTATGTTCCCTGGATCTCTTTATACTTTCTTTCAATCAGATCAAGCGCTTCTTCCCAGGTTGCAGCAACGAACTTTCCATTCTTTTTGATCAAAGGTGTCTTGATGCGGTCTGGATGGTCGATCGTCTGGTACGCCGTAACCCCTTTAGGGCACATCTTCCCTCTTGTTAAAACCCAGTCATAACGCGGTTCTACACCGACAACTTTGTTATTCTTTTCATCGACACGGATATGCATGCCGCACTGCATCCCGCAGTAGCAGCAATGCGTTGTGACTAGTTTTTCACCTTTGCGAATCTGGTTCTTTACGCCTTCTTTAACGAGAAACTGGCTCATCTACTTTTTCCTCCTTTGAATCCTGGTCAAGTCCGTA
>NZ_JBIQOE010000113.1:0-2615 GCF_047739415.1 Mesobacillus sp. | reverse complement strand
CATATAACGCTTGAGGTGATAAAGATGCTTTCGAAGAATAATCCAATCCAACGAGATCAATTAGAAATGGTGGCTTTAGACCAGCTGGTTCCTAAGGAACATTTAGTCCGTAAGATGGAAGCAGCCATTGATTTTTCTTTCATTTATGACTTGGTGAAGGATGTGTATTCGGAAGTAGGGCGACCAAGCATTGACCCTGTGATTTTAATTAAACTCACCTTCATTCAATATACCTTTGGCATCCGTTCCATGCGTCAGACCATTGCCGAAGTAGAAACGAATATGGCCTATCGCTGGTTTTTGGGTTATGGATTCCATGATAAAGTGCCCCACTTCTCCACCTTCGGGAAGAATTACGAACGCCGTTTTAAAGACACCGATTTGTTTGAACAGATCTTCTATCGAATTCTTAAGACCGCAGCTGATAAGAAACTCATTAGTGCTGAACATGTCTTTATTGATTCAACCCATGTAAAAGCAAGTGCGAATAAGCATAAATTCGAGAAGAAAGTGGTGCGTAAGGAAACACGGGCGTATCAAGAGAAACTCCAGGTAGAAATTAATCAGGATCGGGAAGACCATGGGAAAAAACCTTTTCCTCCTGATAAGTTTGATAAGGAAGAATCGAAAGAAATCAAGGAAAGCACAACCGATCCGGAGAGTGGATACTACGTCAAGGACGAACGGACAAAGCAGTTTGCCTACTCCTTTCATGCGGCATCAGACCGTAACGGATTTGTCCTGGGGACAATTGTGACACCTGGTAACACGCATGACAGCCTGATCCTTGAGCCACTGGTAGAACAAGTGATAGAGACAGTTGGAAAGCCTAATGCCGTTGCGGCCGACGCAGCCTATAAAACTCCGGCTATTACGAAGTTTCTGATGGAAAACGAAATGATCCCGGCTTTGCCTTATACCCGACCACGGACGAAGGATGGCTTTTTCCGCAAATATGACTATGTGTATGACGAATTTTATGACTGTTACTTGTGCCCTGCCGGTGAGGTCCTAAAGTATTCGACCACAACTAAAGAGGGGTATCGTGAATATAAATCCCCTAAACAGATCTGCGCCAACTGCCCATTTTTAGCGCAATGCACAGAAAGCAAGGACCATCAAAAGGTGGTCACGCGCCATATCTGGCAGGAGTATGTGGAAGAGGCAGACCACTTAAGGCACAAACCAGAAGTAAAACAAATTTATGCGAAGCGCAAAGAAACCATTGAGCGCGTATTCGCAGATGCAAAAGAAAAGCATGGCATGCGTTGGACAACCCTGAGGGGACTTAAAAAATTGTCGATGCAGGCGATGCTTACTTTCGCTGCCTTAAACTTGAAGAAGATGGCCAACTGGACATGGAGAAGTCCAGTAATGGCCTAAAAGTATAGCTAATAGAGTCTATTTTCTTTGAAAATCCGATGAAATCCAAAAAGGGGTTCGGAATGAGACCATTCCGAACCCCTTTTGTCTACAAACTGATCTCTAGTCTAAAATAGACTAGAGACTTTTTTGTGTTTTAATCTCACTCATGAATGGAGAATCTCCTCATATGTTTCTCAACATTTCTGAATTCTTCCAAGCATGAGCCGCATTACGCTTACGTGATGTCTTTCTCTGTAAATATCGTTGGGTGGTTTTCAATTGTACATGGCCAAGGGATTCTTGAATGGTTAATAGATCTGCTCCCTGGTCAGCGCTAATCTGAGCATAGCCATGCCTTAATGTATGTGGTGTAATGGGCTCCTTCCGCATTTGAACAAATTCGAGATCCGCTTGATTTATTTTCTTAATTAGATAATTTGAAAGATATTTAGAGTCATATGCCTTGCCTTTAGAAGTAATAAAGAGTGGAGATTCATCTCTCTTTCCAATATGGAAATCTACTCTTCTCCTATTTCTAAACTTCCTAATCGTCTCCAATACATTACCGTGAATCAATACTTGCCTGAATTTGTTCCCTTTCCCTTTTACCGTCAACCAATACTCTCCATCTATATATTCCAGGTCACCGACTGTAGCAGTACACAATTCATTCACACGAATGCCCGTAGTTGCAAGTGTGGATATCAAAGAGTAAAGGATAGGGTGATTCTTAAAGTACTGTATTAAGTGAAGAACTTCCTCTGAACTGATTTCTTTTATAGGTATATCGCTTGAATGAAGGTTGCTGCTGGACATGTCTTTATGTAACGAATGCTCGATATAGTCTTTCTCGAATAAAAATTTTAGAAATCCTTTTACGATTACAGTCTTACGATATTTCGTTGCTGCTGAATAAACCTTTCCACCTTTCCCAAGGGGAGCTGTTTTTAGCCAATCCTGGTACTTCCTTAAATTTCTTTCGTTTAACCTCTTTAATAATTGATAATCCAAAATCTCCAACTCTATTTCGAAGCTTACCGCATTTTCCACCAGCTGCTTATAAAATAAAAGCAATTCCCTTATGTATTCTTCAATCGTATTTTTTTGTCGGTTGTTTTTGTCATTCAAATCCTTTTTTTCATGGATGTATAGATAAATCATTTCCAGATCATTAAATCTGGAGAAATCTTTTTGCCCCCCAAAATCTAATGCATCGACAATTACATCATAGAATGATGGATCCTTCATTG
>NZ_JBIQOE010000112.1:0-13936 GCF_047739415.1 Mesobacillus sp. | reverse complement strand
CATGAAGTTATCTTAATCCAGCTCCAGCGCCTAGCCCCTCGAGTCGCTTCGGTCCGCCCAATGAAGTCAAAGAACGACTTCACCGGTCGGCCCTCCAGCGCTTGTCAGGACTGAACGAGGCGCTTGCGCTTTTTGTTCTGGAGAATCTAGTGGTGACGATCGGTTTTATCGCTCTGGTCTTTGTTACGTTTGTTCCCCTTGCTGTTGTCCCCGCTCGTCAATTCGCCGGAAAACTCGGCCATCTGGTTACCCAGTTTTGGCGAATTTTGATTTTTGCTGCCTTTATTGAACTTTTTCGTCATTATAAGCCCTCCTTATAGTGAGTACAAAGCTAGTTTTCCCGGTATAAGGGTGGTAATACATTAAGAGGATTTTATATGCTAAAATGTGCGTTTAATCCTTGAAAAACTAACTTCATTCGCAGAAAAATACTTTTATTCGCAAAAACCAACTGTTTAATCGCAAAAAAAATACTTTTATTCGTAAAATTCTACTGCTTAATCGCAAAAAAATATTTTTATTCGTAAAATTCTACTCTTATTCGCAAATAGAACAAATGGATTTTTTGGCAATCAAATAAAAAAGGACAGCTTGCACTCAGCTGCCCTTTAAAACTCATTTTTCAACTAATCGTTCAATCTCTTTCTCGCTGACTAACTCAACCTCCGCGAGACCTTTCAACTCCTGGATCAGCCCGTTCGCTTCCTCATACAGCGTGTCATCCGTAAATACCTCTGAGTAATAAAGGGAATCATTCAGCAAAGCCTTCACGTGGAGCCTCGTGCCGGATTCTGTGTCTTCGTCACCCAAAGTGACAGCGGAGCGTGAGGTTTCGTGCTGATTGAGCAAGACTTTATTGCCATTGCGTTCTTTCTTCACAGCTTCAACAATTTCCACCAACGAATTAACTCGTTTCAATGACATCACCCCTCTTGTTATGTATTCCATGTTTCAGACATTTAAAACCACTCAAAGAATTATTTCGAATGTAGTGCCTTTGCCCAGCTCGCTGCGAACCGCAATTTTCCCGCCATGTGCTTCTACAAGTTCCTTTACGATCGCAAGTCCGAGTCCCGAACCTCCCAAAGCTTTCGACCGTGACTTGTCGACCCGGTAAAACCGGTCAAAAACCCAAGCCTGGTCTTCTTCAGGAATACCTTTTCCTTGATCCATTACGGTGATATGGATATGCCCATTCTTTTTGGAAACCTGCATTGTCGCCGCAGTTCCTTCTTCTGAATACTTTCTGGCATTATCCAGCAAATTAATGATAATTTGTTCAAAGCGGACCGGGTCAGCCTCGATATAGACTTCCCCGTGACAGGCAAAATTAAGCGTCATATTTTTTTCGGTAAAAGATGGTGCCATCCTCGAGTGAATTCCGCGCATGAATGCACAAAGCTCCAAACGTTCTTTTTGGATTGTAAAAGTGTTCTCATCCATTTTGGCTAGGTCAAATAATCCTTTGACCAGACCTGAAAGCTTGGTTGCCTCTTCGTAGATGATTTGTAGGTATTGGCTTCTGTCCTCAGAACCTGTTCCTGGTTTACCCGCGATGTCTGCATACCCTTTTATATAGGTGAGCGGGGTCCGCAATTCATGTGAAATGCTCGCGAGGAACTCATTCCGCTGCCTTTTCATGTGGTTTAGGTCATCAGCAAGTACCTGAATCGATTCTGCAAGCTCACCCAATTCATCGTTTCCACGGCGGGGCAGAGTGACAGAATAGTCGCCCTGGCGGATTTTTGAAGTCGCTTCATTCATCTTAATGACGGGCTTAGTAATGAATCTTGATAGGAAAAGGGTGATTACGGCCATTGAGGTCAGCAGCAGGATTCCGGCAAGCCAGAAATGCTTGTTCAGCTTGGCAATCAGGCTCTGGACCCGCTCGGTATTCTTGAACATATAAACAGCACCCTCGTTCTCCATGGGGCTTACCGACGCAATATATTGCTTGTCTTGCCAGTCATCTTCTAAAATCAACCCAGCCCTCGGAACATCTTCTGGAGTTTCTGTGATTATGTCCTGCATCGAGTCATCGGTCGGTACGGAAGAAGAAACGATTACCCCTGTTTTATCAGTGATAATAACATGTGTGTCCGTCCTCGATTCCATTGTCGTGATATGGTGGATTGTTTCCCGGGAATAGGAAGTTTCCAGAATATCACGATGATTATTACCGCGCGTTTGCAGGGAAGCTAGCTCCTCGTCGATCCTTGAATGGATGATAGAAGAGTGAAGGTAGTAGAATAACACACCTTCGACCAGCAATATCGTTATGAAAAATACTGCCCCGATTTTAAAAGAGATCCGATCCATTTATGCCACTCCCATGATCAATCATACCTTCATCATACTAAAAAAGTATCCAGAAACAGAGCAGAAAAGCGAAGAATCAGTGCTCCTTCGCCTTTTGACTTCATAAGAATATTTTGACCATCGTGCTTACGCTTTTTTACAGTAAGTCATTCACCTTATAAATCTTCCCGTTTACGAGGTTTTCAGCCAGTACTAGATTTACAAGCGCTCCAGCAACAGTATCAGGACTGCGAAGATTGCCGCTTTCTTTGTAATTCCTGAAGGTATCCACATCGGCGAACGCCTCTTCTGAGGAAGAGCGGATTGTCACCTGCATATCAGTATCCATCAGACCCGGGCTGAAGGCGATGATCTTACTGCTGCTTCCATTGTTCTCAAGCTCAAGGCCAGCGGTCATCGTGAACATATTGACGGCAGCTTTCGTGCTGCAATAAATGCTCCAGCCCTGGATTGGCCGCTCACCAGCGCCAGATGTTACATTGGCGATGATGACTCTGGTGCCAGTTCCTTTTGCTTTTTGTAAAAATAAATTACTGATCAGGATCGGTGCAGTCAGATTCACCTGGACATTCGTCTGGACCAAAGACGCATCAAGCTCCCCGGCCACATCAATCGGTTCGATGACTCCGGCATTATTGATGACATACACATTTTCCGCATGTTGAAAAATATCATCACAGATTTGTGCGAAGACGCTTTGAACCTGCTGTGGAGAAGAAAGGTCGCATCTATAGTGTGTATAGCTGATTCCGGCGCTCTCTGCAGCATGTTTCAAAGTGCTATTTTCATTCCTGGAAACGGTAATGACAGGAATTCCATCTGAGATGAATCGTTGTGCTGCTGATGCTCCAAGGCCCCTTGAGGCACCAGTTATGATCGCGTAGTTCATTGCAATTCTCCTTTATGTAAACTTACTGTTCTTAATTTTGCTTCACACTGGTATGTACCCTGTGCTGACTGAATGGATATTCTTCAAAAGCCAGTCTCTATTTGCTTCCATCTCAACCTTTTCCGCAGTTTCAAGCGCGAGGCTCATGTATCGTTCCTGGTCGGCAGCTTCTCCTGTCAGGGCATATGCACGCGCGATCGCCTCATAAGCAAAACCAAGGTCAAATTCGCCAAGAGCATGCTCCAGACAGAGTTTCTCCGACTTCCTCGCATGATGGAGGGCGGACTCGCTTCTCCCAAGTATCGCATACACTCTTGAAATCTGCCATTCCCCGCGGGCGAAATTCAGAGGCATGCCGACAACGCCCCAATGGTAGCGGGAAGCCATCGCCGCATAAAGCATGGTATCATCATCACTTTCCGTCCGATCTTGTTTTTCCATCAGATCCCAGGCCAGGTTGAACAAGTCAATCGCCATTTGTTTGTGGGTTGTAAAATCCATATTCATTTCCATTTGTGTACAGACTCCTTTGAAGGTTTTATAAAGTAGTAATTAGACAAAAGAGAGGGATTTCCTTTTTATAAAAAAACAGCATAGCTTTTGGCAGCCATGCAACAATCCAATTAAAATGGCTATTCAAGCCAGAAAAAACAGCATGGCGTTTGTGCCATGCTGTTTGCAACTAATTGAGAAGGCTTTTCCATTCATTTATAAAAGTGGAAGCAGATGCGTTGGGGGATGACAACACTTCCTCTGTGGGACCGGTCTGTTTCAGCTCGCCATCCATCAAGATAGCCAGCGTTCCGGCAAGGTATTTCAGTTCCATAAGATCGTGGCTGACAAAGACGGTAGTCGTTTTCGTCTGCTGTATGATCGACTTAATGTCCTTCAATAACTGCACCTTGGTGGGGAAGTCAAGGGCAGAGAAGGGTTCATCGAGAAACAGGACTTCGGGTTCCAGAACCATCGCCCTCGCAAGGTTGACACGCTGGGCCTCGCCGCCGGACAGATGGGCGGCATGTTTTTTTGTGAGATGGCTGATTTGGAATTTATCGAGCCAGTACGCAACCTTCTTTTTTACTTCCATACGTGGAAGTTTTCTTAGCTTCAAGCCGATTGCGACATTTTGAAAAACGGTTGTGTCAAGAAGCAACGGCTGCTGCATCGCGACAGCGAACTTCCTGCGCATCTCAAGAGTCAAGTCATCAGAGATATCCTGATCCTTGAAAAAAATCGCTCCATGAGCTGGCTTTTCCAGCAGAGACAAAGCTTTGATAAAAGTACTCTTTCCGGCACCATTCGGACCCATGATTCCAAGAACTTCCCCGTCTTGAATTTCAAAGTGGGGGATAGACAGCAGACTTTTCCTGCCTGCTCTTACTTCCAGGTTTTTCACAGTAATCAGTGAGGTCATAGGCT
Organism: Mesobacillus sp.; assembly: GCF_047739415.1. GTDB lineage: Bacteria > Bacillota > Bacilli > Bacillales > Cytobacillaceae > Mesobacillus. Next base: position 9,309 of record NZ_JBIQOE010000112.1, on the reverse strand, counting down.
CCGCTTCCTTTGCTGTAAATAAGTCAGGGTAAACGTAATGATGAATGCCAGAGTCATTAGGATGAACGAAAGTGCAAGGGCGATATCGAAGTTGCCTTTTGATACCTCCATGACAATCGATGTCGTCAGGATCCTTGTCTCGCCGCTGATATTGCCGCCGACCATCATTGCGGCTCCGACTTCGGCAATGACCCGTCCGAACCCTGCGATGATGGCAGCAAGGATCGCTAGTTTTACCTCTTTCATCAAGATCCAGTAAAGCTGCAATTTCGTTGCTCCAAGCGCTTTCACCTGCAAAATCAACTTCGGATTGATCTGCTGGAATGCCGTACTTGTCAGCGCTGTAACAATCGGCAGCGACACCAATATCTGGGCCATGATGATCGCTGTCGGTGTGTAAAGCCAGGCAAGATCTCCAAGCGGGCCAGATCGCCACAGGAAAAGAGTGATCCATAGGCCGGCGACAACAGGAGGGAGACCCATGCCAATATTGACAAGGGCTAGGATGAACTTCCTGCCTGGGAAGCGGGCAAGTCCAAGGAACATCCCGGCCGGAATGCCGATCAATGTGCTGATCAAGACAGCGGTAATCGAGACTCGAAGTGTAAGTAATGTAATCTCGAAAATTTCCCGATCTCCTGATAAGATCATCTCTATCGCTTTTTTCAATCCTTCTAGTAAAAGTTCCATGGGCAATCAGGCTTTCTTTCGTATTTAGTCTAGTAAACGAATCTGTTCATTTTATTCAAAAAGGAAGAACAATGGCTGACCGTATTCGTCCACACCGAACTCCTTGATGATTTTCTTTGTATCCTCTGAAACCATATACTCAACAAATGCTTTTGCACCTTCTGCATTTACTTTATCATGTTTTTCGTCGTTCACTTGCATAACATGATAAATATTCAGCAGGCTTTCATCGCCTTCTACCAAAATTTCAGTGTCAGGCATGTTCTTTTTCTGTGCGAGATAGGTAGCTCTGTCTGTCAAAGTATAGCCCTTTTTCTCAGAGGCAATTTGCAGAGTTGCACCCATCCCTTGTCCAGCCTCAATGTATGTTTCGCCAAGGCTTTTCGGATCAAGCGAAGACTTCTTCCATAGCTCAAGTTCCTTTTTATGAGTGCCGGAGTCATCCCCGCGTGATACAAATGACGCTTTGGATTCAATGATTTTTGCCAAAGAATCAGTTACTGATAACCCTTTTACTTTTGCCGGGTCTTCAGCAGGGCCGACAAGGATAAAGTCGTTGTACATGACCTTCTGGCGGTTGATCGCATCTCCGCTTTTCACAAGCTCCTCTTCCGCAGCAGGTGCGTGAACGAGAAGGACATCCGCTTCGCCGCGCGTTCCCATTTCAAGCGCCTGTCCTGTGCCAACAGCGATGATCTTAAGATTGAAATTGTTTTTTTCTTCAAAATCAGGTTTCAGGACATCAAGCAATCCGCTGTCCTGAGTACTTGTAGTGGTAGCAAGGATCAAATCGGTTTTTTCTGTTTTCGTTTCTGGGTCTTTTTCAGCTTCTGTTGTCGTTGAATCAGAACAGCCTGTTACAAAAGCAAACATTAGTACAAGTAAAAGAGGAATTAATTGTTTGAATTTCATTCTTATGCCTCCGATAAGTGGTTTCCGTAAATGATTTTTCCGAACTCCTCAGCATCATAGCCATCAAGGTCGGCAATGCTATCCTTGAAATTGGTAAGTTGGATCAGGTCGGTCAAATGCTGGAGAGCTTCTTTATTTCCAGGAGTCCAGCGGAACACTAGATCAAACTGTTCCTCCGTGAGCGGGATGAAGTCTAGTCCAAGCTGGCTTGCTGCGCATCTGATCCCGAAGGCAGCATCTGCAGTTCCTCTGTTGATATGGGCCCCCGCGCCAAGGTGCGTCCATTCTTCATTTTCGTAACCCGTCACTGCTGCTGGCTCAAGTTTTTCACTGGCCAGGAAGGAATCGAGCAGGAAGCGGGTTCCGGCACCTTTTTGGCGATTGATGATCGTGACATCACTTCTTGCGAGGTCTTTGACTCCGGTGATGTTCTTTGGATTGCCTTTTGCAACGATCAAACCCTGTTCCCTTGAAGCAAGTCTCATCACCGTAATTGGCTCATGGACAAACAGCTGGCGGATGAAGGGAAGATTGTATTGCTGCGATGCCGGGTCGAGCAAGTGGACCGCAGCGATATCGGCACTGCCTCTGTAAAGCATCATCAATCCTTCAAGACTGCCGATGTAGGAGGGAGTGATGGATAGTCCTGTTCCTTCTGACGCTATGTACTTAACAAGCTGCTCAACAAGGAAATCATGGCTGCCTGCCAGCTGCAAAGTATGCAAATCCTTGGAGTCCTTAGTTCTGGCTGGATTTGCGGACATACTGGCTTTATATCTTTCAAACTCTCTTTCTTCTATTCTCATTTTATTGCCTACTTTAAAAGCAGACAGGTCCCCACGTTTAATCAATTCATAGACGGTATGCTTAGAAATTTTTAGCATGGCCGCAATTTCGTCAGGAGTATAAATTTGCAAATGAATTCCCTCCTTTCCTTAATAAACTAAATATAATAAAATATTAGATAAATAGGTAGAGTTTTTGTTAAGTTTTGTTATGTTTTGTTTAGTTTTATTGTGAGATTATCGAAAAATGTTCACAATTTAGGTATAAAAGTACCAATTCATTCCCGTTATTTTCCAAATATAACCTTCTCGAAATACTCCGGGCAGTATTGTGTATTTCTTATAGATACCATGGTAAACTAAGCATTAGACAGAATTGATGTAGAAAGGAACAGGGAGAATGCAGATTTCAGATAAAGCGCGCGACATTTTAAAAGAAATCCTCGCTGAGCGCAACGCAGCAGGTATCCGCGTCTATTTCGGCGGCTTTGGCTGAGGAGGCCCGCAGATTGGTCTGGCTCTGGAGGAGCCGGAAGAAGATGATCATGTAACAGTAATTAATGAAATCCAGGTCGCTATCGAATCCAATATCGTCGACTATACTGAAGGTATGGCACTTGAATATGACGAATATCGCGAAGGTCTTGTTCTGATGGGCGGAGACGGCGGCTGCTGATAGAATGCAAAATGCACACCATTTTTGTGATGGTGTGCATTTTTTTACTAACGGGAACTGGAAAAAATCAGCGTTAATTTCCAACTCGCTATAAAAAGATGAAACTCGCTATAAAAACGAAAAAGTCGCTATAAAAAGGTGAAAGTCGCTATAAAAATGAAAAAGTCGCTATAAAAATGAAAATCCCGCTATAGAAAGTTTCAAAACTGCCCTGCATACTGGAAATACAGTACAACAAGCCCCATTATCCACACATAAATTGCAAAAGGCTTCAAAGAATGATTTTTTAAATAGCCAATCATCCATTTTACCGCAATATATCCGAAAATTGCTGCTGAAATGATCCCAATCAACAATGCCTGAATCGAAATCGTCTCACTTCCGCCGCTGAAAAGATCTTTTCCCTGCAGGACAATCGCTCCAAGAATCGCAGGCGTTGAAAGCAGGAAAGAAAAGTAGGCTGCAGTCTCGCGGTCGAGCTTACGCCATAGCGCCGCGACAATCGTCAAACCGGATCGCGAAATCGCCGGAAAAATCGCCGCCGCCTGGAAGCTGCCAATCACCAGCGCATCTGTATAACTGATATCATCCATCTTTTTGCGGCCGTTTTTTATTGAATCAGCAAACCACATCAATGTCCCGGTAATCAGGAATTCCCAGCCAATCGTCACACCCGTTTTGGAGATCTCATCAAAGTAATCCTCAAACAGCAATCCGACAACGACAGCCGGAAGCGTACCGACAACAAGGAGGAAGGTGAGCTTCCCAAACGGATTTTTCAATATCTTGATGAATTCATATCTATAAAACACAAACACCGCAAGCAGCGTACCCACGTGAAGCATCGTGTCGAGCAGCAGGCCGGCCTCTTCAAGACCGAATAAATTCCTGCCCAGATAAAGGTGTCCAGTACTGCTGATCGGCAAAAACTCAGTCAGCCCCTGGATAATCCCAAGAAAGAACGCTTCAATTTTTGATAGCATACAATTCCCCACTTTTTCAAAGACTTTGTCCCTTACAAAGCTATGAAACATGTCCCATCTCTATGCACGCAAAATTTACAGCGGACACGATGACGGACACAAACCCCGGAAAAAGCAGAGAACCTGTCCGTCATCAGGGTCATGACGGACGCAAATCCCGAAAAAATCAGAATACCTGTCCGTCATTCTATTTCTTTTATGAAATAAATCAGCCCAATAATCAAAAAGGAAGCCAACCCCCATTTACCTGCGCCAAATTTCCTGAATAAAATAATTTAGATATGTAATAATAACCATTTCATAGTCAGAAGTTGTGATTTATTGTCGAAAAAAATATAATGAAGTATTGAACAGTTCTTCAAGTAAGGCTCGATTTTCATGCCTTATAAAAAAACTTCCTTAGCGCTCATTCCAGTTGGAAATTGCCTTCATTTTAAAAGGGGAATAAAAATGACTTCGAATCCAAAAACGAATTCCCGGCTCGACTATGGGCTGGTTACGATATTGATTCTATTATTTCTTTCAAGCTGTGTTGCCATTTACAGTGCCCAGACGACGGGACAGTATGGCTCTGAAAACTTTTTAATAAAGCAAATTATCTGGTACGTCATTGGTGCCGGCATCATAACCGCGGTCATTACACTCGATTCTGACCAGCTGCAAAAACTGAGCTGGTACGCGTACGGCTTTGGGTTGGTCCTGCTGGCAGGTTTGATCGTTGCACCTTCAACGATTGCTCCTGTCATCAATGGAGCGAAAAGCTGGTACAGGGTGCCGGCAATGGGTACCCTGCAGCCTTCTGAGCTGGTGAAAGTGTTCATCATCCTGGCACTTGCGAGGGTGATTGTTGACCATCATCAGAAATATCGGCTGAAAAGTATGCAAACAGACTTCTGGCTTTTGATTAAAATCGGTATTGTCACGATGGTTCCGCTTTTGCTCGTCATGCAGCAGCCTGACCTTGGTACATCGCTTGTTTATATTGCGATCATGCTTGGGATGATTTTCATCTCGGGCATCACCTGGAAGCTGCTTGTGCCAATTTTCGGGACAGGCCTAACACTGATTTCAATCATATTCTATTTTGTGATCTGGAAGCCTGAAATCCTTGAGAAATATCTTGGGGTGAAGGAGTATCAATTCGGAAGGATCTATTCCTGGCTTGACCCTTATAATTACCAGAGTACAACCGGCTTCCAGCTGACGAGGTCGCTGCTGGCCATCGGTTCAGGTGAAACGGTGGGGAAGGGTTATGGAACAAGGGAAGTGTATTTGCCGGAGAGCCACACTGATTTCATATTCAGTATTATTGGCGAAGAATTCGGCTTTGTTGGAGCAAGTATCGTCGTAAGTTTATTTTTCCTTCTGATTTATCAAATCACGAAAATTGGCATGGAAACAAAAAACGATTTCTATACTTACATCTGTGTCGGTGTCATCAGCATGATCACCTTCCACGTATTCCAGAATATCGGCATGACCATCGGACTTTTGCCAATCACAGGTATTCCTCTGCCGTTCATCAGTTATGGCGGAAGCTCGCTTATGGGAAATATGCTGGCGGTAAGCTTGATTTTCTCGATACGGTACCATTACAAGAAATACATGTTCTCGACCACAGCTTAAGCAAAATGAAAGAGGGTGTCCCAAAATACTTTTGGGACACCCTCTTTCGATTTACTCAACAATCCCTACCTCAGTTATAATCATATCGGTTTTAACATTGACGGTTAAATTCTTATATTCGTCTTCCCATCTTTTAAAATCGAAGCCTCTTGTCTTGCTTTTTATGAACTCGCCAAATCCTACGGGATCGATGCCCTGCTCCTGGAAATCCTTGATCATTGCGCTGGCTTCTTTGTTGACCTGTGCTTCGAATTCTTTTTCGATCTTCTTAATAATCTCTGGTGTTACAATACGTCCTGTATATTCACGAACCAGGCCTTTGATCTTGATTTCTACGGTAATGATATAGGGATCCCGTTTCGTCAGCTTGATTTTATGTTTTGAATCCAAGTCTTTTATTACCACTTTCTCCTTACCGACATCCAATTTAAATGACCCTTCGCTGAACTTGTCTGTAAGCAGCTTAAAGAAGAACATTTTTTCTGGAGGGAGTTCGCTCATGAGCTTATCATCTTTAAATAAAGCAATCCCAACTATATCAATAATTTCGGGCTCTACCTTTTTTAAAATAGGAAGGTAGGGGTCTTTCCCTTCCTGATAGAGGTCGAATAAATAAAGGTGCATGTTTGTAATTGGAAGATTCCGTGTTTCCATATTGTGCTCAATCAGCTGGGATAAATGGATTGCGTTCCCCCTGTTGCCATATGTCCCTGATAAGATGCTTTTTGCTGACTCATCAGCGACAGCAAAATAAACCCTCGCACCGATACTTGCATCGCGTTCGAATGCATCTGTAAACTCTCTAATTCCCTTTTTAGCAATGCCTTCTCCGAATAAAGCAATTTCCAATGACCCAGTTACGAGAGGCTGAGCGGATTTTCGCTGAACTTCCTGTATGAGATCCCTGCTGCTCGTGGCAGTCGCGGAATAGGTGAAATTGCCGATTTTTTTATCAGGATTGAAAATGGGAATCATGACCGTACCTTCAATTTTGTCATCCTCAACTAAATCATAGCCAACGCCCATCTCAATATTGACATCATCAATGATTTCTTTTTCGACACAACCTGAAAGTGTGATGACTGCTGCTAAAACCAAAAAAAAACTTCTAATTTTCATTTTTATTCTTCACCTTCTTGGCTATCAAAGTGGCGATAAATAAAATCGGGATATAAATATAGGTAACAGCGAAGCCAATTTTTGCAGTCCAATCATTTAAAAGATTGATTTTCGCACGAGTATCAAAAAAGGAAACGGCAACCAGACAGATCAGCGCTAATACTATGACGCCTTTCTTTTGGCGCAGTTTATATGCCCTCTTTAAAATCATGCTGCCTCCCCAAAGTGCTATGCAGATATTTGGCAGGATAATCAAGTTCCAGTTGGCAATACCGATATATTCAAAACGCTCGACAAATGGCATGCTGACAATCTTCCACATTTCCAGTGTGGCCCAGATGGATTTGGCCAGCTGAGCTTCTGAAAAATAAGTGAAAGTAATAAGTGCTAGGACAGTGTAGATGATTGTCGTCAAAAAGACCCCTAAATGTGCCCACTTCTGGGACTTGGGTGCATCTTTTATAAAAGGGTAGAAAAACAAGGGTATTTCGAATCCGATATAGGTAAGAGACATGTTATATGCACTAGTAGCGAATTCTTTAAGAGAATGATCAAAAATTGGCAGTAGATTCCTGAATTCTGCATACTTGAGCGCGAACCCGAATGTCAGCAGCAGATAGCTCGGCAGGACTATACAGAAAAAAGCAATACCTGTCACGGTCCGAAAACCGCCAAATACGATATAAACAGACAGAAGCAAAAAGACAAGGCTGTACCAGAAAGTACTGATCTCTGGGAACATCCATACCTGAATGACTTCGATAAATGTCCTTAAGACAGCCAAAGCAAAAATTAGCAGGTAGATGATAAAAATAGAACTTATGACATTGCCGATTTTTTTACCGAAAACAAAGGCATTGGCAGCAACAATATCTCCTTCAGCGGTCCCGCAAATTTTATAAATCATCCAAATGATAATATGGATACTCAGACCAGCAGCAAGGACCGATATCCATGCATCATAGCCAGCATCCTTCGCGATGATTCTCTGGTAGCCAAGGACCCCGATGCCAATCTGCATGGACATGATTAAGTAGAGAACGAGAAATGGTGAAACTTGCAATCTTTCGGGTACTGGCTGCTGCATTCATCAAAACCTCCAATGCTCATTCATCGATGTCCTTCTTTTGCTTCGCTTTTTTCTCACTGAAACGGACAGGGTTTTCCGTCCTCAAATATTGTGGCCGGTTGTATTGCATTGTAAACGGCAAACGGATGATCGCATCTTTGAAGTCTGTTATCCTTGGAGGGTACAACGGTTCCAAAAATGGCCTTCCCAGTGATGTCAATTTGAGGAGATGCGCCAAGAGAAACGAAAACGAAACGACGATACCAAGCATTCCCCAGAGCTCAGCGAAGAAGAGAAAAGGGAACCGCAGCAGCCTGATTGTATTGCCCATCCGGTATACTGGCGTAGTGAAAGACGCCAGCGCTGCCAACGCGACAATGATCAGCAGTACGTTACTCGTCAGTCCAGCTTCAACGGAAGCTGTCCCGATTACAATTCCGCCCACGATACCGATCGTCTGGCCGACCTTTGTCGGCAGGCGGGCTCCGGCCTCTCGGAGGAGCTCAATTGTCAACTCAAGGAACAATGCTTCCAGTATCGGAGGAAGCGGAATCTCTCTTCTTGATGTAATCAACGTACTTAATAGATCCTTTGGGATCAATTCATAGTGATAGGACAAGGCTGCTACATAAATTGGCGTAATCAAAATCGAGAATGCAACGGCGAATAGACGGACCAAACGGAAAAAGGAAGATAGTAAATAATTAAGGAAATAGTCTTCGAATGATCCGAAGAATTCCACCAGGGTCGTTGGACCAATCAATGCGTGGGGCGAACCATCTACAAGGATGGCGACTTTACCTTCTGCAAGTATTGCCGCAATACGGTCCGGTCTTTCTGTATCGAGTAGCTGCGGAAAGGGAGAATTCTGGTTATCTGAAATCAACTGGACGATATAGGAGCTATCGGTGATTTCATCGAACTCAATCTCTTTGACCCGCTGTACTACAGTATTGACGTTATCTTTATTAGTAATCCCATCAATATACAGGATTGCTACTCCTGACTTGGAAAGGGAACCTACAGTGTAATTCTCGATGACCAGCTCTTTCACAGGGACCCTTTTGCGGATCATATTGAGATTATGGTCTATGGACTCAACAAAAGATTCCTTTGGCCCGATAACACTGAACTCTACCTCAGGCTGCGAAACCGTTCGGACAACCTCTTTTTGGGCGGCAACAAAGGCAAAGTATTTCTCTTCGTCCTCCAGCGTCAAAAGAATGTATCCATTAAACAATTTAGTTTCAATATCCGCATTTTGGTCTGAAACCTGGACATCAGCAATAGGAATCAGCTTTTTAACATCCTCGATTACCGTGAAATCTCCTTCCAGCAAATAGGGAAGGGCATTATTCTGAAGGATGCTTTCATCTACAAGTGTAGTCATGAAAGAAAAGCAGAATTTTTTTCCTGTTTTTTGGTTCACGTAAAAGGTCTTTTTGAAAT
>NZ_JBIQOE010000111.1:0-9912 GCF_047739415.1 Mesobacillus sp. | reverse complement strand
CCACAAAAATAGGCCAACTCGCTCATCAGCGAATTGGCCTTCTTAACTTATTTCTCAATCCATGTATACATATATTGGTCGTCTTCGATATCCTTGGCTTTCTTCACCGTCTTCAGCGGTCGGAAGGTATCGATCATGACAGCAAGCTCTAGTGTTTCTTTTTTGCCGATGCTCGCTTCTGTCTTGCCTGGGTGTGGTCCGTGCGGGATTCCGCTTGGGTGCAATGTAATCGAGCCTTCCTTGATTCCCTTGCGGCTCATGAAATTGCCTTCCACATAGTACAGCAGTTCATCACTGTTGACGTTGCTGTGGTAATATGGCGCCGGAATCGCTTCAGGATGGTAATCGTAAAGCCTTGGCACGAAAGAACAAACCACATAATTATGGCCCTCGAACGTCTGATGGACTGGTGGCGGCTGATGAATCCGACCAGTGATTGGCTCGAAGTCCTCAATATTGAAAGCCCATGGATAAAGATAACCATCCCAGCCGACAACATCAAGAGGGTGGTGGTTCAATACATGGCGGTGCAGATGACCGCGCGTCTTCGTGATGACTTCATGCTCCCCTTTTTCAGAGAAAGTTTCCAGTGACTCAGGTCCTCTGATATCTCGTTCACAGAATGGACTGTGCTCGAGCAACTGCCCATATTCATTGCGATAACGCCTTGGTGTAGTAATCTGGCTAAACGATTCGACAATCAATGCCTTTGTCTGCTCGGAATCATCTGGAACAACCCTGTACATCGTGCCGATTGGAATAACGACATAATCACCAGGGCGATAGTTTATTGTTCCAAACATTGTTTCTACCTTGCCGGAACCATGATGGAAAAAGAACATCTCGTCTCCATCGCCATTTCGGTAAAATTGCTTCATCGGTTCAGTAATATTCGCAAACCCAATCAAAAGATCGTCATTGCCGAGGATATATTCTCTCCCACTTAACGCGTCCCCAGTTTGCGTGATCTGGTCAGTCAGGAAGTGCCGATGGTTCAGTGAGCCCTGTTCCTCATATTCAGGCAAGTAGCTTCCGATCAATTCGCTTCTCACAACCTCTGTTGGCATATGGTGGTGATAAAGAATTGACTGTGTACCAGAAAAACCTTTTGTTCCCATTACCTGCTCCCTGAACAGCGAACCATCTTCCTTTTTAAAAATGGTATGGCGTTTCTTCGGGATTTCTCCCAGCTGGCGGTAATACATGAAAACACCTACTTTCTACTCTTCTATAATTTTATTTTTCAGGACACCGAGTCCCGCAATTTCAAGTTCCACTTCATCGCCAGGCTCAAGCCAGCGATGGACATCCGTTCCTAGTTCGAGGATGCAGCCTGTTCCGACTGTTCCTGAGCCGATCACTTCTCCCGGATACAGAGTCGTACCCGCTGATGCACGCTCGATCATTTCACTGAATGAATAATAAATGTCCTTCATATTTCCCTTGGACAGCTCTTTGCCATTGACACGAGCAACCATTTCAAGATCGTAGCCTTTCCCCGCTTTAAGGTATTCCAGCTCTTCTTTAGTGACCAGATGTGGACCGAAAGAAGTAGCGAAATCTTTCCCCTTCGCCGGACCAAGTCCGACCTTCATTTCCTGTCGCTGCAAGTCACGGGCACTCCAGTCATTCATGATAAAAAAGCCAAAAATATGCTGTTCGGCATCCTTCGCTTTAATATTCCGGCCTTCCTTGCCGATGACACAGGCGATTTCCAGTTCGTAATCCATCCATTCACAGTTCTGTGGCCGCCTGATGTCTTCCTCAGGACCCTTAATGGCAAGATGGTTGGTAAAATAGAACACCGGGATTTCATACCATTCCGGAATCATTTCTAGTCCTCTGTTTTCGCGCGCTGTTTTTACATGCTGCTCGAATGCGTAAAAATCACGGACACTCTTCGGATTCGGCAGCGGTGATTTTAAGGTGACTTCAGCCAAAGAATAGGAACCACTGCCAGTTTCAATCAGACCTTTATTTTTCTCGATATACTCCATGAATACATCATGGTTCTCGATGAATGCCAGCATATTGTCAGGCAATGTACCGTTCGATGCTTCGTGCATATCTACAGCCTGATTCTGCGAATTAATCCAGCCTGCACGGATTGAACCGTCTTTTTTCATAAAAGTTATGAATTTCATATCATCACCTATTTCCTTTGCAGCTCAAAGGTTTTTGCCAGTGGCAGTGTGTAGGTCGCTCCTGCCAGCCTGCCTACCGGATTCAATTTTTCCGAATTGATGCGCCCGCTTTCATAGAGTTCATCTGCCACATGTACATGAACGACCTTGCCGATGACAAGGCTGCCTGCTCCCACCTCTTCCCCGCCAAAGTGAAGGACCTGGTCCAGAACACATTCAAGGTGGACCTTCGACTCCTTGACCCGTGATGGTTTAACCACTACACTATCGACCTTGTTAAGTCCAGAAGCTTCAAATTCATCGACATCTGAAGCGAATTCAGTAGCGCAGTCATTCATCTGCTGGACGAACTCCTCACTGACAATATTGATGACAAATTCCTTTGTGCTTTCAATGTTTTTCAGCGTATCCTTTTTCGCGCCATCAGTCCCTCTCCTCATTGGTGAAAAGCAGACCATCATCGGATTCGCGCTTATGACGGTAAAGAAACTGAATGGAGCCAAATTGGCTTTCCCGCTTTCATCCTGGCTGGAAACAAACGCGATTGGCCGCGGCAGGACAGAGCCTTGCAAAAGCTTGTATGCGTCTTTCCATTCAAGTGTATCTGTTTTGATTTCCAAGGCTTACACCGCCCTTTCATGAAAAAGCTGGCTGACGATTTGCAGAATGAATTCATGGTCTTCACGAGTGCCGAGAGTTATCCGGAATGCTTCCTTGTAGCCCGGAAGCAGCATTTGCCTGACAAGGACGCCGTTTTTCGTCAGCGTCTGAATGACCGGTTTGTTTGTGAAGGCAAACAGGAAGTTGGATTGCGATGGGAAACTATCAATCTCCAACTCTTTGAACTTCTCACTCAGGAAGTCTCTTTCTGCACTATTTTTACCAGAGCAGTCCTGGACGAAAGCCTGGTCTTCCAGCGCAGCCATCGCTGCCGCCTGGGCAAGCTGGTTGACATTGAAAACATCCCTTACTTTGTGTAGTTCCTTAGCAATTTCCTCATGCATGATGCCGTAGCCAACACGCAGGCTCGCAAGGCCATAGATTTTCGAAAAAGTCCTTAGGATGACAATGTTTTGATATTGATCAAGCAACGGCATCGTATCAAGGTATTCATCAGAATCCGCATATTCAAAATAAGCCTCATCCATAATGATCAGGACGTTTGAAGGCACATTGTCGATAAACGAAAGCAATTCTTGTTTGGCGACGATCGTCCCGGTCGGATTGTTCGGATTGCAGACGAATACCATTTTTGTTTTTTCGTTGATGGCTTCCTGCATTTTTTTAAGATCATGCCTGCCATCGATCATCGGAACGGTGACAGATACGCCGCCCTCAATCAGTACATTCGTTTTATAGCGAGGAAAAGTTACCTCCGCCATGACCGCTTCATCATTTTTACTGATATATGCCCGTGTAAGTAGGCGAATGATTTCTTCTGAACCGTTCGAAACAAGAAAATGCTTCTGGTCTAATTTATAATGGTATGACAGTTTCTCTACGATCCCTGTTGTCATTCCGTCTGGATAGAATGCCAGATTGGCAGATGCCTGCATGATTGCTTCTCTGACCTTTGGTGAAGTGCCATAGACATTTTTATTATCCGAAAGCTTTCTTACTGTTGTGATTCCATACTGTTCCTTGATTTCCTCAATCGTCTGGCCGAGGGCATATGGTGTGATTCCTTTAAGTTCTGCTCTTGCTTTAATATTCATGTTCATCCCCCATTTTTTCTGCCGCCGTTTATAACGAAAAGGGAGCGAATCGCCCCCTTCTGTCCCGGCTATTAAAGGTTGCCGCGTCTTTCCTGTTCACGCTCGATTGATTCGAATAGAGCCTTGAAGTTTCCTTCACCGAAACCTCTTGCGCCTTTACGCTGGATGATTTCAATGAACAGCGTCGGACGGTCTACGATTGGCTTCGTGAAGATCTGCAGCAAATAGCCTTCATCGTCACGGTCCACAAGAATGCTAAGTTCTTTTAACTTATCAATCTCTTCGTCAATTTCGCCAACACGCTCTGAAAGCATTTCATAGTATGAATCTGGTGTGCTCAAGAATTCCACTCCATTTTTATGAAGTTGTGCTACTGTGCTGACAATATCCTCTGTCAAAATCGCAAGGTGCTGGACGCCCGGTCCGTTGTAGAATTCAAGGTATTCCTGAATCTGTGATTTACGCTTTCCTTCTGCCGGCTCGTTGATTGGGAACTTGATGCGGCCGCCATTGTGCATTACTTTAGACATCAACGCTGAATACTCAGTCACGATATCCTTATCAGTGAAGTGCTTCATTTCCTTGAAGCCCATAACATTCGCATAATAGTTAACCCATTCTTCCATTCTTTCAACATTGCCGACAACATGGTCAATGCCGATGAAACCTGCGTCATTCACAGGGACTGTTGTTTCGTGCTCAACAAAGCCTGGCATGAAAAGTCCTTTATAATTTTTTCTTTCAACGAGTGTATGGATTGTATCTCCATATGTACCGATGACGGCCTTTTTTAACGTACCGTTTTCATCAGAAACTTCATGTGGCGGCTGGATTTCTATAGCGCCTCGCTTTACCGCTCCCTCATATGCCTTCTCGACATCATCAACGGCTAGCGCGATATCCTTGACACCATCGCCGTGAGTCTTGACAAACTGAGCTACACGTGAAGAATCGTTGTATGTTCCAGTCACAACCAGACGGATTTTTCGCTGCTGAAGCACATAAGAAGTTGTTTCGCGGTTACCTGTTTCTAGACCGGAATAGGCAACTACCTTAAAACCAAAAGCCGTCTGAAAAAAGTGAGCCGCCTGCTTGGCGTTCCCAACATAAAGCTCTAAATAATCAACATCCTGGACCGGAAAAAAGTCCTCAGTACTTTGGCCAGATACCATAACTTTCTCTTGCATTGTAAAACCTCCTGAAAGAATATTTATAATATTTAAAATTATTTTATAGTAATTATCCCTGCCCTCTCAAGAGCGCGATGTAAAGCTATAATGCTTTTGCGTGGTAAAGTATCGCCTCTTAATACCAGTTACATCAATTCCAACAGCATCATTTTTGGATTCTCTATCAACTGTGCGAAACGGTTTGTAAAAGCAACAGCAGTTGCCCCGTCTGCGACTCTGTGGTCAAAAGCCATTGACAGATTCATGATTGAACGGATGGCAATTTCATCTTGATCTGTGACAACTGGCCGTTTCTTTGTTTTATGGAAAGAAACGAGCGCTGTCTGCGGATGTTGGATGATTGGTGTTGCGCCAATACTGCCGCCCAGTGGACCGACATTGCTAATAGTAAATGTACCGCCCGATATATCCTTGACCGTTAGCTTGTCATCAAGTGCAAGCTTTGTCAGACGCTTCATTTCATCATGAATTTGCTTTAGATTCATTTGTTCAACATTCCTGATAACCGGCACAATCAGGCCTTCAGGTGTATCTACGGCAATTCCAATATGATGCTCACGCAACAGCTGAATGCTTTCGTTTTCTTCATCGAGCTTTGCATTAAAGATCGGAAATTCCTTTAAAGCAATTGACAAGGCTTTAATAAAAAACGCCGTCGCAGATATAGAGCTTCCGGAACCCTTGATCTCATCTCGCAAAGCAATCAATTCGCTAACATCAATCTCCTCAAAGTGGGTACAGTGAGGGATCGTATACATGGATTGGACCATCTTTTTCGCAATCTGCTTGCGGCGGCCGCGGAATGGCAGTATATCCTGGTGGCTGAGCTTTTTCTCGGTCGGAGCCCTTTCTTCAGAACCCACTTTCGAAACGTTCGGAACCTGCTGTTCGGAAGCAGGTTTTGAAACGTTCGGAACCTCTTGTTCAGAAGCAGGTTGCGAAATGTTCGGAATCTCCTGTTCGGAACCAGCTTCCGAAGTGCTCGAAACCCCGTGCTCTCTTAATTTAACAAATGCCAATATATCTTCTTCGGTAATCCGGCCTGCTGGTCCGGTTCCTTTTACTTCCATAATGTTGACGGCATTTTCACGGGCAACTTTCCGCGTATAGGGAGAGGCCAGAATCTGCCCAAGTCGCGCGCTTACACCTACAGGCAACTTGACTGTAGCGGGTCTGTCCAATACAGCTACTGCAGTTTCTTCAGGTTTGGCTTCTGTTTTTACAACATCAGCGACCTTCTGGGACTCGCTAGTTTGGACTCCACCGGAACTTTCCTCCATGATCAGCAGGGTAGTCCCTACCTTTACCGTTTGCCCCGGGGTTAGCAATAGTTCTTTAATTACACCTGAACGGGGAGCGGGAATCTCTGCGGTCATCTTGTCTGTCTGGACTTCAACCAATGGATCATCAGCCTTGACGAAATCTCCTGTTTTCACCAGGTAACAATTGATGTCCGCTTCGGTCATGCCTTCCCCAATGTCGTGGAGCTTTACTTCAACCATCGGCACGCCTCCTAAAACTTCATTACTTTCTCGATTGCAGCTGCGACTCTTTTCGGAGTCGGCAGATAATGATCTTCAAACCCAAAATACGGAACAGGCGTATCATAGCCTGTAACTCTTTCGGCCGGAGCCTTTTGATAAAGGAATGCCTCATCATTGATCAGGGAGATCAAATCACTGCCAGTGCCTCCCGTTGCATGTGCTTCATGGACAATCACCGTTCGTCCTGTCTTCTGGACTGACTCTATGACAAGATCTTTGTCAATTGGATAAAGTGTTCTCAGATCAAGGACCTCACACTGGACACCCTTTTGCTTCATATCTTCAGTAGCCTTCATCGCTACCGGTATCATCGCGCCCCAGGCAATAACCGTTACATCGTCGCCTTCGGTCATTTTTTTTCCTTTTCCTATTTCAACTGTATACTTGCCTTCCGGAACCTCACCGCGTGAGGAACGATAACTTCTCATTGGCTCTAAAAAGAGGACAGGGTCCGGATCTTCAATTGCAGCGATCATCAGGCCTTTGGCGTCATAGGCATTGGATGGGCAGACCACCTTCATTCCCGGCATATGGGTAAAAAGGGATTCCGTGCTGTCGCAATGGATTTCAGGTGCACGTACACCGGCGCCATAAGGAGCTCGGATAACCATTGGCACGGTAAAATGCCCCAATGTCCTCATTCGCAGCCTCGAAGCATGGGTCATGATTTGTTCATAAGCAGGATAAATGAAGCCCAGGAATTGAATTTCCACCACGGGACGGAATCCATTAACGGCCATGCCAATCGCTGCCCCTACAAAACCTGCTTCACTTAGAGGAGTATCTACCACGCGGTCCTCTCCATATTTCTCCTGAAGACCATCAGTCGCCCGAAAAACCCCGCCATTTTTTCCGATATCCTCACCAAGGAGTATGACATCCTTGCTTTCACCGAGCATCGTATCCAGTCCATCGGTAATCGCCTGGACAAGCGTCAAGGTCTTTGTCTGTATTGCCGTATTCATCAAGCTTCTCCTCCGATCAGCTCAAGGTATTCCCGCTTTTGTTTCTCAATTGTCCATGTAGGCTTTTCGAAAACATAATCAAAGATCACTGCCGGGTCAGCTTTAGGGAACTTTTCCATTTCCTGTACAGCTGCATCAATTTCAGCAGCTGCCTGCGCTTCTATTTCCTTCACCCATGCTTCATCGTAAAGTCCTTCGTTTTTCATCCAGCGTTCAAGCCTTAACAAAGGATCCGTTTCCATACGCTTCAGCGCACTTTCTCCCTGGTCACGATATTTCGATGCGTCATCAGCAGTTGTATGTGATCCATACCGCCACGTCATCGCTTCAATCAGTGTCGGACCTTCGCCATTGCGGGCGCGCTCAAGTGCCTTTTCCGTTTCAGCAAAAACGGCAAAAATATCGTTCCCGTCAATCCTTACTCCAGGAATATCATACGCAAGAGCTCTTTGTGCAATGGTTGCGGAATTCATCTGCTTGCTTATCGGGACAGAAATTGCGTATTGGTTATTCTGGCAAAAATATACGACCGGAGATTTGAAGACACTTGAAAAGTTCAAGCCTTCATGAAAATCACCTTCCGAAGTCGCTCCATCACCGAAATAACAAATCGCCGCATTCTTTGTTCCTTTTTGTTTTTCAGCAAAAGCTGCCCCTGCAGCATGTGGAATCTGGGTTGCAATTGGGATGGCGGGCGGGAAGATCTTTTTCCCATCCGGCGGGACACAGCCTTCATTTCGTCCATTCCAGAACAGCAATATATTCCTCAGAGAGTGGCCGAACACCATGGCAGCACCGTGGTCTCGGTACGTCGGGAACATCCAGTCATCACTTTCTAGTGCAAGAGCGGTTCCAACCTGGGAAGCCTCCTGCCCTTCAAATGGCGCGTACGTCCCGATACGCCCCTGGCGCTGAAGACTGATAGACTTCCTGTCCAGCGTCCGGATCCTTACCATTTCCGAATAGAACTTCTTCACTCGCTCTTCTGTCACCAAATCCTTATAATCCTCGGAAACAATGTTTCCGTTTTGGTCCATCACTTGAAAAATCGGAAAATCCTTTTCCATCGGCTCACCCTTTTTAAAAAGTCTATGATTCTATTACATTCTCACTGCCCATTTTGGACGCTTCATATGAGAGAAGAAGCTGTTGCGTCTTGTTCTGGCTTCGATTCGGTTTTCGCAAAATTTATTCGCAGCTTCAACAGTCGTAATTCCTTCACTATCTGCCTGCCTGTAAATATTTAAAAGAGAATTATAGATAGCCTTCGTCTTCTTCAAGACTCGTTCCTTGTTTGGTGAATAAAGCTCATCCGCCACCTGGATTAATCCGCCAGCATTGACGATGTAGTCAGGCGCATACAGAATACCCTTTTCCTGAAGGACGTGACCGTGTCTTTCTTCCTTAAGCTGATTGTTCGCAGAACCAACGACTGCTTTTACCTGGAGTTGTGGTATTGTGTCATCGTTAATGATTCCGCCCATTGCACACGGAATGAAAATGTCCGCAGGCTGGGAATAAATTTCGTCACTGGTAACGACTTTGATTGCTGCTCCCATTTCTTCCGCCTTCTTAACGATCTGATCGATTGCTTTTTGATTAATGTCTGTAACATACAGGTCTGCGCCATTATCAAGAAGATACTCTGCTACCTTGTAGCCTACCTTTCCCAGTCCCTGGATCGCATAGGATTTACCGGATAAATCATCCGTATCCCACAGAGCTTTGCTGGTTGCCTGCAATCCAAAGATGACACCCTGAGCTGTTGGTACTGAAGAGTCTCCGCTTCCACCATACACTTCATCTACGCCAACGATGCAATTCGTTTCTTTTAGTGCGTGAACAAAATCTTCCGGATCCGTCCCCATATCTGTCCCTGTATAAAAACGGCCCTGGATTGACTCAACAAACTGGCCAAATGCCCTGAACAATTCAGGACTCTTATCTGTTGTAGGATCGCCAATGATAACTGCCTTTCCTCCACCGAAATCTACATCAGCCGCTGCGCATTTATACGTCATGCCTTTTGAAAGCCGCAGTACATCTTCAAGTGCATCGTCCACTGATTTATAAGGATACATTCGGCAGCCGCCCAATGCTGGCCCTAAACGTGTACTATGAATCGCAATGATCGCCTTTAATCCAGTTGCTTCATCATTACAAAATACTACCTGCTCGTGCTCACGAATTTGTTCAAACATATCCATTGTTCTTTCCCCCTTTATTCCGTTAAATCATGTTAGCGCTTACATTTTTGCACAAAAATTTTTAGCTGCCTGTAAGTAATTCAGTTATCTTTTCTTTAGAAAGGACCACTTGCTTTACTTCCCCCACTCCTATAAGGCGACCCTTGC
>NZ_JBIQOE010000110.1:0-26779 GCF_047739415.1 Mesobacillus sp. | reverse complement strand
CATGAAGTTATCTTAATCCAGCTCCAGCGCCTAGCCCCTCGAGTCGCTTCGGTCCGCCCAATGAAGTCAAAGAACGACTTCACCGGTCGGCCCTCCAGCGCTTGTCAGGGCTGAACGAGGCGCTTGCGCTTTTTGTTCTGGACTGCTTTTGACTGGAAAAAAACACGCGGAATTTCCAGTTCACGGAATTATGATAGAATTTCGGGGAAATCCGTATGTTTTTCGTGGAATCAAGCACTGATTTCGCGGGATTCCTCTCTCTTTTCGTGGAATTAAGCACCGATTTCGCGGGATTCCTCTCTCTTTTCGCGGAATCAGGCATCGTTTTGCGGGATTATTCTCCCTTTTCGCGGAATCAGGCACCAAATTCAAGGGGATTATTCTCTCTTTTCAGGAATCGGACAATTATTATGTTCCAAAAAGGTTTAACTCATTAAAAACCGGGGTAAAAGTCATGTTTTCATTATTTTACAAAAGCGTTATAATACAATTTATATTCTAAAATCAAGAGTAGGGGTATAAATTGAAGAACTTACAGATAGAGAATATTGTCGAAACCATTCTTGTCCAATCTGGCAGCAGTGTCCAGGTTGAACTTGAGGATTTTTTCCCTGGAGACCGGTTTGCGGGCGGGAAATATAATTTCGGTACTCATACGATTACTTTATATATTGAAGAGATCAAGGCTCAATGCCTCCAGCTCTTTTCATCACTAGATTATTTTGATGATTATCTTGCTGTTGTTTTTGCTCATGAAATTGGGCATGCTGAAGACTGTGAACTTGCGGAGTTAATTCAGCAGATGGATGGAACCAATCATGACTTCACGCGAAAGGGAATTGCCCTGAAGATTGAAGAGAATGCCTGGGACTATGCACGAAAGCAGATTCCGCAAAACCTCCATCCATTCATGGATACGATCATCGGATATTCCTTAGAGCCATATTACGAAGCGCTGGAAGTGAGCGCATAAAAAATGGAGCCTGCCCTAAATGGGGAGCCTCCATTTTTGCTTTCTAAAAGTCTAACTGAATGCCAGCTTCAATCTTTCCAGTCCTTCATTCAAGGTTTCGCGCGGGCAGGCGAGATTCATCCGTACAAAGCCTTCTCCGCCTTCACCGTACTTTGTTCCTGGTTCAAGTCCAAGCTTGCCTTTATTGAGCAGCGTATCCTTTATCTCCTCGTCACTCAAACCAAGTTCGCGGCAGTCAATCCACAAAAGGTAAGTGGCATCTGCTTTCATCGGCTTGAGTGCAGGCAGGTGTTCTGCCATAAAGTCTGTAGCTATTTTCATATTTTCATCCAGGTAAGCTAAAAGTTGATTAAGCCATTCCTCACCGCCGCGATAGGCTGCCTCCATTCCTGCGATCGCGAAGGCATTCAATGTGAAGAAGCCTTGCTGATCATGGATTTCCTTGAATTTGGCCTTCAACTCCTTGTTGGGAATCAATGCAGCGGATGCCTGCAGGCCAGCAAGGTTGAAGGTTTTGCTTGGCGCAACGAATGTAGTCGTGATTTCCCTGAACTCTTCTTTGATTGAAGCGATGGGTATATGGACATTCGGCTTGAACACTAGATCGGAGTGGATTTCATCTGAAACGATCAGGCAGTCATGCTTCACGCACAGGTCGCCGAGTTTTTCCAGCTCATCTCTCGTCCATACCCTGCCGCCCGGATTATGCGGGTTACAGAGGATGAACATCTTGACTCCTTCTTCCAACTTTGCTTCAAAGTCTGCATAATCGAGCTCAAATCGCCCATTTTCATATAGCAGGTTGGACGTGACGAGTGTTCGTTCATTATTTTTGACCATGTTGAAAAATGGTGTGTATACAGGAGAATGAACAAGTACCTTATCGCCTTTTTCTGTATAAGCACGAATTGCGGTGCTGATGGAAGGGACGACGCCTTCGCTAAAAACGATTGACGATTTCTTGAATTCGCAGTCATGGCGTTTTTTCATCCAGTCCTGGATCGCTTCTGTCACTGACATTGGAACGAAGGTATAGCCGAAGATTCCGTGATCAATCCTGTCTTTCAGCGCATCGGTAACTGCCTGCGGAGGATGGAAGTCCATATCGGCTACCCACATTGGCAGGACATCATCTTTGCCAAAAACCTTGTCAATCGCATCCCATTTTACTGAATGCGATTTGTTTCGGTCCACTACTTTGTCAAAATCTATTCTTTCCATATGTACGCACCGCCTTTTCCTGAAAAATTTATCTCTCACTAGCTTTATGATAAGATATTTTTAAAAAATAATCAGGTGATTGAATTTGGAATCTAAAGAACTTAGCTATAAATTGATTGATGTTTTAAATAAATGGGACCCTTTCAAAGTTGGAGAAGGAGAATTTGACCCGGAAATCGCGGATATTCTCCAAGCTGTCCACGATTACGACGAAGCAGATAAAATCGCCCGCAGGATCCAGTCTGTATTTGAATTTTCGTTTGAACAAGTTTTGCCATACGAAGAGTGTCTTTCAATAGCAAACACCTTGCTGGCCATCAAGAACGAAGATGTTTGTTCCTTATAAACTGCACACAACACACTAGCAGAAACGGCAGCCATCAAAGGCTGCCGTTTGCTGTTGCTTCTGCTGTTTCCTCCGCTGCCATGAACCTGTTGATCAGCTGATGGACATCTTCAGGGCGTTCCTCTGGGACAAGGTGGCCAGTTTCCTTTAAAATGACCAGCTCAGAATTCTTCAAATCCTTATTCAACTTTCTACCGATACGGACGGGGACGACTTTATCGTGTTCTCCCCAGATCAGCAGGCATGGTGCTTCTATTTTTCGCAGTTCTTCAGCTGAAAGATCGCCCTCGCGGTGGCGGATCATCATCGTCAAGGCTTTGAAAATATCATCCTCTAAAAATGGAGAGAGATAGCCATACAGCATTTCATCATTGATCATTGAATGGTCATAGACGACGTTTTGCAAGTTCTGTTTCACCCCTGAGCGTGCCAGGTGGAACTTTACATAGAGATGGAAATACGGGATGTAGCTAGAAAGTACAAGCGGAAGCTTTGCCTTTTTCAAATATCCTGAACTGCAAAGCAGAATTCCTTTTTTCGCATATTCCGGATGGTGCAGCAGAATGTTCATGGCAATTTGGCCGCCCATTGAATGTCCAACGACATTAAACTCACGTATGCCAAGGGATTTCATCAATTCAACAACTGTTGCGGCAAGGTTTTCATAGGAATATTTAAAGCTCGAAATCTTGCCGCTTTTCCCAAAAGGAGGAAGGTCCACGGAAATGACGTTATAATCCTCTTTTAACAGGGGGACCAAATGCCTGAAGCTGAAAGTTGAGGAAAGAAAACCATGAAGTAAAACCAGTGTTTCCTTCGGCTCTGGGTTCTGGTAGTGCTCATAGTAAAGATCGATTCCTCTTACGGTTTTATTTCTGGCGAATTCCATCGGCATTCACTCCTGACATTATTAGCAAATTAGGCAAGGTATGCCATTTATTTTCCCCGTAAAATCCAAGTTCACACAAAAAATTGACCTTAAACCCAAAAAAAATATGGACACCAATACTGGTGTCCATTAAAAAAGGGGGGAATACTAGAAAGCCTTATGGGACTAGCATAGCCAGATTGGCAGAATAGTATACATTAATTTTCAAAATTTTTAACGAAAAAGGATGTTGCTAAGTCTGTATATAAAAAAATAAAACAGGCAGAAAAGTCTGCCTGCTAAGGTGTATGATGATTATTCAGGTTACAAGCTGCTTGGTCTTTGGTCGAGTTCTGGCGGTGCAGCGTAATAAATTTCTCCCATTAACTCTGACGCAGGGACATCGAGTGCTGTCGAGATCTTTAAAATCGTCTGCAATTTAGGTGTATGCTCGCCGCTTTCGTATCTTTGGATCGTCCGCGTACCTACCCTGATTTTTAAAGCGAGCTCCTCCTGGGAAATTCCAACTCGTTCACGGCACATCTTGATATTCTGTCCAATTGCAGTCATCGCTCATCACCTCCAAAATTTAAATATCTCTTACTATAAGTTTATCATTAAATTTTTGAAAATATCGACAATAATATGAACGTTTTCTTAACTTTAGATTATACCAATCGATTGCAGAAACACAATGCCGATACCTATTGGTACGATGTAGCGGATGGAGAAGTACCAAATATTGAATAATAACGGATTGCCCTCAGTGCCCTGATCCATTTCACGTCTGACCATTTTCCTGGGCAGTACATACCCGACGAATATGGCGATGAAGAAGGCTCCCAGCGGCAAGGCGATATTGCTCGTCAGGAAGTCGGCGAGGTCAAAGAAGGTTTTTCCAAAAATTTTCACGTCTGATAAAACACCGAATGACAGGGCATTCGGAATTCCTGCAGCAAAAACAAGCAAGCCAGCGATCCAGGAAAACTTTTTCCGCTTAGCTTTGTCTCCTTTGGATAGTACGGCAACGATGATCTCGAGAATTGAAAACGCGGATGTCAATGTCGCGAAAAGCAGCAAAACCAAGAAAATCGTCAGGAATAACCCGCCAAATGCCAGTTCATTAAAAACGGCTGGCAGTACAACGAAAACAAGTCCAGGTCCTGCTTCCGGCTCAAAACCAAGCGCGAATACAGCCGGGAAAATAACAAGGCCGGCGAGCAGCGAGATGAGAATATTCAACCCGACGACTGAAAACGCCGATTTCGCCAGGCTCTCCCCCTTGGACAAATAAGAGGCATAAGTCACCATCACTGAAAGTCCGACACTTAGTGCAAAAAAGGACTGCCCCAGTGCCATCAAAATGGTTTGACCTGTAACAGCTGACCAATCAGGCTTCAGGAAAAATTCGACCCCGGCCATCGCTCCATCTAGTGTTAAAGATCTGATAACCAGGATAATAAATAGGATGAACAGAGCAGGCATCATGTATTTGCTCGCTTTTTCAATGCCCTGCTGGATGCCGCCCTGTACGACCCAAATGGTTAGAATCAGGAATAAAAGCTGTACTACCACTGCCTCAATAGGATTAGATATGATGCTTTCAAATGTTGCACCGTATTCCGCCTGGGTTAATCCTGAAAGTGATCCTGTGAAGCTTCGCGCCAGGTAGGAAAGGATCCAGCCGCCAACTGCACTGTAGAAAGACAGAATCAGGAATGAGGCAATGACGCCGCCATATCCAAGCAAAGGCCATGCGCTTTTCGGGGCCAGATGTTTATAAGACATCACGGCGTCCTTTTGGCTGTTGCGGCCAATGATGAATTCAGCCAGCAAAATAGGTGCGCCTATGAAAATAGTCATCAGTAAGAAGAAGATAAGAAAAATGCCGCCTCCATTTGTACCTGCCATATAGGGGAATTTCCAGATTGCCCCGAGCCCAATGGCTGATCCCGCTGCAGCCAGGATGAACCCGAGCTTTGAAGTCCATTGTTCGTGCTGTTTCATAAGAAAACTCCTTTTAAAAAATCTGAATATTAATATTTTCTGACAAAATAAAAAAATACCTTTTCATGTTACTATTTTTTAAGGTAAAAGCATAGCATTTTCAGGCTTAAAACAAATATTAAGCTTTTTGTTATTTTTTTGAAACAAAAACAAAAACGTGCCGTTTTATAGATAAAGTGATTATCGCTTAAAGAAACGGAAACGAAAGCGGCCGCTGCCGTTTCCGTTAAAAGGAACAAAAGATAAGGAATCAGTTTGGGGGATCCAAAATGAATGATGATGATTTAGTGTTCCGGGCCCGGAACGGCAGTATGCAGGCTTTCGCGGAGTTGATCGATATCCATACTCCAACCGTCAAGCGCTTTGCCTTCCAGCTTGGGAACAAATATGACGATATAGATGATATCACCCAGGAAGTGTTCGTCAGGGTATACCGCTTCCTCGACCAATTTTCACATGCTAAAATCACAACCTGGCTCTATAAAATCACTCTAAATGTGACGAGGGATTTTGCCCGCAGTAAACAAAGGCAGATCAAGAAAGTACTGAAGATCGGCAAGGAACGCTCATACGATGGGAAAACTGCCGAGGAAAGCATTCTTCGTTATGAGGAAGACCGGACTTTGCATGAGTGCATCCAAAAACTTGATGAGAAATATCGCATACCAATTGTCCTCTTTTATTTTCACGATAAAAGCTACGACGAAATCTCGGAAATTACGGGGGCATCGCCGGCAAATGTAAAGACACGGATGTCAAGAGGGAAGGAACATTTGAAGAAACTGCTCACTCTAGCCGAAAAGAAGGAGGGTGAAAACCATGGATGATCAGTTATTGGAAAAACGTCTGGACAGCTTGAAAGAAGCCTACGATGACATGCCGGAAGATGAGAATCGTTCAGCGATCCTTGCGGCGATCAAAAAGGATCAAAAGAAAAAGAAGCAAAATAAATGGTTTCACTTGCCTTACGCTGCAAGTTTTATTGGAGTCGGGATGATCGCAGGGGTTTTGATGATGCAATATATTGGTGGAAATGGACTTTCTACAAATCAGCCATCTCAACACCAGCCTTCAGGCGAACAGGTGAAGACTGGGGAGGTAGATGCAAACGAAGTAGAAGAACAGTTCGAAAAGGTTGAAAAGCATTTTTATAAAAAGAGGACAGAAACTGAAAAGAAAATCGGTGTGAATGGGATAGCGGATGAAAGTACGTTAGCTCGCGGCTTGCTCGAAGAAATAGAAGGAGCAAAAAAGAATACTCTGGCTAACTTAATAGAATACAACCAGGATGAGTTAAACCAAATGACGAATGAATTAATAAGTATGATTGATGGTGTATTTACTTTGCCGTCAGAAAGTATTGAAAGCCTGAAGAATGAGGACAGAAGAAGTCGATATGCGGATATGGAGCTTGAAATGCAGTTGCTGAAGCAGCTTGAGTATTACCAGTCAGTATACTGGCACCCAGTCGTCCTGCGTGTGTTTGATAAAGAACTGGAGAAAATGAGTGCTGCAGATCTTGCTGCAAAATTAAATGGCGGCGGTAATGGAATAGAAAATGAACTATTGAGGGCAATTGCACTCGGAGCAAAGGCAAATGGATATTATTTTCAAGCCAATGAAAATGAAACAATTAAGGCTGCAATCAATTATCCATGGGTGGCTGAACAGGTGGAAGATAGCGTACATCCTGACTTTTTAACATACATGGAAATGCAGGATGTGAAAATCCACGATGATGGCGGGAATGTCCGCTCATATAAAGAACTGGGTGAATTGCTTGTTAACTATGAAAAAACTTACCTTTCGCTCAAGCATGAGATGATTAAAGAATATATCAAAGGTGAGGCAAGGTCATATTACGCAGCATTTGTACTTGGCCGGATTCCAAGCCGCATTTTTGATGAGCATAATATGTTGAAGCCTGAGGTAAAGGAAGCTTATCAAGACATTATCAAGGTATATCCAGACACTGATACCGGGAAAGCGATTAAATCTTTTTATGGAAGGCTAGCAGAGAATAATTTCCAGAAACCTAGTGGTTTTGATGATTTTGATGAGCAGACAGTCAGTTTTCCATTGTATTTGGTTGCTCCCGGCAATCTTAAGAATGAAGATGTTTTTTCGAATATTTTTCCTTTACACGATGCTCTCCTGTCCAGCTATAAGGAGTTTGCGGCCAAGAAGAACTGGAATATACTCAAACATTACGGTCCTTTTGAAATCATGCAGCTTTATTTACACGCTGATAAAGAAGGGGATCATGAAACAATGTATGCACTCTACAGCCAAAATGAAGCATTGCCATCCTTAGAGCAATTTGTAAAAGAGCAAGAAGATCAAGAAGATCAAGGGGATCAAGACGGACTAGGCAATTTACTTAGAGGATATCAGTTCGCAACATTGTATTATGCTGAAGATGACCCAGACAAGATCGTGGGTATACAACTACACTTTACAGAAGGTGCTGATTCACTAGTCTTCCAGATGGTCCAGGAGGACGGTTTCTGGAAAGTCCAGTATTTGCCATTCCAATAAGCTGATATGGAAACATCAAAATAGAATTATCTTATTCCTTTTGATAAATGCTACAGAATATGATATAATTTTTAATTGCGTATTAATGGGATAAAATAAAACAATATTTAGGAGTGTTTCCATGTCAGAAAATATTCAAGTAGGCAGCGTTTTAACAGGAAAAGTTACAGGAATCCAGCCATACGGCGCTTTCGTAGCATTAGATGAAAATACACAAGGTCTAGTGCACATTTCAGAAATCACACACGGTTATGTTAAGGATGTTAACGAGCACCTTACAGTTGGCGACGAAGTGAAAGTGAAAGTTTTGTCAATTGATGAAGCTGCTGGAAAAATTGGCTTATCAATCCGTGCTACTGAAGAAGCACCAGAACAACCACAACGCGCTAAGAAGCCACGTGGCGCCAAGCGTCCAGCTGCTGTAGTTCAGCACCAGGATGACTCAGCTCAAGGCTTCAACACTTTGAAGGATAAGCTTCAAGAGTGGATCAACCAGTCAGATATGGCTAAGAAATAAGTTTTAAAGCAAACCGGACACTTTCGTCCGGTTTTTTTGTGCCTGGAAATTGAAGGTGCATTTGCTATACGAGCCCGAGGTCCCTTCAGATAGGTTTCAGGGGAAGTCATGAAAAGCTGTCAGAACATGAGGCAACATTGGATAAGTTTCAGGCGAAGTCATGAAAAGCTGTCAGAACATGAGGCAACTTTGGACAGGTTTCAGACGAAGTCATGAAAAGCTGTCAGAACTAGAGCCAACTTCGGACAGGTTTTAACGGCAATCAGGAAAAGCTGTCAGAACATAAGGCAACTTCGGACAGGTTTCAGGGAAGATCATGAAAAGCTGTCAGAACATGAGCCAACTTCGGACAGGTTTCAGGGACAAGCATGAAAAGCTGTCAGAACATGAGGCAACTTCGGACAAGTTTCAGGCGAAGTCATGAAAAGCTGTCAGAACATGAGGCAACTTCGGACAGGTTTCAGGGACAAGCATGAAAAGCTGTCAGAACTTGAGTTAACTTCGGACAAGTTTCAGGGGAAGTCATGAAAAGCTGTCAGAACTTGAGTTAACTTCGGACAAGTTTCAGGGAAAATCATGAAAAGCTGTCAGAACATGAGGCCACTTCGGACAGGTTTCAGGGAAAAGCATGAAAAGCTGTCAGAACATGAGCAAACTTCGGACAAGTTTCAAAGAAAATCATGAAAAGTTGTCAGAACATGAGTCCAGGAGAAAACCAAGAAAAGCTGTCAGAACTTATAGATGCTGCAGACAAGTTCCGTGGAAAAAGCTGCCCCCAATCTTTTTTAGGGGGTTAAAATGAAAGAGTTTACAGGTTACAATATGATTGTCTAACCAATTTTTTCATTGGAACGGAGGAAGGTTCATGGCAACAAAAACTAGTTCTTTGATCGAGCAGACTCAAAAGTATGGTGCGAATAACTATCATCCACTGCCAATCGTTATTTCGAAGGCAGAGGGAGTTTGGGTAGAGGATCCTGAAGGCAACAAATATATGGACATGCTGAGTGCGTATTCAGCTGTCAACCAGGGGCACCGCCATCCTAAGATCATCCAGGCGCTTAAAGACCAGGCTGACCGGGTGACTCTTACTTCAAGAGCATTCCACAATGACCAGCTGGGACCATGGTATGAAAAGATTTGCAAGATGACGAATAAAGAAATGGCTTTGCCGATGAACACTGGAGCTGAAGCGGTTGAAACGGCTATTAAAGCTGCTCGCCGCTGGGCATATGATGTTAAAGGTGTTGCGGACAACCAGGCTGAAATCATCGCTTGTATCGGCAACTTCCATGGCCGCACAATGACGGCTGTCTCATTATCATCTGAAGAGGAATACAAACGCGGCTTCGGCCCGATGCTGCCAGGAATCAAACTGATCCCTTACGGCGACCTTGATGCGCTGAAGGAAGCGATCACTCCTAACACTGCAGCATTCTTAATCGAACCGATCCAGGGTGAAGCAGGAATCGTGATTCCACCAGAAGGGTTCATGAAAGCTGCATACGATGTATGTAAAGAAAATAATGTCCTGTTCATCGCTGATGAAATCCAGGCTGGTCTCGCAAGGTCTGGAAAAATGTTTGCATGCGAATGGGAGGGTATTCAGCCTGATATGTACATCCTTGGAAAGGCGCTTGGCGGTGGAGTATTCCCAATTTCCTGTGTTGTTGCTGACAATGATGTACTAGGTGTATTCAACCCTGGTTCACACGGATCTACTTTCGGTGGAAATCCAATGGCCTGTGCTGTTTCGATCGCATCCCTGGATGTATTGATTGACGAGAAGCTTGCAGAACGCTCCCTTGAACTTGGAGAATACTTTATCAGCAAGCTACGTGAAATCGATAATTCCATGATCAAGGATATCCGCGGCCGCGGTTTGTTCATTGGCGTTGAGTTAACGGAACCTGCACGTAAGTATTGTGAGGAGCTGAAAGAAGAGGGACTGCTTTGCAAAGAGACGCATGATACGGTCATCCGCTTCGCACCGCCTCTTGTCATCAGCCAGGAAGAACTGGACTGGGCAATCGAGCGAATCAAGAAAGTATTATCATAAACATGAGAAAACCCGCCTCAATATGGCGGGTTTTTCATTTTGGGCCAATGTAGGCACATTTTTAATTACCTAGTTGCTCGTGGTTCTGCCGCTCTTTCCTCTCTTTCGCTTGGTGCGAAAAGAAGACCGATGTTTATTAAACCAGCAAGACCAACCAGGCCATAAATGATTCGAGCCAATGCTGAATCCTGTCCGCCGAAAATTGCTGCAACAAGATCGAATTGGAAGAATCCTACTAACCCCCAGTTGATGGCCCCGATAATGGTAAGAACAAGTGCTGCACGTTGAATACCGCTCATGGGTGTTTCCTCCTTAAAATAAATTTGTTCTTTTATAGAGTGATTCAGCAGATGATGAATTATTCATCCTGAACATATTAAATCTTTAGCCGTTAAAAAATTAATGAAACATTTTCGAGCACATTGGAGAACATTAAGAAGTGTATTTTTTGCATTGCTTTTTAAAAAGGAACATAATTAGCCTTGAGGAAGGTGATAAAAATGGATAACTTTACATTTTATAATCCAACTAAACTTATTTTTGGAAAAGGTCAGCTTGAGGAATTAAAGAATGAGGTCCCTCAGTATGGCAAGAAGGTTCTGCTCGTGTACGGCGGGGGCAGCATAAAGCGAAATAGGCTTTATGATTCCGTCATGAATTATTTAAAAGAAATCGGAGCTGAGGTATTCGAACTTCCGGGTGTTGAACCGAACCCTCGTCTGTCAACTGTTCATAAAGGTGTGAAAATCTGCAAGGAGGAAGGCATTGAATTCCTGCTCGCAGTGGGAGGCGGCAGTGTAATCGACTGCACGAAAGCTATCGCAGCCGGAGCAAAATACGATGGCGATGCATGGGACCTTGTCACAAAGAAGGCTTTTGCATCAGAAGCACTTCCATTTGGAACTGTATTGACATTGGCCGCTACAGGTTCTGAGATGAATGCTGGTTCTGTCATCACCAATTGGGAAACGAATGAAAAATATGGCTGGGGCAGCCCGGTGACGTTCCCTAAATTCTCAATTTTGGATCCGGTAAATACATTTACAGTTCCTAAAGACCAAACGATATACGGCATTGTTGACATGATGTCACATGTATTCGAGCACTATTTCCATCTGACCGAGAACACTGAATTCCAGGACCGCATGGCCGAATCCTTGCTTTTAACAGTGATGGAAACAGCTCCAAAACTGCTTGAGGACCTGGAGAACTACGAGTATCGTGCAACGATTCTTTACTCAGGAACGATGGCGTTGAATGGGATCCTTAATATGGGCTACCGCGGCGATTGGGCTACTCATAATATTGAGCACGCTGTATCAGCAGTATATGATATCCCTCACGGAGGCGGGCTGGCCATCTTGTTCCCGAACTGGATGAAGCATAACCTTAAGGTGAAACCAGAACGCTTCAAGAAAATGGCTGTCAGAGTTTTCGGCGTGAATCCTGAAGGCAAGACAGACGAAGAAACAGGTTTGGAAGGAATCGAAAAGCTGCGTGAATTCTGGAACAGCATTGGTGCACCATCAAGACTTGCTGATTATGACATTGATGACAGCAAGCTGGAAGTAATGGCTGACAAAGCAATGGTCAATGGCGAGTTTGGCAACTTTGCAAAATTAAATCGTGACGACGTACTGGAAATCTATCGTAAGTCGTTATAAAGAGCTTAAGGACCCAGGGATATCCCTGGGTCCTTTGTCTTTATATGGGCAAAAAATCTCACGGAATTTTAAAAAAAGAGCAACTTAGCACTGAAATAATCATCCTTTTCGGGTGGAAAAAGAAAGTGAAGAAAAATTTACCAATAATATTTCTAGGACTAAATGTTTAAGTAACTGGGTAACTGTGGTAAGTCACTAAATGTAAGACAATGGAGCAGTAGGAATTATTTACATAAGAATTCATATTAACACCAATCATGTTCAGGGCAAACCTGTTGAAAGACAGGGACGCAAAGCAAGGGGTCTAAGGCTGCAGCTTTCCAGCTAAGATTGTCCCGGCTGCCATGAAAATAGAGAAATTCTGGCTGTTGTTTTTGTCTATTAAAAAGGAGAAATACATGAAAAAGGAGGCGGAAACTCTTTTAAAATAACTGAATATTCAGTCTATTAAGTGTGCACAATTTTATTCGAAAAGGGGTAGAAATTTTGAAAATTAAAAAGCGTTTATCCATCTTAGTTGCATTCATGCTATTGTTAATGATTACTTTCCCGGTGACAGGAGCGTTTGCTGCGGAAAATAATGAGCAAAAAACAAACTCCCAGCAAGAAAGTACTAGTAAACAAGATGAGCAGGTTCAAAAAAGTAGCGAAGCAGCCGCAAAAACTACGGAACAAAAAGAAAAGTCTAATGGCGATGTAAAAGCAGCCTCTACAGATAATGAAACAAACACTGAGGAAGATTCAGAAACTGAAACAACAGCTGGCCAAAGGGAAAGCAACTCAGGACAAGAAACAACAAATCAACCTGAAGCATCTGAAAATAGTGACCATCAGGAAGACATTGCTGCTGAAGAGGATAATAATACTTCAGGGGAAACTAATACTCAAGATGAAACTAATGCAGAAGAAAATGATGCACCAGAAGGAGATAATGCATCAGAAGGAGATAAAGCATCAGAAGGAGATAGTGCAAGAGAAGGAGATAATGTATCAGAAGAAGATAAAGATGCAGAAGAAAATAATGCTGCGGAAGAAAGCGAAAATAAGTCGACACCAGCTGATGATGGAACCGTACCAGGAGATGAAAATAAAAGCACGCAGATTCACTTGCATATCGGCAAATGTATGAATCCTGTTGACACAGCCTTTGTACAGGTTAATGGTGAGTGGGAGGAAATGACAAACCCGGGTTCGTCTCCTTTATATAAATCTTTTGATGATGGTGAGTTCATAAAGGATGATATTACAGCTTTTAAACTGATTTTCACTACAGGTGAAGAGCTTGTCGTCCCAGTCAGTGAAGTAAGAGTAGGAGTGGAAGCAGAAGGCTCAGTTAATTATTGGCTGGATAATTGTGAACTTCCTGCAGAAGAACCATCTGAACCGGATGATTCAGAGAATACTGATGAAACGGTGAACATACTTTCAATGATCAGAATCATGATAGACGAGACTCCAAGTCAAATTGAAAAAGTGACATTGCTGATGATGAGCGGCAAGAGAATTGAGCTTGAAAGAGTCAATGAACTATTCAGCCTCACTCTTACGGATGAAATCAAACTTGAAATGATTCGTGGCATTGAGATTACCAGCAATGGTGAAACCAAGTTAATCCTGCTTTCGCAAATGGAGTCACTGGAAATTGTCGAAGGTGTGCTCACACTACAATTGAACTGGGATATGGAAGGTGAAATGGTAGAGGAAGAAGCAGATGAGGTGGAATCAGATGAGAATACTGATACGACAGCACCAGGAAATAATCCAGGATCGGGAAATACATCTGATGGCACAACAAATGAACAGGTATGGAACGGCGAGGTCCTTCCTCAAACTGGTGAAAGCAGCAGGACAATGTTCTATGTAATTGGCTTCCTGATTGCGGCAGGAGGAATCATGCTAAGGTTCAGGGATCCATTGAAGAACTAAACTGTAGTTGGAGGGGAAGAGATTCCCCTCTTTTATTTTATTTATGAGGTGAAGTTAATGAGAAAAGTATTGTCGTTATTAATGATTCTTTCTGGTCTATCGATCTTCTTTTATCCAGCTGCGAAAGATTATTACACCTCCTACAATCAGGAGAAAATGATTGAAAAATGGGAGGACAGCAGCAGTCAGGAAAATAAGGTGGCTGCCGAAAGTCTTAGGGAACTTGAGGAAGTATTCAGCATCGAAACACAGGCAGAGAGCATTGTGGATGAAGTACCGCCAGTTGAAAAAGAGGAGTCGGAGGAATCACCAGCGTCTGACTCAACGGAAGCTAATCAGATAACGTCCCCTGGCATGGTCGGTGTTATCGAGATCGATAAAATCGGCTTGAAGCTGCCGATATTAAATGGTGCTTCGGATGCGAATTTGGATAAAGGAGCTGGTCTGCTGGAAGGAACGCCGGCTCCAGGAATGCCAGGGAACAGTGCCATTGCCGCCCACCGAAACCGAGCCTATGGAAGTATGTTTAACAGGCTCGATGAAATAAGCAAAGGCGATACTGTGACTGTAAGGGATAAAGGAAACACCTACCAATATGAAGTGTACGAAACTTTAGTGGTGGAGCCACATGAAACTTCCGTACTAAATGGCAGCCAGGATGAAAAGGTGCTTACACTTATTACATGCACGCCAATTGATACGGCAACACACAGGCTGATTGTCAAAGCGAAAATCAAGCCATAAACTTTCGTGGTGTTTTTGCCATTGATGAGAGGGTAAGCGGTAAAACAAGAAACGATCTATCTGGTGTAAAGATGGAAATTAACTCCTGACAGTTTCATCACTTTCCAGTCATGATAGAGGTGCCCAATCGTGATGAAGAAAACTTTTTAATAAGTTTACTTAAAATTTCACAATTGGGCACGCTTACATCTGAGAGTGTTTCTTGATTATTGGGATTCATTTCGATAAAGTGATAGAGAATATAAAATAATGGAGGATCAGACATGACACATGTTCGTTTTGATTACTCAAAGGCGCTAAGCTTTTTTGGTGAACACGAAGTTACATACTTAAGGGATTTTGTAAAAGTAGCCCATCATTCATTACATGAAAAGACTGGTGCAGGCAGCGACTTTTTAGGCTGGATTGACCTGCCTGTAGACTATGATAAAGAAGAATTCGCACGCATCCAGAAATCTGCGGAAAAGATCAAAAGTGATTCTGATGTATTGCTTGTCGTAGGAATTGGTGGCTCTTATCTTGGTGCACGTGCTGCGCTTGAATTTTTACAGCACAGCTTCTATAACGCTCTTTCAAAAGAAAAGCGCAAGACACCGCAAATCATTTTTATTGGAAACAACATCAGCTCATCTTATATGACAGATGTAATGGATCTTTTAGAAGAAAAAGATTTCTCAATCAATGTCATCTCAAAATCCGGAACAACGACGGAGCCGGCAATCGCATTTCGTATTTTCCGCAAGCTTCTTGAAGAGAAGTATGGAGTGGAAGAAGCCCGCAAACGCATTTATGCCACAACGGATAAAGCACGCGGTGCATTGAAAACTCTTGCTGACGAAGAAGGCTATGAATCATTCGTGATTCCTGATGATGTTGGCGGACGTTATTCTGTATTGACGGCTGTAGGCTTGCTGCCAATCGCTGTCAGCGGTTCAGATATCGAAGCCATGATGAAAGGCGCTGCACAGGCAACAGAGGATTTCGGAAAGTCAGAGCTTGAAGAAAATCCTGCCTACCAGTACGCTGCAGTACGTAACGCGCTTTACAACAAAGGTAAAACAATTGAAATGCTGATTAACTATGAGCCATCCCTTCAGTACTTCTCTGAGTGGTGGAAGCAGCTATTCGGCGAAAGTGAAGGAAAAGACCAGAAGGGAATCTATCCTTCTTCAGCGAACTTCTCGACTGACCTTCACTCACTTGGACAATATGTGCAGGAAGGTCGTCGTGACTTGTTTGAAACAATTATCAAGGTCGAGAACCCTCGCCATGAAATGACAATAGAAGAAGCTGCAAGTGATCTTGACGGTTTGAACTATCTAGCTGGCAAGACGGTTGATTTCGTCAACAACAAAGCATTCGAAGGAACAATGCTTGCCCATACCGATGGCGGCGTACCGAACCTTGTTTTGACAATCCCGCAGCTTGACGAGTATACATTTGGCTACCTTGTATACTTCTTTGAAAAAGCCTGCGCAATGAGCGGCTACCTGCTCGGCGTCAATCCATTCGACCAGCCAGGCGTTGAAGCATATAAAGTGAACATGTTCGCATTGCTCGGCAAACCAGGCTTCGAAGAAAAGAAAGCAGAATTGGAAAAACGACTTAAATAAAAGATGAAAAAGGAGTACCCGATCGGATTATCGAGGCGGGGTACTCCTTTTTATATTGAATACCGGTATCAGTTCCATGACAGATTTCCTGATTGGTGAGTCTTTAAAGAGGATCGTGCTTGATATTTTTTTGGCAAATGGAAAAAAACAAGCGGAATTTCCAGTTCGCCAATAAATCTCGTTTTTCGCCAATAAAAATAAAATTTCGCCAATAAAGTTATGAAAATCGCCAATAAAAATAAATTATCGCCAATAAACGCAATGACACTAGAAAAAGTGTCCGTCACCAATCCTATGACGGACAGAAACAGCCAAAAACGCTGGGAAATTGTCTGTCATCAAGTCCATGACGGACACAAATAGCAAAAATACTAGATAAACTCTCCGTCACAAAGCCCATGACGGACAGAAACAGCAAAATCACCGAAGAAAGTGTCTGTCATCACCCAGCTCAATACAGTTTCCGACCTGAGTCTAGCTTTCGCCACTCATTAAAATATCCCTTTTGGTTAAAACTAAGCGAAAATGAATGGAAAGGCGGAACGACCAATGATTGAGATACAATCTGAGCTTGAGGGCAAACATTTTGATCTATTTAAGCTGGAGCAGCTGCTGAAACCGATGGGATATTCAATCGGAGGAAACTGGGATTATGACCATGGCGCGTTCGATTACAAAATAGATGACGAGGTTGGTTATCAATTTTTGCGTTTGCCATTTAAGGCAATTGACGGCCAGCTTGATTCCAAAAGCTGCACCGTGCAATTGCAGCGCCCATTTCTGCTGGCGCATAAATATCAGCGGGGTATTGATGACCATGCGGAGATTGGGAATGCCAGCGCATCCTTTAACCAGTTCCAGGAACCAGTAGACAAGGATGCGAGTTTTCCTGAAAAGTACATTGAAGTCGGAAAGGCGCTGGTACGTGAAGTAGAATCTGAGTTATTGCATTAATCGTTTGAAATGGCGAGAAGTTGATCATCATATTTAATCTTAATATTATGTTGGGGATTGACGATGACGTCATCCCCTCTTTTTCTTCCAATCAAAATAACATTTCGCTCTTTCAATAAAAAGAAGCTTGCCTCCTGAAAACTCTTGTCAATCAGAGAAGCTTCAACCTCTATATAGGATAGACGTTTGCCGTTTAATTCCCCTAGTAAATCCAGTAATGGATCTACGACTTCCGCAGAAGCGATGCTGTTTAACAGTACGGCGCTAGTCAAAGCATTCGCGGGTATCAGTTCATCTGCTCCGGCCCTCCTGGCATTATTGATCTGTTCGCTCGTCTGGATTTCAGCGATGCAGCGAATGTCCGGATTCAATCCTTTGATGGCGAGCAGTGTGAGGATTGTATTCATATCGGCCTGCAGCTCATCTAGATTCTGGTCTGATGTAATAATCACTTTCCTGGCTGTTGAGATACCGGCATTCAACAAAGTTTCATCCTTGTTCGCACGTCCCCTGATGAAATGGACATTGTCATCCTCAATGGGATTAAACCCCAATGAATCATCCACCAATATGATTAATTCATTAGATTCTGTGAGAGACCTGATGACCGAACGAGACCTCTCGTTCCACCCGATGATGATAATCTGATCTTTACCTTTAAAGCCTACTTTCCCCTCTGCATATGCATTTTGTTTGGTAACAGTTGCTGCTGATAGGTGGATAAAATACGAGGATAAAAAACCTGTACCTATCAGCAGGAGAAGTATTGCTGTTATTCGTCCCCATGTAGTAACGGGATAGTAATCTCCGAACCCTACTGTTGAGGCAGTGATGATTGCCCACCAGACCCCATCAAAGATTGTTGGAAAGCTTTTCGGTTCAACAAAATGAATGACTACGCCGAACAGAGTAATCATCATAGTGGCAATCATCAAGATTCTGGCCAGAATCGGCAGCTTGATAAAACGCATGTATAAATGACTCGTCATTCTAATCCTCCTCTTTTTTTTGATATATGTATGAAAACAATAATTACTTTTCCCTTGTTTCTTTAATCAAAAACAGGCTTAGGAAAATTCATGTAATTCTATTTTCGTCGAGCGTATTCTTTTTTACACAAAAAACATCGTAATAGTTCATCAGCCCGTACCATATTCAGGGGCGTACATATTCTGAGTAGTAAAGGAGGGATTATAATATGTCATTCAACTGGGGATCCAATGTGCTTCTTTTTGTTGCTTGCATGCTCGCAGG
This sequence comes from Mesobacillus sp., assembly GCF_047739415.1. Lineage (GTDB taxonomy): Bacteria > Bacillota > Bacilli > Bacillales > Cytobacillaceae > Mesobacillus. The sequence goes on along the minus strand of NZ_JBIQOE010000110.1, from coordinate 8,095 downwards.
CTGGGTTCTAATGCGATTTGGACCGATGCTGCTGAATTTGACAGGAGGCATCTTTGGGATTATTGGTGTTCTTGTCATCGTACTTTTCGCTTTTGTTATTATTTTTATAGGACTAAGGGTATTATTCAAGGGCGGCTGGCGCTGCTGACGTTTCTTTTAAAAGAACCTGTCCAATCGGTAGGTTCTTTTTCTTGTCTAAAAGAGAGATAAACCTGGACATTCATAAATATATTTTTAAAAGAGTGCAAGGAATTGGAGTGGTGGACATGCATGAATTTATTACGAGTGTTTTGGACTGGCTGGCCAGTCTCGGGTACATAGGAATTGCTCTCGGATTGATGCTTGAGATCATCCCGAGTGAAATCGTCCTTGGATATGGGGGATATATGATTTCCGAAGGGACCATTGGTTTTGCGGGGGCAGTGGTTGCCGGAACCATCGGCGGGACCATCGCGCAGTTATTCTTATATTGGCTTGGTTATTTTGGCGGCCGCCCAATGCTGGAGAAATACGGGAAGTACCTGCTGATCAACCAGCACCACCTGGACGTTTCGGAAAAATGGTTCAAGCAATATGGAGCTGGTGTGATTTTCTCGGCAAGATTCATCCCAGTGGTAAGGCATGCGATTTCGATTCCTGCGGGCATTGCCGGGATGTCAGCGCTCAAATTCACGCTGTATACAATAGCAGCGATGGTTCCGTGGACAATTTTTTTCCTCTATCTCGGCATTGTCCTCGGTGAAAACTGGTCAGGCATCAAGGAAGTGGCCCAACCTTTTATAATACCTGTAAGCATCATTGCATTGGGTGCTGGAGCTGTTTATTTACTGGCAGCACGTAAAAGAGTATAACATTAAACGAACTCAGGAACTTTCCTGAGTTTTTTCATGCTTAAAACTCATAAAACATAGCAGATTAGTAAAAGTTAAGATAAGGAAGAAATATTCCGTGCGGCAGGGAGAAGGTTCACGATGTTAAAGGAAATGCTCAGGCTGATCACGAAACAGCAGAGGAATACGGCTCCCCCAGTGGATAAGCTGGAGGGAGAGCAGGCACACCTTAAGGAAAAGGGATTCAGCAGGAATCTCCAGGAAAATCTATCGATATTAAAGCAACTTTACAGCATTCCTGATAATAAAGATATTAAATTGCGAGAATTGTACCTTGAAGGGTTTAATAAGCAGGCAGCTTTATTGTTTATTAGCACGATCACAGATGTTAAGAGTATCGAAGAAAATATCCTAAAGCCATTAACGGAAAATACTGCTTCTGATAAAAAGGTGAAGGATATAGTTGCTATCCAAATGGTACATGAAATCACCTTATACAAGGATGCAGTCAAGGATATAAATAAAGGTAATGCGCTCCTCATACTGGATGGAGAACCGAAGGCGTATATTATGGATTGTCCTGATTTTCAAAGCAGGGCGATTGAAAAGCCGGAAAGTGAGATTCTCATCAAGGGGCCCAAGGAAGCGTTCAATGAAAAGGCTGTAGCGAATATATCATTACTCAGAAAAAAAATCAGGAACGAAAACCTTATTGTTGAAGCAGTGGAAGTCTCGCAACGGTCCCATAATGATGTTTTTGTCCTATATATTCGCGGGCTTGCTAATGAGAAATTGATCGACAATATCAAAAAAAGACTGGGCAGTCTTGATGTGAATTCGATCCAGAATCTTTCGCTGCTGGAGGAATACATTGAGGAACGGAATTACTCATTATTTCCGAGCATTCTTTCAACAGAGAGGCCTGACAGGGCAGCCTCTTTTTTAGAAGATGGCTATATCGTCTTATTAATGGATAATTCACCCGATAGTCTCGTTCTCCCTGCAACATTTTGGGCTTTTTTTCATAGTCCTGAGGATCACTATCTTAGGTTTTTTTATGGGAACTTTACAAGAGCGTTAAGAATGACTGCCCTTTTCATCACGATTTTTACATCAGCTATTTACGTGGCTATCACCACATATCATGCTGAAATGATTCCGCCAGACTTGCTGCTGGCAATTGCTGCATCTCGCGAAAAAGTTCCTTTTCCCGCGGTGATTGAAATATTGATCATGGAGTTGGCATTCGAGTTGATCAGGGAAGCAGGGTTACGTGTTCCCAGTCCGATAGGACCGACAATCGGGATTGTTGGAGCCCTAATCCTTGGACAGGCAGCCGTCGAAGCAAATATTATCAGTCCGATTGTAATTATTGTTGTTGCACTCGGAGGACTAAGTTCGTTTGCAGTCAGTGATCTAAGTTTGAATTTCGCGGTAAGGCTAACTCGCTTTCTATTTATCCTGAGTGCAGCGATGATGGGAATTTACGGCATGACTGCAGTGTTCGTTGGAGGCCTATTCTACATGGTTTCGATTAAGTCATTTGGCGTACCGTATTTAGCGCCAATGTCACCGAATTACAAGTCCTCGAAGGATACAATTTTTCGCAGGTTAACAAAAAATGAAACGTTAAGGCCTGGTTTTTTAAAAACGACGGATTTACAAAAAAAGACTACTGGAGAATAGGCGATGAGACAGGATAAGGGGAAAATTGGCATAAAAGAATATTTCGCGCTTATCTCGTTGACCGTTGGAGCCAAGTTAAGTGACGATACGCCTGCGATTATTTATGAACATGCAAAAAATGCCGGCTGGCTGGCTATTTTGCTGATTGGTATTTTATCTTTTTTTCCTATCATTTTGTTAATAAAAGTGTATTCAGCACATAAAGGAAAAAACCTGCATGAAATTCTGCTGCACCTTTTTGGCAGGTTTTTTGGAACTCTCCTATCTATTTGCCTGTTAATCGGTGGAACAACGGCAGTCATTGCTGACTCAGGTACCTACGTGGACATTATTGGCTCGATGTATTTTACGAAAACGCCAGCTATCATCCTTTACATCATCTTGATGGTTATTTGCGCTTACGGAGCAAAGAGGGGGATAGAACAGATTGGGACCGTTTCCTGGCTCTTGCTTCCATATATTAAGATCACTTTGTTCGTTGCCCTGATTTTTACTTTTAGAAAAGGTACACTAGGCTACCTTTTCCCGTTCTGGGGTGAAGGACCTCTTGAAGTGGCAAAAGCGTCTGTAAAAAATGTTTCGATATTTGTCGATTTTTTCTACCTTGCACTGATCATGCCACTCATCTCATCATATAAGGATATGAAAAAAGGAACGCTCATAGGTCTGGGATTTATTACAGTGGAACTGAGCCTGGCACTTGTGGCGTTTGTTGTTTTATTCGACTACACCACTGCTGAAATGCTGAACTATCCTTTTCATGAAACCATCCGATTTATTCAAATAGGCTTTTTAGCAAACGTCGAAACATTATTTTTCCCCTTTTGGCTGGTCGCAACTCTCATCCGTTTTTCGTTTTATCTATATCTAATTGCAACCTTGCTTGGAGGGATTCTGAAGATTAAGGAGTTTGAATATCTCATTCCTTTAATCGCGACAATCATTTTGCTAATCGGATTATCACCTGACGCTCCATCCATCACTCTCTATACTGTAAGGGAAAAAATACTTGTATTATTGAGTCCAGCCTTCATGATTCTTCCGCCATTTATGTGGATCGTGGCAAAAATTCGGGGGGATTTTAAGAATGAAACTTCACTCTAAGATGATTAAAGTGATCTTCCTGACGGCAGTTACATTGAGTCTGTCAGGGTGCTGGGACCATAAGGAACTGGACGAGAAAGCATATGTCATTGGTATAGGACTTGATAAACATAATGTAGAGGGAAAGGTTAAAGTAACATATCTGATTGCAAACCCGGAGGTGGGTTCTCAGCAAACTGCAGGCGGAGCGAATGAGCCGCCGCAGGAAATCGTGACTATAGTCGCTGATGATTTTATCTCATCGCGTAATACAGCAAATACTGTAGTGGCGAAGGAAATATCCTACGATCTTCTGCGGGTTCTTATCGTTTCAGAAGAATTAGCCAGGGATCCTGATTTTATCAGGATAATATACAGTGCAACTAAGGACCGGGAAATTAAGCGAAGTGCACAATTCATTGTCTCACGGGAAAATGCCGCTGATTTTATAAAAAATAATAAGCCCAAAATTGAAACAAGACCCCATAAATTTTTGGAACTAATGATCGAAAGGGGCCAGGAAACTGGCATGATTCCCGAAGCTGACCTGAATGGATTTTTCCGTGTCACGGAAAGCGATGCAGATTTATATCTGGCGATTTACGCAACCACAGAAAAAATAGAGAAAGATGAAGCGCAAACAACAGATGATGACTTGCTGGCCGGGGAAATTCAAGTGGAGGGTACGACGAACAATGCCCAGTTTATTGGTTCCGCAGTCTTCAAGGAAGGGAAGATGATCGGCAAAATAACGGGGGAAGAGACGAGGATATCAAGTCTGTTGGACAATACATGGAATACCGAGGATATCCTGACTGCCTTTAAAGATCCGTTTGATGAAAGATATAAGCTGTCCATAAGGGTATCTCAAAAAAGAGAAAATAAATATAAGCTAATACATGCGAAGGGCAGGCCGACCATTGAAATAGATGTTCCGTTATTTATAGAAGTATACAGCGACCCTAGCATGATCAATTACGCAAAGAACCGAGAAAAGGTTAAAGAGCTTAAAAAGTCTCTTACTGTTGCAATAGAAAAAAAATTCATGGAATTTATTTCGTATACCCAGCAGGAGTTAAAAGGAGATACATTTGATTTATCGATCCCTATGAGAAAAGAGTTTGCAACTCTAAAGGAATTCAGGGAATTTGACTGGATGAAGACATATCCTGATGCAAAAGTGAAGGTAAATGTCTCCATTCGATTTGGTGAATTTGGACGCCAGTCGAAACTGCCAAAGTTAGAAGAAGTGAGGGATTAGAATGGTAGTAATTATGTGGATCGCCATTGCTTTAATCATTCTGTATTATGTATTATTTGGAATAACGCTCTGGCGGCAAAAAAATAAAATAGGATCTATTGTTGTCATTTTTTTAGCATTAGCGTGTATCGGATTGCACTACATTTCTTATCGATGAACGATGGTTCAATTGTCATTCTGGTCTCCCACATCTACAAATTTTTAAATTTTACAAACACTATGATAATATATACATAATTACGTTTAAATGGGGTGTAGGGATGAGCCTGGTTGGGTATAACTTCGGAGAGATTCTTAGGTCTTCAAGAGTTTTTAAAGGATTGACGGAGGCACAGTTGGCTGAAGGTATATGTTCTGAAGTGGATATCATTCAATTTGAAAAAGAAGAGAAATATCCAACAATTGATCAATTATTCAAGATGGCATCAAAGCTTGAAGTAGAGCTTTACCATTTTTTCGATATTGCTTCCACTGATACATACAATTACGCAATCGCTGTCACAGAATTAATCAAAAAATATAAAAGAGAGCGGGATTATGCGGCTATTCATGAAATAATTCAGAATGAGCAGGATAATCCGCTGTTCAAACATACATCCTTCAATCAATTTTTGGTATGGCATCAAGGGATTTGCACCTACTACCTTGAAGGAGACAGACAGAAATCAATCAGCCTGCTTGGTCAGGCATTGGACATGACCCATCAGGAACAGGCTGGAATGTCAGAGCGCGAAATTGAGATTTTGACCAGTATGGCCATCATTGAAAAAGATAGCGGGAACCTGAACAAGGCTGTCGAACTTTTTCAGAATGCCCTGAACGAGCTGACAGGGCTGCCTCAAGTCCTGGATTCAAGGATCTGGCTAAGGATTCTCTACGGCCTTGCCCAGGCACTGTCAAAGCTTGAGAGATATGAAGAATCCCTCATCTACTGCAGTAAAGGAATCGACAATTGTATATACGAAGAAAATATGTATTTATTTGGAGAACTTTATTACCAAACAGGCATGAATTATATTAAATTGGGTAAAGAAAACAAAGGCAAGGAATATCTTGAAAAAGCGATCATGATTTTCAAGCTGCAGAATAATGAGAAGTTTGCCAGTTTAGTAACGAATGAAATGGGAAAATTATTGAAATATTGCTGATTGTTTTTTATGAACGATCGACCTAGGCAGAGGAGGTTTAAAATGAAGAAAACATTGATGTTAACCCTTTTTGCGGCGTTTTTTGCTGGTGTTATCGGTTTGAATTCTGCGGACAGGAACCTGGCCGATCTGCCATCACAGCACTCGCAAAGCGGCACAACCATAGCTGACCTGCCATCACAGCACTCACAAAGCGGCACAACCATAGCTGACCTGCCATCACAGCACTCGCAAAGCGGCACAATCATAGCTGACCTGCCTTCACAGCACTCACAAAGCGGTACAACCATAGCTGATCTGCCGTCACAGCATGATTATAATGAAGTAATAATTTAAGGAACTTTTTGAGACAGCCTGGTCCGTTTTGGTCAGGTTGTTTTTTAATGGTTAAGGAATTTATACAGTTATTGAGTTGTGGATGACTCTATGAAGTTTTCAATTCTCTTTCTTCATGTTTTCTGCAACATCTTAAGCTAAAATAGATCAAGTACATAGAAAAAGGCTCTGGACTTTTTCCAGAACCTCTCTTGTTAGTAGTTAACATCACATAGAATGAAATGCTGTTGTTGTTATTACAGGTTATTCATGTGATTGCTATCCATCATATTGAAGTTTTTGCTCGGCATGGCACCGTTTGTTCCGTGGCAGTTATTGTACATTTGCTTAACCTGTTCATCGGACAAGTCTGGGTGCATCTCTTCGATTAAAGGCTTCATTTGTCCAAAATTAAAAGTACCTTTACCTTCTGTCCCTTCTTCTGCGAAGGCAGCAGTACTTGCACCAAGTATCAATGCTGCGCCTAAAAAACTTAACGTTAGTTTCTTCATGTCTGGTCAGCTCCTTTCAGGTATACATAAATCTTATCGGGACAGTTTGCAAAAACTAAGCAGAAACAGTGACAAAGTTATGAAATTTAACTGGAGGCTGGCATATGTCATTATTAGAAACCTTATATGGCCAGCCGGTTTGGCTTGCCATTATCATTAGCCTTGCAGTCAGCATAGTGATCGCCATAGCAGGTATTATTCCGAGTGCTTTTGTGACAGCTGCAAACATCGTTTATTTCGGATTTTCCTGGGGACTCGTACTTTCCATTCTCGGCGAAGCGTTAGGAGCGGTCATAAGTTTTATTCTGTATCGGAAAGGACTTAAAAAGCTGAGCGACAAAATCGATTCTGCAAGATCAATAAAATTGCTGGACATGCTTAAGCAGACAGATGGCATAGAGGCTTTCGTGCTTGTCATTTTATTAAGACTTTTTCCGTTCGCTCCATCCGGGCTCGTCACCCTGGCTGCTTCATACAGCAGAATGGGAACATGGACTTTTACTGTTTCAAGTACAATTGGTAAAATCCCGGCCCTCTTTATTGAGGCATACTCCGTTCATACTGTACTTGGCTGGGAAACCGAATATCAGCTTGCTGCAGCAATATTCGTGGCGGTGGCTGGGATTTCCTATTATTATTGGACAACAAAGAGAAAAAAACGGAGGAAGTAAGATGATTAAATTTAGATTAGTATTTACCACTTTCCTTGCAGCTGTCTTGCTCGTATTAACCGGATGCTCAGGTCAAGAAGGCAAAGAGCAGGAAAAGTCAGCTACTGAAGAAAACAATTCGAAAAATGAGCAGCCAAAAATACCTAAGGCAGAATCAGAGACAGACTTTATCATAAAAGCAGAGCCTCAAAAAATTGAACATGTACATGGAATTGGTTACCCGGGAAATGATGAGGGTTTATATGTCGCCTCCCACCATGGTTTGAAAATATTTAAAACGGTGAATGGCTGGAAACGACTGACGAAAACCATGAATACATGGGATTTCAGGCTGTTGAAGATGGCTTTTTTGCAAGTGGCCATCCAGCAGAGGGCTCAGACCTGAAAAATCCGCTTGGCCTTGTGAAAAGTACGGACAAGGGCAAGACACTTGATAAAATAGCTTTTTTTCAAGTATGCAATCAGTGTGAACCCAGTGAGTTACATTCCATGGTTAAGCAGGAACGGATACGCCAATCCCCCTTATCCAAATACCTTTTTTGGCAAAGAATAAGCATGAAACAGCAGCCAAGGCAAAATGGTTGCTGTT
>NZ_JBIQOE010000109.1:0-8552 GCF_047739415.1 Mesobacillus sp. | reverse complement strand
CGAAACTTCAACTCCGCCGTCAGAAGCAAAAAGCGCTTCTTTGTCGGAGTCTCCAGTTTCTGCGTTTCTGGGCAGTCGGCTATACTTTTCTATTTCGGTCCTGCCAATGAAGTCAAAGAACGACTTCACTGTCAGGCCCTCTAAGGCACAGGACGTGTAAACCCGCCAGCCACACGATGTGGCGTTTTAGGCGGGCAGCGCTTGTCGGGGCTGAACAAGGCGCTTGCGCTTTTTGTCTTTATACCGGATATACAGGATGTTTCCTGACACTGAATTCCATATCTTTTGTTTCGTATAGCTTGAACCGGTCTATCAGTGCATTCCTCAGGTCGTTGGCTGCAACGATGTCGTCCACGATCAGTTCGGAAGCGAGCTTATAGATGTCGATACTTTCTTTATACTCCTGGTGCTTTTCCTGGACAAATGCGATTTTCTCTTTTGGATCTTCAATTTGATTGATTTTGTTGGAGTATACTGCGTTAACCGCAGCTTCCGGACCCATTACGGCGATCTGCGCAGTCGGCAGGGCGATGCAGCAATCTGGTTCGAATGCCGGTCCCGCCATTGCGTACAATCCAGCACCGTATGCTTTACGGACAATTACAGAGATTTTCGGTACGGTCGCAGAGCTCATCGCAGCAATCAATTTCGCACCATGGCGAATGATACCTGCTCGTTCTACCTTCGTCCCAATCATAAAGCCTGGCACATCTGCCAGGAACAGCAATGGAATATGGAAGGCATCGCAAAGTGTGATGAATTTAGCCGCCTTATCGGCAGAATCCACGAACAATACTCCGCCCTTCACCTTCGGCTGGTTCGCAATGATTCCAACTGCCCTTCCATCTATACGCGCAAGGCCAGTGATGATTTCAGGAGCGAACAATTTTTTAATTTCAAAGAAACTACCTTCGTCGATCAGCGCATCAATACCTTCAAACATATCAAATGGAGCGTTTTGGTTCACTGGTACAATCTCTTCAAGACTTCTTCCAGCCTTAGGAGCTACTCCTTCGACAACATCTGTCTTCGATTGGAAATTCGCAGGGAAATAGCTCAAATAGCGCTTCGCTGATTCAATGGCTTCTTCCTCGCTGTATACAAGCATGTCACCTACACCACTGACTGAACAATGCATGCGGGCTCCGCCCATTTCCTCAAGCGTTACCTTCTCGCCAATTACCTTTTCCGCCATCCTTGGTGATCCCAGATACATCGAAGCATTCTGGTCAACCATGATCACGATATCGCAGAAAGCAGGAATATATGCTCCTCCTGCTGCAGATGGCCCGAAAAGAAGGCAGATTTGCGGGATTACTCCAGACAACTTCACCTGGTTGTAAAAGATTTTTCCTGCTCCCCTTCTGTTAGGAAACATATCAAGCTGGTCTGTAATCCGGGCTCCAGCAGAATCAACGAGGTACAATAATGGCACTTTCAGCTTTTCGGCTGTTTCCTGGATCCTGATAATCTTCTCAACAGTCCTTGCTCCCCAGGAACCCGCTTTTACTGTTGAATCGTTCGCCATGACACAGACTGTTTGCCCGCCAATTTTGCCTATCGCTGTTACGACACCGTCTGCTGGAAGGTCACCAGCCTGGAAATTGGCGAATTTGCCATCTTCCTCATAGACTCCGTCGTCAAATAATAGATTCAAACGCTCACGCACAAATAATTTATTTTGCTCAGCCAGCTTGTTATGATATTTCGGTTGTCCGCCAGCCTCGATTTGTTGAACTTTTTCCTGCAATGAATCAGTTAAAGTCTTCGCGGTAGTCATTCTACTCCTCCTTAAAATCTATTATTCTAATACAAGCAGGACATCGCCTTCGTTTACAAAGTCTCCAATATTCACCTTCACTTCAGCAACGTTTCCAGCACCCTGGCTTTCAACAGGGATTTCCATCTTCATTGATTCAAGCATTAGGACTTCCTGCCCCTCTGATACCGTATCTCCCGCTGCCACCATCACATTAAGTACTGTCCCTGCCATATTTGCTGTAATTTCCTTCATGTTCTTTCCTCCTCTATTTAGATGCCATTTTTCTTTCTGTTAAATAGGCTGTCGTATAGTTGCCTGATTTGAAGCCCTCTTCACTTAAAATTTCCGCAAACAATGGAGCATTGGATTTAATTCCTTCCAGTTTCAGTGTCGCGAAAAATTCCTGAGCAAGCTGGATTGCTTCTTCCCGGGTATTGCCTCCTACAATGCATTTGGCCACCATAGGGTCATAAAAAGGTGTTACAGTCGAGTCGGATTCATAACCATAATCTACTCGAACACCTTTTGCCTCCAGCCATGAAAACTCGCTGATTTTACCAGGCGAAGGCAGGAACCTTACTGGGTCTTCCGCATACAAACGGAATTCAATGGCCCAACCCTTCTTTTCGATTTCATCCTGAAGCAATGGAAGTTTCTCACCGCGGGCAACAAGAAGCTGCCACTTAACCAGATCGAGACCTGAAATGGTTTCTGTTACTGGATGTTCAACTTGCAGTCTTGTGTTCATTTCAAGAAAATAGAAGTTTTCGTTCTCATCCACAATGAATTCCACAGTTCCTGCGTTCACATAGCCCACTGCTTTAGCGGCTTTTACAGCCGTATCATACATCTTCTGCCGCGCTTCTTCCTTCAGGAATGGTGAAGGTGCCTCTTCAATCACTTTTTGGTGGCGCCGCTGGATTGAGCAATCACGTTCAAACATATGTACATGGTTGCCATGGGTATCTCCAAAAATCTGCACCTCAACATGTCGAGCATTTTTGATGTATTTTTCAATGAATACTTCATCTGAGCCAAAGTAAGCCTTTGCCCTGCCCTTTGTAGAATCAAAATTCTTAGCGAGCGCTTGCTCATTTTCACAAAGCACCATGCCAATGCCTCCGCCTCCCCCGCTCGCCTTCAGCATGACAGGGTAGCCTATTTCATCTGCAAGCTTGACAGCTTCCTCCAGTGTCTTCAATCCCTGGTCACTGCCTGGCACAACGGGAACACCCGCTTCTTCCATCGTTGTTCTGGCGACGATTTTATCGCCCATTTTTTCAATCGTATCCGGAGCAGGACCAATGAAAGTCAAACCTGCTTCCTTCACTTTACGGGCAAACTCTGCGTTTTCAGATAAAAAGCCGTAACCAGGATGGATGCCATCCACCTTTTCTTCCTTTGCGATTCTTAAAATTTCATCTGCATTAAGATATGATTTTTGAACAGGCGGCTCGCCAATCCGGAAAGCGCTGTCAGCTTCCTTTACAAAAGGCAGCTCTTGATCCGCATCAGAATAGACAGCCACTGTTTCAACTCCTAGTTCGCGGCAAGTTCGGATAATACGAAGCGCAATTTCTCCTCTGTTTGCAATTAATATTTTTTGCACGCTATTTCCCCTTTCCCGTAAAAAAATACGCTCACTATATAAAATTCTACAATATTCTGTATCTTTCCTGCAAAAATTGGAACCGCTTTCTAAAATTCAAATGCAGAATTTTTCATGTTTTTATAATATAATAAAAATAGGCTATAAAAAACAAATATATTCAGCTGCCTTTAAATATCCCAATTTTCGGGTATATAAATATTGCTGCTATCAAATGCATTGTTTCTTTTAAACCCGCCGAGAACTATTTCGATGGAATACTCGTTAAAATCCAGGTGCGGATTTAATTGTGGTTTGCAGGGACATCGCTTTCGATCAGAGCAGTATCCACAGAATTATTGGCGGCTTGATTGGGGGATTGTTTTATGGTGAATAAAGTGGAGAAACTGAAAATCAATTATAAGACATTAGAAGAATTCAAGAAATTCAAAGAGTATGGCCACCAGGAGCTTTCAATGCTTGAGGATTTGGAAGCAAACATTGTTGAAAATGATAGTGATTCTCCGTTCTACGGGATCTATTTCGGCGACAAGCTTGTTGCGCGTATGAGCCTTTACCAGGTCAAAAAGCAGTTTGATCGTTATTTCGAGCCACCACAGGATTATCTTGAGCTTTGGAAGTTGGAAGTACTTCCAAATTACCAGGGCAAGGGTTATGGAAAAGCACTTGTTGAATTTGCTAAAAGCTTTGGCCTGCCGATCAAAACAAATCCTAGAGTGAAATCTCAGGACTTCTGGGATAAGATGGGCTTTACACCAGTTCATTATGATGTGGAAAGAGACCGTGGAGAGAATCCGCTTGTCTGGTATCCAGCCGGTGTAACTGAACAGGTTCAATAATTTTTAAAACAATAGCGCCTGCCATGTCCGGCAGGCGCATTTTGTCTCCCTATTTTTCGACCTTCTCCAGATTTGCTTTTCCTTCTACCTGGAAGTTCATTTTTTGCTTTTGATCCTCGCCTTTAGGGCCTACTCTTTTTTTCGCTCGCTCCATGATGTCAATCAAGGCGCGATAGTCTTCTTCCATGGAGCGCAATTGAGTTTCCAATTTTTCATTTTCGGCAGACAAGTAATAGATTTGCTTTTCCAGCCCGCGGATTTTTTCTTTTTGCACATCCTGGCTGTTTGCAGCCCCCGCTTTTTCATAGAGGTCGTCAAGATATTGTTTTACTGCTTCAATATTTAAGTTTGATTGTGTCTTCTCTGGTTCAGGTGCAATGGTTGGAGCTTCGCTCACAGGCTGCACAGCCTCTTCTGACTTCTCCGGTGTCTTCGCCTGTTTTTTCGCTTCCTTCCGCTGCTTTTTCGCCAGTTCAATACCAGATTTATACTGTTTCCTTACATATGAATTCCAGCGGAAACCGCAAGCTGCAGCCGTTCTCGAAAGCTGCTTTCCTACCTCTTCAAATGCTTTCAATTGCGTACCGCCTTCGCGGATATTCCGCAATACAACTTCAGCAAGCAATAAATCTTCATCCTGTGACCAGGCATCCTGACGGGTTAATGGCATCAGAAAATCCCTCCTATTGTTTTTTATTCATTCATATGCATCTAATAGGAAAGATAGACTGATATCGCATAATACCCTGCTAATTATTTTATTTTTTTTTATTCATGAATTCGTCTACTTTTTTGTGATGAGCGTCATCCTCCCACAAGACAGAGCATCTTGCAGCCTCTTCTTCCATCCTTTCTCTCATTGATAAAAGCTCCCATTTTTTTATCATCAAAGTTTTATAAGCTTCCAATACAGTTGCCTCTTTATTCAAGCTTCCTTTCATAAATGAGAGACAGGCATCTATCGGATTTTCTTTATATATTTGGTGGATAAATCCATATTCCTTGAGTTCATCAGCAGTGTATATATTTGCATCGAGCAGCATTTTAAACGCAATATTTTGCGGAAGTTTCTCTAAGAGGATGCTTCCCCCTCCCCAGCCTGTCGTAATAGCTAGGTTTCCCTGGACAAATCCTGCTTTCATCCCATCTCTTCCAATCCGGAAATCGCAGGCTGAAGCAATTTCACACCCTCCCCCTACAGCAGAACCATTAAGAATGGCAATCGTGGGTCTCGGAAGGACAAGGAGCTTATATAAAATACCAGCCATCCTTGAGAGCATCCCATACGCCTGGGTCTCTGTTTTTAAACTGTGGAAGGCGGATAAATCCCCACCAGAACAAAATGCCTGGTCACCTGCCCCTGTAATGGCAAAGACTTTTACATCATTTCCTGCAGCCATATCGATTGCTTTTTCAAGTCCGGCCATTACTTCAAAGTTTATGGCATTTCTCCTGTCAGGCCTGTTGATCGTAAAAAGCAGCACTCCATCTTTTTCTTTCGTTATTATGTATGGATCCATTATTTTCCTCCTAAGATTCTCGTCCACTAAATTTTATCAATCTTCAGTTCAATTAAAAAGGATTTGAGTTAATGAAGCGAGTGAAATAGCGAAGAGTTTTGGGATGAGTAAAAAAGGAAGAATAGAAATACCTTTAAAAATGGCTTTGTTAAAGCCCAATGTGGTTTTGAAGCCCTGTTGATTGTAGTGGAAGGCGCGTAGACTCCTCCGAAAATGCTATCGCATTTCCATCGTGCGTGGGAAGATTCGAGGAAGCTAATCAATGTCCTGCGGGATGAGCAAGTAATGGGGAGACCCCGCAGGCGCATAAAGCGCCGAGGAGGCTCCCCGACTGCAAGAAAGAATTGGTTTATGAAAAATCCGGCCTTTGGGATTTTTCACTATCCTTCCCCGCGGAAAGCGAAGCGCCTGGAACGAAAATCAACAGTCGAGTTTAACAGAGCAAAGAAAGAAAAAAAGCACAGGGATGCGGATGCATCCTGTGCTTTTTCTTAGAGAAAATTAGTCGTTTACAACTTCTTTTCCTTTGTATGTTCCGCAAGCTTTGCACACACGGTGAGCAAGTTTCATTTCACCGCAGTTAGGGCATGCTACCATACCCGGAACTTGTAATTTAAAATGAGTACGGCGTTTTCTTTTCGCAGTTTTAGACGTTCTTCTAAATGGTACAGCCATTCTTCCCACCTCCTTAAAAGGAATAAGAAAGTTTATGAAGGCCAGTCCTTTTCTGGACCTCCACGCTCTTTTTTAATCGATTAGTCAGAGGAATCCTTAGAATCCTCAAAGAATTTTGCAAGTCCGGCAAGTCGGGGATCAAGTTTTTCGGATTTCTCCTGTTCCTCGATTACTTCCCAATCCTTACCTGACTGGGGTGCGCCTTCTTGACCAGCGCTATCATCACAGAATACTTGCATTGGAACTTCCACTAGCAAGATCTCCCTGATGATGGGTTCAAGATCAATGACATCGCCTGTTACTTGATGAACTTCCTCGTCAGCCTCATAGTCGTGGCTGTTTAACATGAAAGTTTCAGTTGTTTCCACATCAATTGGATATTTTACATCAACTAGTGTCCGTGAACAAGGAAGAATTAGATGTCCATCAATCCTGATATGGAATGTCACTCTTGTGGCACTGATATCCGCCCTTCCAGTTAGGTGGATGGGAGATACCTCACGGATTGTTGGTTCTGTTTCCTTTATCGAGTCCATTCGGACAAACTCGTCGATTAGAAAGTCCTTGTTTCGATGTTTTTGTATCTGACTTATTGTCCATTTCATAGAATCACCCCAAGGCAACAAAGGTAATTATAGCCCTTCGCGTAATCATTTGTCAATATTTTTTCTTTACACTATAATTTACATAAATACTTTAAATTAAACTTAAAGACAATGCAATATCCATCTTAACATGAAGGAGTACAAGAATGAAAGCTGTGGGCGTCGTTGTTGAATATAATCCTTTCCATAATGGCCATTTATTCCACCTGCAACAGGCAAAAGAACAATCTGGGGCAGATATCTCGATTGCGGCGATGAGCGGGAACTTCCTTCAGCGCGGGGAGCCTGCACTTGTCTCAAAATGGGCAAGGACAAAGATGGCTCTCGAAGCAGGCGTTGACATCGTTTTTGAGCTTCCCTACCGTTTTGCGACACAGCATGCGGAAACTTTTGCAGAAGGGGCCGTATCGATACTTTCTGCTGCTGGCTGCGATACTCTTTGTTTTGGCAGTGAATCCGGTGATTTGGATGCTTTTAATAAAACGATCACCTTTCTTGAAGAAAACAATGAAAAATTTCAGGAAAGAATAAGACTTTACACTGGAGAAGGATATAGTTACCCTAAGTCAATCTCCCTCGGCTTTCAATCTCTTGCTCCAGATGAAAGCTTTATCGATATTTCAAGACCCAATAACATCCTTGGACTTCATTACATACAGGCAATCATCAGGCAAAAAAGCTCAATGAAAGCTGAAACGATCACCAGGAAAAGTGCCGGCTACCATGATGAGCATTTTGCTTCCGCCACGATTGCCAGCGCCACGAGCATACGCAAAGCTCTGTTCGGAGCAGCAGGAGAAATAGAAAATATTAAGCAATACGTACCAGAAACGACCTACAAACAGCTTACAGATTACAGAGATCAATATGGCAGTTTCCATTCATGGGAAAACTACTGGCCATTATTGAAATACAAATTGCTCCAAAGCAATCCATCAGAATTAAGGGGCTTCTATGAAGTAGAAGAAGGACTGGAGAACAGATTGCTTGCCGCTGCTGCTTCCTCAGAATCATTCCAGCAATTCATGGAATATATCAAAACCAAGCGTTATACATGGACAAGGCTGCAGAGAGTCTGCCTTCATATTTTAACCAATACAAGCAAAACCACGATGAAAACGAGCCAAAAAACGGTGAATTATTTGAGGCTATTAGGAGCAACTGAAAAGGGCCGATCTTACCTGAACCATAAGAAAAAGGATTTCAGTCTGCCACTTGTCTCAAAGCTCTCCGCTTTTTCTGACCCTGATATCGATCTTGATATTAAAGCATCAAGGATTTATGCTCTCGGACAAACTGGAAAGGGGCAAGATCAGCTGCTTGCAGAAGAATTCGCCCGGCCTCCAATCATGTTGAAATCATGAAAAATCGCTGCAGCAACTTAGAACAAAAAGCGCAAGTGCCTCGTTCAGCCCCGACAAGCGCTGGAGGGCCGACCGGTGAAGTCGTTCTTTGACTTCATTGTGCGGACCGAAGCGTCTCGAGGGGCTAGGCGCTGGAGCTGGATTAAGAAGACTTCATGAAGTTATCCACAACTCAAAA
>NZ_JBIQOE010000108.1:0-20236 GCF_047739415.1 Mesobacillus sp. | reverse complement strand
AGATTTTGATACTATTGAATTGTATAAACACTGTGAATAGGAAAAATGCTATTCCTTGCAGTTAATATTATTCAATGAAGGAAGATGTAAAAATGACCGATAACAAACGTTTAAACGATATAAAATATTCCGTGCTCGACTTGGCTCCAATACTTGAAGGTGGCACAGCAGCAGATGCGTTCAAAAACACACTGGACCTTGCCCAGCATGCTGAAAAATGGGGCTATAACCGTTATTGGTTAGCAGAGCACCATAACATGCCTGGCATCGCAAGTTCCGCTACATCGGTTGTCATCGGCCATGTTGCAGCGGGAACCTCCTCCATTAGAGTTGGTTCAGGCGGTATCATGCTTCCAAACCATGCTCCACTGGTGATTGCTGAACAATTCGGGACGCTTGAATCTCTTTTCCCGGGACGAATTGACCTTGGCCTTGGTCGCGCTCCAGGAACTGACCAGGTGACGGCCTATGCATTACGCCGCGAACGCCGGAGTGATGGTCAGGATTTCCCTGAGCAATTGGATGAACTCCGTGTATATTTCAATCCAGAGCTCGATTCTCAATATCGAGGTGTCAAGGCGATTCCCGGCGAAGGATTGAATATTCCAATCTGGCTGTTAGGCTCAAGTGGCTATAGTGCTCAGCTTGCAGGACAATTAGGTTTGCCGTTTTCTTTTGCGAGCCACTTCTCACCTGAAAATACTTTAGGTGCACTAAAGCTTTACCGAAGGAGTTTCCAGCCTTCAGAAGTTTTGCAAGAGCCTTACGCAATGGTTGGTGTTAACGTGATTGCTGCCGAAACTGATGAAGAAGCAGAATTCCTGGCAACTTCCATGCAGCAGCAGTTCCTTAACTTGTTCAGGAATAATCCAAGTCCATTGCTGCCTCCCGTAAAGAACCTGGAAGAACAGCTGAGCGAGTATGAAAAAATGCTTCTGGGCAGCCGTATCGGTTCATCTATCGTTGGCAGCCCTGATACCATTAAAACAAAGCTTCAGCAATTCCTTGATGAAACACAGGCAGACGAAATGATTATCAACGCACAAATATTTGACCATAAAGCTAGATTGAAATCCTTCGAAATCGTTTCCGAAGTCTTTAAAGGATAGAAAAAATATTTCATGATAGAAAGAGGAGAACCCAATAGATTCTCCTCTTTTAATTTGGCTTATAAGCATGTATGTTCACTTAAATTTGAGTATTGCCCCGATTGCTCCGCTGAATTCCCCATTTCGCAGAAAGATTGGTTCCAGCCCTGACATTTTACAATAGTAATCAAGGCCTTCTTGCAATGGTGTATTGCCAGCCAGCGTGCTTCCTATGAAAATGACTTTCTTGATTCCATGCAAAGCAGCTGTTTGTACGGTTAGAAGTGTGATGGTCTCTGCCATCATATTCAAAAAAGAAGCCATTTTGTCGGCTGGAGAGCTGGCATTGATTGCTTCAGTTTTGGCGAAGTTGCTGGCAGTTAATTCGCCAGGAATCGGTGGTGCCTCCGGATGATAGATATCCTTCACCAGCAGGTCAACATTTCCCCTTTCACCTGAGGCAGACAAACGAACCAGACTTGCAAAATCACTAGAATCAGCCAGGGATTTTCCCAATCCCATAAAAGTACCGCCACCAATTCCGCTGCCAAGAACCCTGTCATAGTGGTCCCCTTCAATTTTAAACCAGGAAGAGCCGGTACCAATATTGATGAGCATGGATTTTGAGGCATTTGGCAATCCTTCCTCCATCATTAAGTAATTCGCACCTTCACATACAGCGGTAAATTCATCGATAATCACTGCATCCGGAAAGAATTCGGCTTTGATTTTCCCTGCTCTCCCGCCTGTCAGGAAGATCGTTTTGTTTGAGGAAATTATTTTCAGCCACCCTAATGCTTCATCCATTTGTCCAATTGGTTGTTTACGAAAATGAAATCTGCCATTTTCTTCATAAGCGATTTTAATTAATGAGCCGCCTGCGTCTATGCCGATCCTATTATTCATGAGGTCTCCCCTTTCATAAAAACAACCAAGCTTTCTTTACTTCCTATTTTAAGTCCTTGTAAAACTTGAAAGCAAAGAAAAAAGCGGCAGTCGCTTTAACTGCCGCTTTCTTCACGGTTAGTCGATAATCACAGATTGACTGGAAACTTTGAACCATCTCATCGGTAACTATACTGACGACTCAATAGGAGCCCTTTTACTCTACCTTGATTGGCACGACTTTCCCATCTTCAATCGCTGCTACAATCAACTCGGCTTCAAATCCGCCATTCGGGTCAATCTTTGGAATGATATATACTTTTTTGTCTTCTGGAAGATTATCCAAACCATCCTGCATGTGTGCCATGATTTTTTCTGGATCATCTACTGATCCTGCTGCTTTTATCGCTTCAGCGAAAGCATACATGGCAATATAATTCAATCCAGCTTCTGAACCCGGATCCTCATCATATTTTGCACGATAATTCTTCACGAATTCTGGAATGCCTGGACTGTCAGAATTTACGAGTGGCATAACACCAATTGCTCCATTCAAGACGTCGTAAGAACCAGTTACTTTCTTCATTTCATCGAACTTTGCCTGGTCCATGACGATGAATCCACCTTTGAAGCCAAGTTCTCTCGCTTGCTTGGCAACTTTTGCGGTTGGCTCGGACGGTCCGCCGATAAATAATACATCAGGCTTCTCTTTCAGAGCATTCGTTATGATCGTGAAGAAATCGGTATCCTTCGCAAAGTCGATCGAAGAGTTATACACGACTTTCCCGCCTGCCTTTTCCCAGTGAGGCTGCAGCTTTTCTGCCCAATCCTTCCCGTATTGTGAAGCAGTCGGAAGGAAGGCGATTTTTTTGCCGAATTTCTCCATTGAATAACTTGTGAATGGCTCAAGATAGCCATCATAACGAGGAGGGATTCTGACTGTTAATTTATTGCCGCCTTCTGTAACCTTAGGTTCACTTGTATAGGCGCCAATAATGAATTTTTCCTGCTGGTTAAACACCTGCATTGCAGCCACTCCGCCACTGTGCGGTGTGAAAATAATCGGCGTCTTGTTTTCCTGCATCAGTCTCTTGGCGTTCGCTCCTGCTTCATTTGGCAAATATTTGTCATCCAGGGATACGATGTTGAATTTATACTTCTTGCCATTTACTTCGACTCCGCCAGCATTGTTAATTTCCTCGGCTGCCATTTGGACGCCATTCAATGTACGTTCTCCGTAAAAGGCTGCTGGTCCGCTCAACGGCCCTGTATATCCAATATTAATCGTTCCTTCCCCTGCTTCAGCATCAGTTTCTGTTCCTCCTGTATCTGTTTTTTCAGAGTTGTTGCAAGCGGCAAGGCTGAAAATCAAAGCAAACATCACACTTAAGACTAATAACAGTTTAGACTTCTTCATTTGCTTTCCCCCTTAATTTGTTTTCTTAATATTCTGAATTATGACTGTAGACCGCTTCGCAACCACCTCCCTATAGACAGAAGTTGTTCTAAGCACCGATATAGGCTTTCTTAATCTCATCATTCGCGAACAGTTCGTCTGAAGTACCTTCCAGGACAACTTCTCCGTTTTCAAACACATAGCCCTTATCGGCAATTTTCAGTGCTGCATTTGCATTTTGTTCAGCCAGCAGAATCGTGGTGCCTTCGCGATTAATGGTTTTAATTACTTCAAACATCTGCTCAACAATCAATGGAGCGAGCCCGATGGAAGGTTCGTCGAGAAGCATCAGTTTCGGTTTTGCCATGAGTGCTCTGCCAATCGCCAGCATTTGCTGCTGTCCCCCACTAAGTGAACCAGCCATATCATCCTGCTTCTCTTCTAAAATCGGGAATAGTTCAAATACATGTTTCATTGATTGCTTTATCTCTTTCTTGTGTTTTCTATGGACATAGGCTCCCATCTTCAAATTCTCTTCTACTGTCATTGAAGGGAACAGTTTACGCCCTTCTGCACATTGGACAATGCCTGACTGGACAATTCTATCTGGAGAGCGTTTGTTAAGGGTTTCGCCTTCAAATTCGATAATTCCAGTAGATGCTTTGTTCAGCCCGCTGATCGTCTTGAATATGGTGCTTTTCCCTGCCCCGTTTGCCCCTAACAAAACAACAATTTGACCAGGATGAACCTCAAGATGTACATTATGGACAGCTGTGAAGCTTCCGTATTTTACTGAAACATCCTGCAGTTTAAGCAATGGCATTCCCTCCCAGATAAGCCTTGATGACAGCAGGATCATTCCTGATTTCGTCCGCAGTTCCCTCAGCGATTTTTTCTCCGTAGTTGAGAACCATGATTTTGTCTGCCAGCTTCATGATCATTTGCATTTTGTGCTCAATCAGGCAGACAGTAATCCCGCTATCAACCATTTTTTTCATTAATTCTGCCAAACCTTCTGTTTCATCAGGATTGACACCGGCTGCAGGCTCATCAAGAAAAACAATTTCCGGTTCCGTCGCAAGGGCCAGCGCAAAGGCCGTCCGCTTTTTCTCTTCCTGTGTAAGGCTGCCAACCAATTTCCCGGCAACCTTTTCCAACCCGGTAAAACTTATCACTTCGAGAGCTTTTTCGCGGCATCGTTCTTCTTCTCTTTTTAACCTCTTGGTTCTTATAACAGCGTCGAGCAAATTTGATTTGGTCCTCAATCTGTGTCCGACGATCACATTGTCAATTACAGTTGACTGTTCAAACAGATTGGTAGTTTGAAAGGTGCGCGCGATTCCCATTTCAGCTATTTTATTAGATGGCATATTAGTGATATCCTGTCCTTTCAGAATAATGCTGCCTGAGCTCGGAGGGTGGAAGCCGCTGATTAAATTGAAAAACGTTGACTTACCGGCACCATTAGGTCCGATAATCGCATTGATTTTCCCTTTTTCAATTGAAAAATCAACGTTATTGACTGCTGTTAAACCGCCAAATTTCTTCGTTAAATTCTTTGTTTCAAGAAACATCCTTATCCCTCCTTCACCTGATTTTCTGCGGAAATTGTGCTTTGTGAAAATCTTTGATCCAGTTGGGCTTTTGCAAGTTTTTTCTCCGCGCGCTTTACATTCCACCCGGCAATTGAACCCGCGATTCCTCGAGGGTAAAAGATCACCAGCAGTGTAAGGATCGGGCCAAAAATAAGCATTCGGTAATCCTGGAGAAATTGCAGCTGCTGCGAAATCCAAACGACCAGAACAGTACCCACGATTGGCCCTGACATTGTGCCGATTCCGCCAATCAACAGGTAGGTAAGCAAATCAAACGTGATGACGATATTACCAATATCAGGACCGATGAAGCGAATGAAAGAAGCGTAAAGAGCTCCTGATAATCCGGCAAAAAAAGTAGAAAGCACAAAGACTTCGAGTTTATTTTTCATAGTAGATATCCCGATTGTTTGTGCCAGATCCTCACTATTGCGAATAGCAATATAAGTCCTTCCTGTCAGGGAATGCACGATCCGGTAAACAATAAGGATCACAACGAGCAAGATGGCGAGGACAAGGTAATATTGTGATAAAGGTGTTTCAAAGGAAATCGGTCCGATATTTCCCGGTGCCGGAATCCCGATAAGTCCTCGGACTCCTTCTGTTAGGCTGTCCCACTTATCAATGACAAGATAGAGGATATATCCTACACAAAGCGTATAAATGGCAAAGAAGTGTTCTTTTGTCCTGAGTGCAATCAGGCCAATCAAAAATCCAAGAGTGCTGGTGATAATCAGGGCAAGAACAAAAGCCAGCCAGAAATTCATCTGCGCTTTTACTGTCAAAAGACCTAAGGAATATGCGCCAACCGCAAAGAAGCCTGCATGCGCTAATGATAGATAACCAGTATACCCGGCTAATAGATTAAGCCCGTAAACACCAATCATCCAGATAAAAGAGAGAGTCATAACATGGATGAAATAGTCATTTTGCGTCACAAATGGAAAGACGATGGCAAAAAGCACAAGGGCCAGAATCATATTCCGTTTATTGATGATCTTCGCCACTAGTGTCCCCCCTTTGCAAAAAGCCCTGTTGGTTTTACGGAGAGAATGATCACCAGCAGGATGAACGCGATGATATCTTTATAATCGTTTGATATATACGTTGCACCAAGGCTTTCGCTGAACCCTAAAATATACCCGCCGATGATGGCTCCTGGGATGCTGCCCATACCGCCGAGTATGATGATGACAAACGCTTTTAAGATGACCAGCTGCCCCATGCCAGGAAAAACCAGATTGATCGGCGCAGCCAGAGAGCTGGCGATCGCCGCAAGCCCTCCGGAAATCAGGAACGTCAGCATCGCGACCCGGTTCGTATTGATTCCTACAAGGTTAGCACCGTCACGGTCCTGTGACATAGCGATGATGGATGCCCCTGTATAAGTCTTTTTCAGGAAAAGGTAAAGCAAAACCATGACGGCAATCGCTGCCATGATGATGAGCAACCTTTGCATAGTAAAGGTCAATCCGAATAACTGGATGACCTGGCCATATGGCGTTGGCATTGTTTGATAGTCCGCTCCCCAGACATACTGGGCAAAAGCTTCAAGGAATAACAGAATTCCAATTGCCGCAATTTTGTCATGTATTGGCGGTGCGTGTCTTAATGGGTAAAAAACTAATCGTTCCATCAGCACGCCGATAAGACCGACAACAATGACAGAAACAAGGATCGCCAGCCAATAATGAAGCCCGTACTGGACCATCATCATCAAGGTGATATACCCGCCTATCATATACAAGGCACCGTGGGCGAAGTTCGGTATATGAAGGATACCGTACACTAGAGTAAGGCCTAGGGCCACTAGTGCATAAACACTTCCGATGGTAAGTCCATTGAACAGCTGCTGAACCAAAATCTCCATCAAAATCCTCCTTATAATTTGATAGCTGCAGTCTACGGAGTGCTATTACCTAATTTTTTCAGCCTTTTGCCGTTCTTCCTCCTGTAATTTACGCCATAATATCTTGCCGCTGCTTGTCATTGGAAACTGTGTCCTGAATTCGACTTCACGGGGATATTTGTACGCTGCCATATGCTGTTTGGACCATTCAATAATTTCATCTTCACTGATTTCTCCATCGTACCCCTCATTTAATATGATGAAGGCCTTCACGGATTCACCTCTTCTTGGGTCTGGAATTCCAACCACCACCGCCTGCTGTATCGCGGGATGTTTGTAAAGATACGATTCCACTTCAGTTGGCCACACCTTATAACCAGAGGCATTGATCATCCTTTTGACGCGGTCGACCATGAAGTAGTATCCTTCTTCATCGAAGCGGCCTATGTCTCCTGTCCTGAAAAACCTTTTGCCATCTATGTCAATGAATGAACTCCTGTTTTCATCTTCCCTGTTGTAATAGCCAACCATTACCTGCGGGCCATTGACTACGATTTCACCTATCTCACCCGCAACAAGTTCTTTTCCGCTTGACGGTTCAATAATCCTTGCATCGACATCAAAAGACGGTATGCCAAGGCATTGCATTTTTGGCCTATCAGGCGGGTTGAAGTGCGTCTGGGCAATTGTTTCTGTAAGTCCATACCCTTCAACAAACCTTAGTCCTGTTAGGTTGTATAATTTTTCTCCAACAGCCTCAGGGAGAGCCGCTCCTCCACCTGATATCGATGTCAAAGTTGCGATGTCCTCTTGTTTCAGTTTAGGATTTGCCAGGAAATCGACGATCATCGTTGCAATCGCCACCCAGTGTGTACATCCTTGCGATTTGATCAATTCAACTGCTGCCTCGCGGTTCCACCTTGTCATTAGGACCATCGTACTGCCGGAATAGATCGGCATATGCATACTGTGAACCATTCCGGTAACATGGAATAATGGCAGGGTCGTTAAATGAACTGCACTGGTGGTAGAACTCGACCAGTGATAAGCACCGATTGTATTCGCCTGCACAGTGCGGTTCGTATGCATACAGCCTTTTGGCAGGCCAGTAGTTCCAGAAGTATAAGGAAGCACAACAAGGTCATCTGCCTGGGTAGTATGAGGGACTGGTTCATACTGAGCCGCTATGGCTTCCTTCCAGTGAAAGTGTCCTGGCTGCTCGAAAACCTTTCTTGCTGCTTCAACTTCCGGTGGCACTGTGCCGTTGAATTCATCCCCTTTATAGTCAGAATAAGCGGCAACTACCACATTATTTAATGGAGTTGTTCCTACGAGTGGCTCGACCTTGTCATAAAGCTCCTGGCCGACTAGCGCGGAATTGATTCCGCAATCCTTGATATAAAAGCTTAGCTCATCTGCAGTCAACATCGGATTGATTGGCACCACGACTGCATCAGCTCTTGAAATGGCATAGAATCCAATCACAAACTGTGGTGAATTTTGCATGAACAACAAAACTCTTTCCCCTTTTGTTACACCCATCTTTTGCTGAAGGAAGCCTGCCAGTGCGTTGACCTCTTCATCAAGCTCCTTATAGGAAATAGTATTACCGTAATAGTAGATTGCGTTCTGGTCAGGATAACGCGCTGCACTGACTTTCAAATTTTCATAGAGTGATGTTTCTGGCAATTTCAGAGATTTAGAGATTTTCGGCCAATGCTCAAAATGAAGATTAGGCATTAATCATTCCTCCTTATATTTTACTCAACTGGTTTGAGGGAACTTCTTTTCTTAAAAGCCTTTGCAGCATCTTTGATGGCTTTCTTTCCGTCTGGCAGAAATTCGGTCATTCCGAGGAAACCATGGAGCATGCCCGGAACGCAAACATATTCTGTTTCTACTCCGGCATTTTTCAGTTTCATGGCAAAATGCTCGCCGCCATCGCATAAAGGATCAAGCTCTGCGGTCATAATAAAAGCTGGCGGAAGCTGTGCAGTGACGTCATCGGGAATTAGCAACGGTGCAGCAAGAGGGTTTTGTGTATCAGATGGTGTGTTCAGGTATTGTTCACGGAACCAGTTCATTGTGGACTTTGTTAAATAGTAGCCTTCGCCGTATTTCTCGTAAGATGGAGTATATTCAAAGCCTGTAGACGGGTAAAACAGCATTTGGTATGCAATCGATGGTGTCTGCCTTTCTAATGCAAGATAGCTGACAACAGCTGCAAGATTTCCTCCTGCACTATCACCTGCAACTGCGATAAAGTTTCCATCGATATTCAGCTCATCAGCGTTTTCAAACACCCATTTAGCAGCTAAATATGAATCTTCTACTGCAACCGGGAATTTGCTTTCTGGAGCAAGACTGTAATCCACTGAAACTACTAAACATTTAGCTTCATTAGACAATGTGTGGCAGAGGGCATCATGCGTTTCAATGTTGCCGATCACCCAGCCGCCTCCATGATAATAAACTACGGCTGGAAGCTTTGACTCTCCAGCTCCTTGAGGTGTATAGATCCTGATATCAATTTCGCCGTTAAATCCAATGATTTTCCGGTCCTCTGTATTTGCCAGCTTTTCAGCTCTGCTCATTTGTTTAGCAGATTGTTCAAATCCCTTTCTAGCTTCCTCCAATGGCAGCTGTTCCAGCGGCAGAACAGAATTATTGGCAAATGCTTCAAGCAACGCTTTCACTTCAGGTTTTAATTGCATATACTCTCCTCCTTTTTATGTAAACGCTATCATTTTATACGACAATGATCCGTTTTTTATCTATAAGCTTAGGAACCTTATTAAATATATTTTGCTGGGAAACGAACTCAATTTCCTTTTCAAACCCATGTTTGCTCAGCATCCGTCCGACCCGGGAAGCTTTTAAAATATCAACACTATTTTGATTGTGCCCATGGTAGAAACTATACGCAGCATAAGCTGAGTCAGTTAGAAAGAATTCGTCGCCAAATTGCTTGATTAGGCAGTCAATGAAGCAGCCCGCTCCCTGGAAATCTTCGACATTGAATTCATTGGAAGAACCCGAGCAGACAACCACGATCGTCTCACCCTGATATTTTTTTATAATATGATTGGCAACTGCATTGCAGTTCAACAGGGACGCCGCATAAACTGCCTTCGCATGAGCAGAATTTTTGAGAGCAACCGTTCCATTAGTGGTAGATAGAATGACAGACTTCCCCCCAATTTTTTCTTTCAGTTCTAGAGGATTTGGTGACAGAAACCCGTCGATTGTTTTCCCTTGATATTCACCAACGAGAACGAAACTGTCTTTTTCCCTGCCGGCAGCTTCCAGTTCGGCAGCCTTTCCATCCAGGACGGGGATCACTTCTTTCGCGCCGAATTCAAGTGCTGACGCGATAGTGGAAGTCGCCAGCAGAACATCGAAAACAACAGCGATTTTGTTATCAGCCATTTTCTGTTTATCGATGTCCTCCTTTTTTAGCAAAAGGTGAACCTTCATCATCCTTCAGCCCTTTCTGTCATTTTTTTCTGCAGTGTAAAGGGCATATTGGATCAGGCTGCTGACAAACTTATCAAGGTTTGCAAAGCGTGGATCCTTCGTCTGTCCCTTTTTCCACCTGTAATAGATTTGCTGGCAAATAACTGCAAGCTTGAAATAAGCAAATGTTTGATAAAAGTTCATGTTAGCCAGATCCCTGCCGCTTTTTCTTGCGTAATGCTCCATAAATTCATCACGAGTCATGAACCCGGATGTTACCGTGACCGGAGGCTTTCCCATCCCTTTTTTCAAAAGATCTGAATCGTCGGGTTCGATCCAATAACTCATCGCAACACCCAAATCAGCTAGCGGATCACCTACAGTTGTCATCTCCCAGTCGAACAATCCAACCATTTCGGTCATTTCCTCATTGAACATAGCATTGTTTAATTTGTAATCATAATGGATGATTGATGGCGTTTCAGATTCAGACACATTCTTTAGCATCCATTGCTTCAATTGCTCAACGCCTTGAACGATATCCGTTTCTGCCCGCTCGTACCGGCGGATCCAGCCTATGACCTGCCTTTCCATGAAGCCTTCGGGTTTTGTCATTTCCGTAAGCTTTGTCTTTGTATAATCAATGCTGTGCAACTCAACAAGGTCGTTGACCATCGTTTCTGACAAAGCCCTGCATATCTCTCTGCCTGGCGTAACGCCTTCAGGAAAATCAGTATCCAATACAATACCGCGTTTTCTTTCCATCACAAAAAATGGACTGCCAATGACACTTTGATCCGCAAACAAATATGGTTCTGGAGCAGCCGCGAAATGAGGGCTGATCTCTTTCAGGATTTTGAATTCCCTTTCCATATCATGTGCTTTTGGTGCCACAGGACCGAGAGGGGGGCGCCGTAAGACCGCCTCCCAGTCACCCATCTTCAGCTGATAGGTTAAATTCGATTTCCCAAAGCTGAATTGCTGAATCGTCAGGTTTTCTTCAGGAAGATTGAGCAAATGCTCCCTCAAGTATTTTTCAATAGCGAGAATATCAAGTTCTTCCCCTTGTCTGATTGGAATCGTATCAGCAGCCATAAGTACCATTCCTCCTTTTAGGTGAAATATTTATTCACGTTCAATGATTGTAGCGATTCCCTGGCCGCCGCCAATGCAAGCAGTGATAAGCGCGTACCGTCCGCCTCTTCGCTCAAGCTCGTAAACAGCTTTCGTCATAAGGATCGCTCCTGTTGCTCCCAATGGGTGTCCATGGGCAATCGCCCCGCCATTTACATTGACTTTTCCCATATCCATATTTAGTTCCCTGTCACAAGCAATGACCTGGGCCGCAAATGCTTCGTTAATTTCGATGATGTCCATGTCCTCGAGAGTCAGGCCAGACTTTTCAAGAACTTTTCTGACTGCTGGTACCGGTCCAATGCCCATGATATTCGGATCCACCCCGGCTACTGCCTGCTCCCTTACGACCGCCATTGGTTTCACACCTAATTCTTGTGCTTTCTCTCTTGACATAACAATCAGCGCTGCCGCGGCATCATTCAGGCCGGAACTGCTTCCGGCTGTGACCGTCCCATTCGGTAAAAAGGCTGGCTTAAGTTGGGCCAGGGCTTCCAAAGTCGTTTGCGGTCTTGGATGTTCATCCTTGTTAAATATGACTGGTGTCCCTTTTCGAACAGGTATCAATAGTGGGACAATTTGTTCGTCAAACCGGCCTTCAGCCATTGCTGCAGCCATTTTTTGCTGACTTGCAAGTGCAAATTCATCCTGCTCTTCCCTGCTGATTGAATATTTTGTTACTAGATTTTCGGCGGTGATTCCCATTGGCGGATCGCCGATTTCTTTTGGTGACAGCTGGGACTTCCTAAAGCTCGGCGGCACTGGGCTGTAGGCTTTTTCGGGTTTATCCATTAAATAAGGTGCCCTGCTCATGCTTTCGATGCCGCCAGCAACATAGACATCACCAGTCCCCGCCTTTATTGCCTGCGCCGCAAGATTGACTGCATTAATTCCCGATCCGCACTGGCGGTCAATCGTCAGTCCGGGCAATTCGAGTGAAAGCCCAGTTTGCAGGGCTGTCAGCCTGGCAATGTTCCCTCCACCGCTAATGACATTTCCCATGATGACATCCTCGACCATTTCAGGCTGTACGTTTGCCCTCCTGATTGCTTCCTTGATTACCTCTGCTCCGAAGACATGGGCAGGTACCGAAGCAAGTGCTCCGCCCTGCCTGCCGATTGCTGTCCTTACTGCGGATACAATGACCGCATCTCTATTCATAGCAGCTGCCTCCTTTTACAGTACATGTGTTCCGCCATCGACTACCACTACATCACCGGTAATATAATCCGACGCTGATGCTGCCAGGAATACTGCTACGCCCTTAAGGTCAGTGTCAGAGCCGAATTTCCGCAGCGGAGTTCCCTCAAGGATCGCCTGGCCGCCTTTTTCAAGCAGACCCTTCGACATCTTTGTCGGGAAAAAACCTGGCGCAATGGCATTAACGTAAATTCCGCGTGGTCCCCACTTTACTGCCAAGTCTTTTGTAAAAGTAATGACTGCACCCTTGCTTGCGTTATATCCAATTGCGTCCATAACCTTGGGATTGGATCCTTTCAGCCCTGCAACCGACGCGATATTTATGATCTTTCCTGCCCCTTGTTCTAGCATCACTTTTCCAGCTGCCTGAGACATTAAGAACGTTCCTGTCACATTGACATTCAGGACCTTTTGCCATGCTTCAAGCGGCATCTCTTCCGCCGGTGCGCCCCAGGAAGCTCCGCTGTTATTGACAAGGATATCGATTCTGCCGAATTTCTCGACGGTCTGTTCTACTACGTTTTTCACATCTTCCGGGTTGGTGATGTCACATTTCAAAGCCAGCGATTCAACTCCGATTTCCTTCAGCTTCCCGCTGACTTCCTCACAGGCTTCAACTCGTCGTGAGCAAACGACCACATTGGCCCCTGCTTCTGCGAATCCAATCGCGATTTGTTCCCCAAGGCCCCGTCCCCCGCCTGTGACAATCGCTACTTTTCCTTTTAGTGAAAATAGTTCAGATACATGCATTGATGAATCCTCCTTACAAGTATTTTTTCAGTTCGTATCTTGCAATCGCACGTTTGTGTACTTCATCCGGACCATCCGCCAATCTTAGTGTCCTGATATTCGCCCATGCAGCTGCGAGCGTGAAGTCATCACTAACACCTGCCGCGCCGAATGCCTGGATCGCCCTGTCGATGATTTTGAGTGCCATATTAGGCGCAACCACTTTAATCATCGCGATCTCTGCCTTGGCTTCTTTGTTCCCAACTGTATCCATCATGTACGCTGCCTTTAGTGTAAGGAGTCTCGCCTGCTCGATATCGATTCTTGCTTCCGCGATCCATTCCTGGATGACGCCCTGGTCGGCGAGCTTTTTCCCGAATGCAGTTCTTTGGAGAACGCGTTTTGACATTTCTTCAAGAGCTCGTTCAGCTGCGCCTATCGTTCTCATGCAATGATGAATTCTCCCTGGCCCAAGACGGCCCTGAGCAATGGCGAAGCCTTTCCCTTCACCCCATAGCATATTGGAGGCAGGCACTCTGACATTCTTGTATTCTATTTCTGCGTGTCCATGAGGCGCATGGTCATACCCGAAGACAGGAAGAATTCTCTTTATCGTTACACCAGGTGAATCAAGCGGAACAAGAATCATAGATTGTTGCTCATGCTTTGGCGCATCGGGGTCATTTTTACCCATTACAATGGCAATCTTGCAGCGTGGATCTCCAGCACCTGAAGACCACCATTTCGTTCCGTTAATGACATACTCATCTCCATCGCGGATGATGCTTGACTGGATGTTTGTTGCGTCGGAGGAAGCGACTTCGGGCTCTGTCATCGAGAAGCAGGACCTGATTTCGCCGTCCAGGAGAGGCTTTAACCATTGCTCCTTATGCTCTACAGATCCATAACGTACAAGGACTTCCATATTGCCGGTGTCAGGCGCAGCACAGTTGAACACCTCTGGAGCGATACTTGACCTTCCCATGATTTCGCATAGCGGTGCATATTCCAGATTGGTTAGACCCTCACCGTATTCACTCTCTGGTAAAAACAGATTCCAGAGCCCTTTTTCTTTCGCCTTCTCCTTCAGTTCTTCCATGATTGGGGGAACTTTAGAGAATGGGTCATTTTTGTCAATCTGGTCTTTATACACCTTCTCATTTAGATAAATGTATTCATCCATGAACTCTGACAGCCTGGCCTGGTATTCCTTGACCTTCTCCGTATGGTTAAAATTCATCCATACCACCTCTTTCTTTTTCATACTAACTAGTAGGTATGTTCGCTTGTTTATTTTCTTTTTCCAGCTGAGCAGCGATAATGTTTTTCTGGATTTCCGACGTGCCCTCATATATCCTTGTGATTCGCGCATCGCGGAAAAATCTTTCGACTGGATAATCGGAAATATAACCGAGGCCGCCGTGAATCTGTACGGCTTTATCGGCGATCCGGTTGTAAACCTCGGATCCATAGAGCTTTAGCATGGCAGCTTCCTTGATGACCTTCTGGCCGGAATCAACCATCCAGGCAACTCGGTATGTAAAAGACCTGAGCGCTTCGATTTCAACCGCCATTTCCGCCAGCATATGGCTTACTGCCTGATGCTTGATGATCGGTTTCCCGAATTGGATCCTCTCTTTGGCATATGCAACAGACATGTCAAGGAGCTTTTGGGAGGACCCCAGATTACGCGCCGCGAGGCCAGCCCTTCCATTGGCCAGTATTTTCAAGGCATTTACATAACCGTGCCCTTCATTCCCAAGAACATTTTCAACCGGTACCTCGCAATCCTCGAACACCAATTCAGCAGAATGGGATCCCTTCAGGCCCATCTTTTTTTCCGTTTCTCCGATCTTGAAGCCAGGGAAGTCCTTTTCGACGATAAACGATGTGATTCCTTTCGCTCCTTTTTCATGGTCTGTCACTGCCATCACTGTAAATACACTTGCCTCTAATGCATTCGTTATATAGTGCTTCAAACCGTTCAGCACATATTTATCGCCTTTTTTTACAGCGGTCGTCTTTAGATTAGCTGCATTCGAACCGGCATCAGGTTCTGTCAGGGCAAAGGCACCGATTTTCTCTCCGCTGGCCATAGCAGGCAAATATTTTCGCTTTTGCTGCTCTTTGCCCAGTTCGACAATCCCGACTGTGCCGATCCCAGTATGGGCACCAATCAAAGTCGTATAGCCATTGTGCGTCTGGCCGATTTCCTCATACAATGCACATTTCTCCACCATGCCGATTCCCAGTCCGCCGTATTCCTCAGGTATGCTTAAACCGAAAAGGCCCATTTCCCTGGAAAGCTGGATGATGTTTTCAGGAATTTTGTCATCTTCCTCGATCTGCATTGCAACAGGCTCGACTTCATTTTGGATAAAATCACGGACATTTCTTTTTAACGCCAGTAAATCATCTTCAAAATCAAAGTTCACTAGTTTTTAACACCTCGTTTCTGCTATTTCTAAATGGAAAGTCGAGATTTTGTTAATATTCCTGAAACCCGAAGCGTTTTTCCTGAAAAACTCATTTTAGACCTAAATGGCATAAACCCAGCAATTCTTTGCCGGGTTTTTGGTTATTAAGAAGCATACCGATGATACAGGACATCTCCCTTAATGACTTCATTGCCATTTTGATTGACTGCTTTAACGTTGAATCTAAGGATGTTCTCATTTTCCTCTGCCAGTTCTGCCTTGAGAGTGACGACGTCATTCAGGAAGACCATTCCTTTAAAACGAATTGTATAATCCTGAATGAATCCTTCCTCGTAAAATTCGGTGAAAAGCTTTGCCAGGTTCCCCATTGTCCACATGCCGTGAGCAATGATTCCCGGCAGCCCCGCTTTTTTCGCTTCTTCATCGATTGTATGGATTGGATTGTAATCTCCTGAAGCACCGGCATATTTGATTAGGGTAATCCGGTCGACCGGATCCAGCTGAACCTCCTTCAGGGATTCTCCTGCCTTTAATTCTGCTAAGCTGCTCATCCGATCAACACCTTCCTTACCGCTTCCGTGATAATTACAGTTTGCGTGGAGGAAAAGACTAGTTTTCCCATTTCGTCTTCACCAAAGCTTTCTAATACCAGGAAGCCCATTTCCCCCTGGGTTCCTTTCTTTTCAAAATAATTTTTGATCACCGAGTAACAGGTTATTTCTTCCCCTACAAGCAATGGTCGCTCGTAATGATAAGTCTGTTCCCCATGGATCAGGCCTTTATTAGGAAGATTCAGCCCCTGTATTGTTCCGTAATCGAAAACCCTTGGAAAAGTAGGCGGCGCAATGTTCCTGTTATATCGTGAGTTTTTGCCTGTATCCTCATCAATGAAAATGGGATGAAGATCTCCGATGGATTCGGCAAATTTCCTGACAGCGCCGCGTTCCACAATGTTTTTAACTTTGTTGGACTGTTTGCCAATATGCTCTTTGAACACTGAATTCTCACCTCACATTAATTTTTTGGACCGCCAGCTACATAAATAACCTGGCCATTGACAAAGGACGATTTTTCATCAGCAAAGAAGGCAACTGCGTTGGCGATATCCGCTGGTTTTCCGCTTCTTCCGACCGGAATGCTCGCGACACTGTGCTTAATCAGGTCATCGAATGAGATTCCAATTCGAGCTGCTGTTTCCTTCGTCATTTCCGTCTCAATAAACCCTGGTGCGACCGAGTTGGCTGTTATTCCATAACGTCCCAGCTCAATCGCAAGTGTTTTAGTGAAACCCTGGAGTCCTGCCTTGGCAGCTGCATAGTTTGCCTGGCCCCTGTTTCCAAGTGCGGAGGTTGACGAAATATTGATGATTCGGCCATATTTCTGTTCAACCATATACTTCTGAGCTGCTTTTGCTGCATTAAATGAACCTTTAAGGTGAACGTCCATAACGGTTTGCCAGTCGGAATCACTCATTTTAAAAAGCAGGTTATCGCGGATAACACCGGCATTGTTCACAAGGATGTCGACAGAGCCAAAAGTGTCATGCACTTCTTTCATTGCCTGTTCAACCTGCTCGGAGTCCGTCACATTCGCTACCTTGGAGTAGACCTCATATCCCTTCTCACGCAACTCGTTTGTGGTTTGCGCCAATGCTTCCTCATTCAAGTCAATAAAAGCAACCTTCGCTCCTTCCTCGGCGAAAAGCTGAACAATCCCTTTTCCGATTCCCCTGCTGCCTCCCGTCACAAAAGCAACTCTTCCCTCAAATCTTCCTGCCATTCTATTTCCTCCTCTATTTATCAAACTGTTAGCGCTTACATTCGTCCGTTATACAAACTGGCCGATTTTAACATGCCCTTTCAATAGGTCCCTAGCGATGATCATGCGCTGAATTTCATCCGTGCCGTCGTAAATTCTCCATAGTCTTGCTTCACGATACCAGCGCTCGATTGG
Source organism: Mesobacillus sp. (assembly GCF_047739415.1). Classification (GTDB taxonomy): domain Bacteria; phylum Bacillota; class Bacilli; order Bacillales; family Cytobacillaceae; genus Mesobacillus. The sequence continues at coordinate 2,513 of NZ_JBIQOE010000108.1, read as the reverse complement.
CAATTCCCTTGTATAGCCCATACCGCCATGAATTTGCATGACGCGGTCGACAACTCTGTTCCCCATGTTGGAACCATACAATTTTGCCATCGAAGCCATATGCCTGTTATCCTCACCAGCATCAAGTGTATAAGCGGCATTCAGTACGAGCCATCTTGCTGCTTCGATTTCCACAGCTGAATCGGCAATCATCCACTGGATAGCTTGTCTTTCCGCAATCGGTTTACCAAAGGTTATACGCTCTTTTGAATAGTCAATTGCCATTTGCAGCAAGCGTTCCGCGGCTCCTATCGCCCTGGCGCCGACAACCCATCTTGCAAACCCGATCCATTCCAGTCCCAATTTATAGCCGCCATCGACTTCGCCCAGGATATTTTCCTCTGGTACGCGGACGTTATCAAACACCAGTCCCGCCGGTCCCCATTCGCCCATCGTATGTATGAATTCTGATTTCCAGCCCATATCCCGGTCGACAATAAAGCAAGTCATCCCATCGCGGCCTGTGGCACGGTGTTTTTCTTTATCAGTGATCGCAATGACCATGACAAAATCCGCTTCATTTCCGCCTGTTATAAAAGTTTTCTCGCCATTAAGCACCCATTCATTGCCGTCCTTGACTGCAGTCATTTTAATGTTTCGGGTATCGGAACCCGCACCAGGTTCTGTCATCGCGAAGCACGACTTTTTCTCCCCATTGATGGTTGGGATAAGGTACTTCTGCTTTTGCTCTTCATTTCCATAATAAAGAATGTTGTCAGCTGAGCCTCCAAATTGGAAAGGCACGAACGTTTTGGAAACTTCCATCAGGACGATGGCCATCATCATCTGTCCCAAATCTGCACCGCCATATTCTTCTGGTGTATTGATGCCCCAGAATCCTGCCTCTTTAGCTTTCTGCTGGAGCTCATGCATTTTTCCGGGAGGAAGGCTTGGACGTCCTTCTCTCTCATTTCTTAACACCTCATTTTCGAGGGGCACCAATTCTTTTTCTACAAATCGGCGAATCGTTTTTTGTACCATTTTTTGTTCTTCTGTAAGGCGTAAATGCATTCAAGTCACTCCCATCGTATTCTTCAATTCTGATAGTCTATTAAAAATATATGTCTGGATTTCAAATTACATACCTACCGGTTGGTATGTTAGTTTTATTTTAGAGTGAAATTTCTGAAAAATCAAGTTATTTTAATCAAAAAGTGTAAGCGCCTTGTCCAGCCCCGACAACCGCTGGAGCTGGCTACCTGTAGTTATCCTTTATAACTTGCTGAAAAATAAAAAAAGCAGGGAATAATCCCTGCTAGAAATGTGGTAAATTATCGAGGTTGTTTTCTTTAATTCCATCAGGTTCGCTCCTTAGAATATCACGGCCATATTTATGGAATACATCAACGTGTGCCAGCTTACCCGCCTTGGCCTCAGACAGTGCAGAAATATAATCGAGCTCCCTTCCGCTTTCTGTTTTAAATGCGATCAGGTCGCCATCATCATTTTTCCTGACGGCAACGATTTGTTCTTTTCCTGATTGTTGTGAGTTGGCTTCCAGTTCCGCTTGTCCCTGGCTTTCCTCCTTGTATTCATTGTAAATCTGGTTAAAATCTTTATTTTCCATAAAAAACACCTCCCGAACATATGTTTAGTGTTCGCTTTAAGAAGGCTTTTATACAAAGGCTGTTTCGTAAAGATTTTTGTTAAAATCCTAAAGCCGATTTTAACGTGATAAAGCCATTTTGTACGTCGATATTAAGTGTGCAAGCTCTTTTTTCGTAATTTGCTTTAATTTTGTGAAGAAACTTAGCTCATTCAATCCTATTTTGTAGCCAATAGCAACAAAGTTTTGAGAAAAGAGCCTATACAAAAAAAGGGTGACAATTAGTCACACCTCAAAATGGCTGCCATGCCAGTGTCCTGGCTTTATTGAAACGTTGCTCCACTTCTTTCCAATTGATAACCTTCCACCAGTTTTCAACATATTTAGCCCGATCGTTCTTATACTGCAAATAATAAGCATGCTCCCAAACATCCAATACAAGTAAAGGGACAACATCCCACTGGGTTAAGTTTTGGTGCTTTTCAGCCTGGAGGATTTCCAGCCTGTGGGAACGAGGTGACCAAACAAGGATTGCCCAGCCGACTGCTTCAACATTTTTCGCGGCTTCTGAGTAATGTTTTCTGAATGCATCAAAGCTGCCGAATGAGTCGTTAATCGCTTTCCCGAGCTGTCCTTTTGGCGTGCCGCCGCCATTAGGGCTCATGATGTTCCAAAAAATTGTATGAAGATAATGGCCGGATCCATTGAAGGCTGCTTCTCTTTCCCAATGTTTAATTAAACCGAAATCCCCATTTTGTCGTGCCTTTTGCATTTCTTTTTCAGCCTTGTTCAATCCATTTACATAGCTTTGGTGGTGCTTTAAATGGTGAAGTCTCATTATCTCCTGATCAATCACAGGCTCAAGCGCATCATAAGCATAAGGCAACGGAGGAAGTCTGTGGCCGCCTATAGGGACAGGCTGAAGTCT
>NZ_JBIQOE010000107.1:0-29605 GCF_047739415.1 Mesobacillus sp. | reverse complement strand
TGGCGATGAGCTATGATATCCTGCTCGGATATACGGGCATCGTCTCGTTCGGCCATGCGATGTTCTTCGGCATTGGGGCTTATACGGTTGGTGTCTTTATGAAAAGGTTTGAACCAGAAACAAGCTACTTTCTGCTGGCTGTTCTGGTAACGATTCTGCTGACTGCAGTGGTAAGTTATTTCGTCGGGCTTTTGACACTGCGGCTGAAAAGCCATTTTTACGCGATGCTGACGATGGCATTCGCCGGATTGTTTTTAGTACTCGCTGAAAAATGGCGTACTGTTACTTATGGAAATGATGGCTTCACTTTCAGGGTGCCGGATTTTTTGAAGGATCGGACTGATTTTTACTTGATATGCCTTGGTTCGATGGTCATTGTATTCATTTTATTAAAAAGATTCACCAATTCCCCACTCGGAAGAGTCCTCCAGGCAATCAGGGAAAATGAACAGCGGACAGAATCGCTCGGATATAGCGTTTTACAATATAAAATTATTGCCAGTGTCGTATCGGGAGTCATCGCTGGTATTGCGGGGATTTTATATGCTGTTTCCTTACGATTCGTTAATACAAGTGTTTTTACAATGGATATCACACTTGATGCCTTGCTGATTACGATCATTGGCGGAGTCGGGACGCTTGTCGGGGCAATCATCGGCGCCGGAATCATCGAGTTTTCCCACCACTGGCTGACGGAGCTGGCAAAGGTTCACTGGATATTCGAAAGATGGATCATCTTTTTCGGAATCATTTATATCCTCGCAGTCATGTTCTTCCCAATGGGCATCGTCGGTTCCTTGCAAAAACTGAAATTCAGAAAGAAAAAGAAAGCTTCAGTCCCGGTTGAATCAGAGGCTGTCAGCCAGGGAGATTCGTGATGGAAACAAAGCAAGTTACCTCATTCGTACTTCGTTTCCAGCTCGCGGACATCGAAATGGACAGCGGCAGAAAATACTGGAGAGTCAAGGTGACGCATGTGCAGGAAGAAAAGGAAGCCGTGTTTGATTCCGTCGAGTCGGCAATGGAATATATTAAAGAAATTGTTGGAGACTCATAGAGTTGGTTTTTACCGTCCAACTCCAGCGCTTGTGATTTTTCTTAAAGGGGGGAAGAAGATGCAAATTGGCATTGTCAGTACGGGAATTTACCTTCCTGAAAACTACGTCACAGGAGCGGAAATTGCCCGGTTGGCAGGAATTCCCGAAGCAGTTGTGGAAGAAAAAATGGGAATCAGGAAAAAGCGAGTGCCTGGCCCGGGTGACCATACATGTGAGATGGGAATCAGAGCCGCGAGAATTGCATTGGAAAAAGCAAACATGGATCCATTGGACATTGACCTTGTCATCTATATTGGCGAGGAATACAAGGAGTATCCATTATGGACAGCCGGAATCAAGCTGCAGGAGGAAATCGGTGCGAGGAATGCCTGGGCATTCGATACGGCGTTAAGATGCGGAACGACTGTGATGGCCCTCAAGCTTGCGAAAGGGATGATGCTCTCTGATTCGGCGATCAATACCGTCCTCCTCGCTGGAGGCTATCGCAATGGTGATTTTATAGATTACCAGAATCCCAGAACACGGTTCATGTACAATCTCGGGGCCGGAGGCGGTGCAATTTTATTGAAAAAGGGCCATCAGATGAACGTGCTGCTGGAAACAGAAATGATTACGGATGGGTCTTTTTCCGAGGATGTCGTCGTTGTTGCTGGAGGAACGAAAAATCCAATTTCGGCAGAAAATCTTGAGCGCGGGCTATATCAGCTGGATGTTCTCGACCCTCAGGGAATGAAGGAGAGGCTGGAGCAAAAGTCGATGGCTAATTTCCTGAAGGTCATCACTCGGTCCATTGAAAAAAGCGGGTTTTCCGAAAAGGATATCTCCTACGTCGGAATGTTACACATGAAGCGTTCAGCACATGATTTTGTATTGAGGGAGCTAGGGCTTGTGGAAGAAAACTCTATCTATCTCGAAGACTATGGACACATTGGACAGATTGACCAGATCCTGTCGCTTGAACTGGCAGAAAAGGAAGGGAAATTGAAGGACGGAGATGTAGCTGTTCTTGTCAGTGCCGGGATTGGCTATGCATGGGGCGCAACAACCATTCGTTGGGGAAAGGGTGTGTAGTAATGGAAAAAACGGCGGTGGAATTGAAGAAAGTTGATTTGCAGAATGGGGAAACAATCGCGTATAGAGAGCGGGATGGCGGAACAAAAAATGTTCTTTTGATCCACGGAAACATGACATCATCAAAACACTGGGACTTGTTGATTGATCAGATAGATCCTGAATATAAAATTTTTGCGGTTGACCTGCGGGGATTTGGTGAGTCCAGCTATCATAAGCCAATCATGTCCATCAAGGATTTTTCTGATGATGTAAAGATGTTTGTAGATGAAATAGGTTTGAAGGATTTTGCACTTGTTGGCTGGTCGACGGGAGGAGCGATTGGAATGCAATTCTCCGCTGACTATCCAGGTTATTGTGAAAAGCTTGTTCTGCTCGCTTCTGCATCGACAAGAGGATATCCGTTTTTCGGAACTAGTGCAGAAGGTATGCCGGATGTTAACAACCGGCTGGTTACTTATGAGGATGTTAAGGCGGATGCCGGTAAAACGATTGCCGTCCAAACGGCCTATGACCAGCAGAATAGAGGATTTTTAAAGGCAATGTGGAATATGTTGATTTATACCGATCGTCAGCCCGGAGAAGGGCATTATGACGAGTATGTTGATGATATGCTGACACAGCGTAACTTGGCTGAAGTCTACCATTCTCTTAATACTTTTAACATTAGTCCTGTAAACAATGGTTTGAAAGAGGGAACGGACCAGGTGAAGGACATCCAAATCCCTGTACTTGTGCTTCGCGGTGACCGGGATCTCGTTGTCACTAAAAGGATGGCAGAGGAAATTGTCGAGGATTTCGAGGGACAGGCAAGGTTTGTAGAACTGAAAAATTGCGGCCACTCACCATTAGTGGATGACCTGGACCAGCTATTGCAGCATATTGAAGGATTTTTAGCAGATTAGGAAGGTGTATTTATGCGATTAAAAGATAAGGTAGCAATTATTACAGGTGCAGCGAACGGAATTGGGCTTGCTGCTGCAAAGACTTTTGCCAGTGAAGGTGCCAGGGTGGCAATGGCAGACTTTGATGAAGAAACAGGTTCGCAGCGTGCAGCAGAGCTTTCAGGAGAAGGTTATGACGTCGCTTTTTTTCAGGTGAACGTTGCCGACAGGACCAGTGTTGACTCGTTGGTTCAAAACGTTCTTGGCCACTTTGGCAAAATTGATATTTTAATAAATAATGCAGGCATCACCAGGGATGGGATGCTTCATAAGCTTTCGTCAGAGGACTTTCAAAAAGTCGTTGATGTCAACCTGACCGGCGTGTTCAATTGTGCACAGGCCGTTGTGCCGGCAATGGCCCAGCAAGGTTCAGGGAGAATCATCAATACGTCTTCTGTTTCCGGCATCTATGGCAATGTGGGACAGACAAACTACGCAGCAACAAAAGCTGGTGTTGTCGGGATGACGAAAACATGGGCAAAGGAACTTGGCCGCAAAGGCATCAATGTCAATGCAGTAGCGCCAGGATTCATTGAAACAGGTATGACAGCCGCAGTGCCGGACAAAGTGATTGAACAAATGAAAATGCTTGTCCCGCTTGGCAGGCTTGGTTTACCAGAGGACATAGCACACGCCTACTTGTTCCTCGCCTCAGACGAATCGAAATATGTAAACGGCACGACTCTCCATGTCGATGGGGGGATCATGATGTAAAAACAAAAAGCGCAAGCGCCTTGTTTAGCCCCGACAAGCGCTGCCCGCCTTAAAACGCCACGTCCTGTGGCTGGCGGGTCTAGCACATCGTGTGCCACGGAGGGCCGACCGGTGAAGTCGTTCTTTGACTTCATTGGGCGGATCGAAATCGAAAAGTATAGGCGACTGCCCAACTCCGACAAGCGTTGGAGGGCCTGCCAGTGAAGTCGGTCTTTGACTTCATTGGCAGGACCGAAACGTCTCGAGGAGTTAGGAGCCGCAGCTAGACAAGCGACTCGAGGGGCTAGGCGCTGGAGCTGGATTAAGCCAACTACATGAAGTTATCCAAAACTAAATAACTTATTAACCACGTTGAAAGCGCACTTGCTGCGCTTTTTTATTTTGGGGTAGGAAGGGGTGGAGAACTGTTGTAACGGGGAATAAAGCTTCATCAACGGGGATTAAATCTGCTGGAACGGGGATAAAAACTCCGTCAACGAGGATTAAATTTTTCCCAATGGGGATTAAATCTTTCTCTACGGTTAAAACTTCGAAATCCGCAGAAAAAATTTGCTCAACCGTAAATATATTCGAGCTAACCGTAAATAAAATGATCTCAACCGTAAATAAAACTTTGACAACCGTAAATAAATCCCCTCAACCGGTATTAAAACTAATTGTTCCCACTGCGATTGGCCAGAAGGTGCTCTAAAATACCAAACATGCATTGCACATCCAACCTTTTGTTTCCGCCGTAAGCACTTTAAGGTTAACTTCAATCCAAAAGTGGTAAATGGTAATAAAAAAGGATGAGGTGCTGTACATGGAAGAAACAAAGCAGAAGTACTACTTTAATATAGAAAGCGGCGAGGTTTTGGACACGCCAGCCGAGCCTGAGGGCCATTTATTCACGTTGATCGCAACAGGTGAAGAAATAAAAGATCTGCGCGAATACCTGGAGATAAACTATAAAGCTGACTGGGCAACATACGGAAATTCCCATCTGCATCCTTTCAAGGACCCAGACAGTGAACATGCTGAATATGACTTTGCGATAAAGGAAATTTACGCGATGGTCTACAAACTGGGTGATGCTGAAGCCAGGAACCATGTGAAAAGCATGGGGATATTTACGGAAGAAGAGTTAAGTGGCATATAAAATTTTGACACCATAGCTGATGCTGTGGTGTCTTTTGTTTTTTAGCAGGTATTATTTTGTGGATAACTACATGATTTTTTTAATATAAGCTACAGCTTGTCGTGGCAGACCATGGAGCTTGCGCTTTTTGTCTTTATGTAACTATCCTGTAACTCCCATTTCTTAAAATAAATCCATCATGACGAGAGAGGGAGAGGTTGCGGTGAGGTGGGAGCTCGATTGGCTTGAAGCAAGAGCAAGTTTGACCCCAGAGGCCGCTGCGATTGCCGATGCAGGGACTGGTCAGGACTGGTCGTACAGGGAAGTCAACGATCGGGCTAAAGCAATCGCGGCGTGGATGGATTCAAATGGGGTTAAAAAGGGAGACAGAATAGCCTTGCTCGCGCCAAATGGAATTTGTTATTTTGATTTGTTGTTTGCCTGTGGTAAGATTGGTGCCATTTTCGTGCCGTTGAACTGGAGGCTGTCTGTCGATGAATTAGCCTTTATTATAAAAGATTGTGAACCCACGCTCCTTGCGTTCCATTCAAATTTCACAAAAGAAGTGACGACGATCTGGGGAGAGGAAGACCGCTGTATTCAAATAAATGGTACCCGATTCTCGAGGGTGATTGAGCAATTTGCGGGCCAGCGTGAAATGCATGAAATAGATTTGGATGAGGAAGATCCTCTGGCGATGATTTATACTGGCGGGACCACCGGAAAGTCCAAAGGAGCGGTTCTGTCACATCGGGCAATCATCTGGAATAGCATTTCCACGATTACTAGCTGGAATCTGACGCATGAGGACACGACAGTTACGTATTTACCTTTATTTCATACCGGCGGTTTGAACGCTCTATCAATTCCTATCCTGATGGCAGGAGGAAAGGTCGTGCTGGCCAACGATTTTACCCCTGAAAAAGCGATTGAAAATCTAATAAAGTATAAGAGCACAATCGTCCTGTTCGTTCCGACGATGCACCATATGCTTGTAAAATCACAACAGTTCCTTGAAGCGGAATTTCTGGATATGAAATTATTTTTATCTGGAGGTGCGCCGTGTCCGCTTGAGATTTACGAAGCCTACAAACAGAAGGGTATCGCCTTTAAGGAGGGGTATGGACTGACAGAAGCCGGCCCGAATAATTTTTACATAGATCCTTCAGAGGCAAATGTAAAAAGAGGATCAGTCGGCAAGCCGATGCTGTTCCATTCCATCAAGATCCTGGATGAAGACGAAAGCGAAGTCCCTGCTGGCCAGGTAGGAGAACTTGCAATCAAAGGCAAGCATGCATTCTCCTATTATTGGAAAAATGAAACTGCGACCGATCATGCCTGGAAGGATGGCTGGCTTCACACAGGCGACCTTGCAAAAAAGGATGAAGACGGCTACTACTACATTGTTGGCCGAAAAAAAGAAATGATCATCACAGGCGGTGAAAATGTATATCCCCTCGAAATCGAACACTGGCTCTGTGCGCACCCTTTGATTCGCGAGGCTGCTGTGGTCGGCATTCCGGACGAAAAATGGGGAGAAGTCGTGACTGCGTTCATTGTTCTTGAAGAAGGAGCGGTTTTGGGGGAGCAGGAAGCCAAAATGCATTGCAGGCAGAAGCTCGGCGGATATAAAATCCCTAAGGTAATCCAGACAATCAGCCAGATGCCGAAAACGCATGTAGGCAAAATTGATAAAAAACAACTGAAAAAAGTCGCACTGGCTGCTTCCGATAAGCCCGTCAGTTAAAAAAGAAAAAGGCATTTCAGCCAGCGCTTGCTGACTGGAATGCCTTTTTTTACAGTAACAGAAATATAAATTTCTCACTTCGAGAATTGTCTAGCACCAGCGCTTGTCGGGGCTGACCGAGGCGCTTGCGCTTTTTTGAATCGAAACGCAAAGGACAATATTAACACAGAAGAGTGAAGACAACAGAATCATGACTCCGCTGAATGGCAGCAGTGCAGCAATTGGCGGAGCGAGACTGGCACCAGTCAGCAGGATAAATGAATAGAGTGACAATGCTTTGGCGCGATGGCTGCTGCCGTAAAAGCCGATCAAGGTAATGACGGTCGGGATGACGAGTGAAATCGATGAAACAAAAAAGATGGAAAAGATAATCAAAGCACCGGTGGTATGAAAGAAAAGCAGCATAAAAGCGCTTGTTGACCCGATAGCCAAGCCAAACATCAATGTCCGCAGCTCACCCCAGCGATCGATCAGTTTCCCTGTGAAAAGGGAAAGAGAAGCTCCAATCAATCCAACCAGCCGGATCATCAACAGGTCTGATGCAGGACCATCGAAAAAACGTCCAATTGCATCATAGAAGGCGATAATCGCGAACAAAAGCGAGAACGTAATACTATAGCATTTCATCAGGCGTGGCTCTTTTAGCAATTGAAGAAAGATACTCCATAAAGGCTTGCTTTCTGTCGCAGGCGGTGGTGATTCTTTCAGCAGGAAAAAAGCAGCAGCAAATAGAATGAAATATAGTGCGGAGAAGAAATAGAAGACACTGTTCCAGGTGAAAATATCTGCCAGAAAGGCGCTGGCAACCTGCCCGAAGATCCCTGCGATTAAAAATCCAGTATTAATCAGCACAACCAGAATGGTTCTCTGCCGAAAATTGAATACATCATAGGAGTAGGCGAAAGCAACTGAAGCGAACGTAGCCAGAGTGACCCCCTGCAGCGAACGGGCAATCCACAGGGTGACGGAACCAGCAGAAAAGCCGACAGACAGTGTGGTTATTGCAGATGCCAAAAGTCCGAAAACAAGAATTTTCCTCCTGCCTGTGGAGTCGGAAACCGGCCCGAATGACAGCAGTCCGCAGGCATAGAAAAAAGTAAACAGCCCTCCGGCGAGGACAACGTGGGATTCGGGGATCAATAGGTCATCCGCAAGAACAGAGTAAATGGGAATCAGCGTATAAATGTTGCTTGCAACCATGATGGCGCAAATTGTCAGAAGGATGGAAGCCTTGTGAAAAAAGGACATGGATTTCATGTATATCACCTGCCACCACTAACATATGCAGACACCGCTGATCTTGCAGGTTGTTTTGGGAAAAATTAACGGGCTTCCTGCTTCCAAAATGGCCTGAAAAAAAGGTATAATGAATGATATATAGAACAATCGTTTGGTATGAAAAGGCGCATTGAAAAGAAGCGCCTTTTTCGATTTATAAAATGATACGATCATAATAAGAGATAGATATTTTAAGAGAGAAAGGGGAAGTTAGATGTCTGTACGTTTAGTACTCGGGCGCTCGGGAAGCGGCAAGACCGAGATGATCATAAATGAAATCAAGGACAGGCTCATTTCCGACCCGCAGGGAGATCCTGTTGTTTATCTTGTCCCTGAACAAATGTCATTCCTTTCCGAATACAGATTGTCCACTGACCCTGAGCTTGGGGGGATGATCAGAGCGCAGGTTTTCAGCTTTCCGCGCCTTGCCTGGAGAGTCCTGCAGGAAACAGGCGGTTACACTCGCCAGCATTTGGACAGCGTCGGGATCAGCATGATGATTCGCAAAATCATTGAAGATAAAAAAGATGACTTGAAAATTTTCCAAAAGGCAGCGGATAAGAATGGTTTTGTCCAGCAGATGGAGCAGATGCTGATCGAGTTCAAACGCTATGCGATCAACCCAGATGAGCTCACTGGAAAAATGGCGGCAAGCTCCGCAGGCAATAAAGCGCTGAAGGACAAAATCCATGATCTAGAGCTAGTCTATCGTCAATTCGAAGATGAATTATTCGGCAAATATATCGATTCAGAGGATTACTTTAAACTGCTTGCCGAGAAAATCCCTGCCTCCGGATATTTGAGAAATGCGGAAGTATACATCGATGGTTTTTACAGCTTCACTCCCCTTGAATTGATGATTATTGACCAGCTTATTGGCACCTGTAAAAGAGTGACGATTGCGCTGCCCGTCGACCAGGGTTTTAAAGATGCTCAGCCTGACGAACTGCATTTATTCAGGATAACTGGAGAAACCTGCTCAACATTGTATGACATGATTAAGACAAAAGGCTATGAACTGGAAGAAGACGTCGTGTTGACAGAGCAGAGACGCTGGAAGGATGAATCCCTTAAACACCTTGAAAGTGAATTTGATTCCAGGCCTGCCGTTAAATATAACGGTGCGGCTGCGATCCATATCGCCCAGGCTGCCAACAGAAGGGCGGAACTTGAAGGAGTTGCGCGCAAGATTCTGGGACTTGCCAGGGATAAGGGCTACCGTTACCGGGATATTGCGGTTTTGATGAGAGGAAGCGAATACCGCGAAGTGCTTGAAACGATCTTTGATGATTATGGACTTCCTTACTTTATCGACCAGAAGCGGAATATGCTTCATCATCCATTGATTGAACTAGTCCGCTCCAGCCTTGAAACGGTATTGGGGAACTGGCGTTATGAACCGATTTTCCGGGCTGTAAAAACTGATTTACTGTTCCCGGAGGGCGTTAATTTGAATAAGATGCGCGAACAGATGGATGTGCTGGAGAACTATGTACTTGCATATGGAATCCAAGGGGTTAAATGGACGAAAAAAGAACGTTGGAAATACCGGAGGATTCGTGGCCTGGAGTATGACGGTGTGGCCCAGACGGATGCAGAAAAACAGACAGAACAGGAACTGAATGACCTGAGGATGTTGATTACTTCTCCGCTGCTGCGCATGGCACGCCGCTTGAAGCGTGCTGACACGGGAAGGAAGCTTTCAGAAGCAGTCTATCTATTTATGGAAGAGCTTGATATTCCGGCAAAGCTTGAGGCGTGGAGAATGGCAGCTGAACAGGAAGGAAGGCTGGTAGAGGCGAGGGAGCATGAGCAAGCCTGGAATGCAATAATCAACCTTCTTGACCAGTTCGTTGAGATGCTTGGTGACACCAAGGTTGCACCAAAACAGTTCGTTTCAATTCTTGATGCTGGTTTTGAATCACTCAGATTCTCCCTGATTCCACCGGCAATTGATCAAATATTGGTTGCCGACCTTGAAAAGACAAGGCTTGCCGATGTTAAAGTTGCATTTGTCATCGGCGTCAATGAAGGTGTCCTTCCGGCGAAGATGACGGAGGAAGGAATTTTTGCGGATGATGACCGGGAGCTTCTGCAGTCAAAAGGCATTAAGCTTGCTCCGAGCAGCCGAACGAAGCTGCTGGATGAAAACTTTATTGCTTATAAGGCTTTTGTGACGCCGTCGGAACAACTGTATATCAGTTACCCGATCGCCAATGAAGAAGGGAAGGCTTTGATGCCGTCTTCCTTCATCAAGAGGATCTCTGACCTCTTCCCTGAACATCAATCGCACTTCTTCCTGCCAGATCCATCTGAATTGCCGGAAGACGAACAAATAGAGTACGCAGCTGGCGAAAACGTTGCTCTGTCCTATTTGACATCCCAGCTTCAGTTGAAGAAGCGCAATTATCCAGTCTATGATTTTTGGTGGGATGTGTACGATTATTATTTAAAAAATCATCAATGGGCTGATACTGCACGCAAGGTTCTTTCAAGCCTATTTTACGAAAACAGGACGAAGCAGTTGTCTGAAGAAGTCACGAAGGAGCTATACGGTGATGAAATCCAGGCAAGCGTCTCAAGGATGGAATTGTTCAATAGCTGCCCATTCTCGCACTATGTACAGCATGGCTTGAAGCTGCGTGACCGGCAGATCTTCCGTCTTGAGGCTCCGGATATCGGTGATCTGTTCCATGCTGCGTTGAAGGAAATTGCCGAAACAGTGATGCAGCAAAATCTCAGCTGGGCCCAGCTTACAAGAGCCCAGGCGGAAGAACTGGCAAGGGATGCAGTCCAAAAGCTGGCTCCTAAACTCCAGAATGAGATCTTGATGAGTTCGAACAGGCATCATTATATCAGGCAGAAGCTGCAGAATATCATCAGCCGCGCTTCACTTGTTTTAAGTGAACATGCCAAGGTCAGCGGTTTTTCACCGGTAGGTCTGGAGCTCGGCTTCGGACGCCAGGGGAAACTGCCGCCGCTTGCTTTTTCGCTTAAAAATGGCACCAGGATGGAACTGATGGGCCGGATTGACCGCGTCGATAAAGCAGAAGACGACAAGGGAATGTACCTGCGGGTCGTCGATTATAAATCCAGCGTGAAGGATGTCAATTTGACGGAGGTTTATTTTGGTGTGGCCCTTCAGATGCTCACCTACCTGGACATCATCATCACTCATTCGCCACTGTTGGTCGGCAAGACTGCTGACCCAGCAGGAGTCCTGTATTTCCATGTCCATAACCCTATTGTCAACGCATCGAAAATGCTGACTCTTGATGAAATAGAAGAGGAAATCCTCAAACGCTTTAAAATGAATGGCTTGCTGCTCAGCGATGAGAATGTCATCAGGATGATGGACAAGGGTCTGGATACAGGCAGTTCGCAGATTATTTCCGCAGGTTTTAAAAAGGATGGAAGTCTGCTTAAAAGCTCAAAAGTGGCCAGCAAGGAAGACTTTGACCATTTGCGGCAATTTGTGCGCCATAAGTATGTGGAGACTGGTAACAGGATCGTCAGCGGTATCGTCGATGTTGCGCCTTATAAGCTTAAAGACAGGGCACCATGTACATTCTGTTCTTTCAAGCCAGTCTGCCAGTTTGACCAGGGAGTGGAATCGAATGATTTCAGGAAGCTTCCAGTCATTAAAAAAGAAGATTTGCTAGCGTCGCTCCGCCAAGATCAGGGGATTGAGGCGAACGATGGCTTGCCAGGAGTAAATGATAGATTAGAAGAAATCAAGAAATTGGATATTCTAGCATCAGTCGGAGAGGAGGAAGAGGATCTTGGCTAAAACAAATATACCGCCAGTACCGGAAGGGGCAACCTGGACGGAGGATCAGTGGAAGGCGATCATGGCCTCGGGGCAGGATATCCTTGTCGCAGCGGCTGCAGGATCGGGAAAAACTGCGGTGCTTGTTGAGAGAATCATCAAGAAAATCACTTCGGAAAGTAATCCAATGGATGTTGATGAACTGCTCGTAGTGACATTCACTAATGCGTCCGCAGCTGAAATGCGCCATAGGATTGGGGAAGCGCTCGAAAAAGCGATCGACAGCAACCCAGCTTCAACCCATTTGAAAAAGCAGCTTAGCCTGTTGAACAGAGCGTCTATTTCAACACTCCATTCCTTCTGTCTTGAAGTAATCAGAAAGTATTATTACTTGATCGATGTAGACCCTGGTTTCAGGATTGCTGATGAAACCGAAGGGCAGCTGCTTCGGGATGAAGTGATTGAGGATCTATTCGAAGAAGAATACGGAAAGGCAGATAACCAGGATTTTTTCAACCTGGTGGATGCGTTCACGAATGACCGCAGCGATGAAGGGTTAAAGGATATCATTGTCGACCTTTTTGATTTCGCCAGATCTAATCCCTCTCCGGGTGCCTATCTTGATTCAATTGTTTCAATGTATGATGCAGCAGGCAGCACGGCGATTGAGGATCTTCCCTTTATGAAAGTGCTTATTGCGGATATTGAGCTCCAGATCCAGGGAGCGAAACAGCTTCTTGAAAAAGGGATGGAGATTACCAAAATGCCTGGAGGGCCCGCGCCAAGGGCGGTTAATTTTACCGAAGACCTTCATGTAATTGATACTTTGCTTGCTGCAAAAGACCGATCATGGGCAGAGCTTTATGAGTCTATCCAGCTTGCCAATTTTGGCAGGGCGAAAACATGCCGCGGCGATGATTTCAACAAGGATCTTGTCGATAAAGCGGCCAAACTGCGAGACAGGGCAAAGAAAATCGTCCAGGATTTGCGAGGGGAACTATTTTCAAGAAAACCTGAAAGTTTTTTGAAGGATATGCAGGAAATGAAGCCGTTGATCGCTGTCCTGATTGATCTTGTAAAAGAATTCTCGCACCGGTTTGGAGAGGTAAAGCAGGAGCGCGGACTCGTCGATTTCTCGGATCTTGAGCATTATACATTGGAAATCCTCACAGCAAAATCGGATCCGGAAGCATTGCCTGCAGGTGAATCGAAACCTTCAGAGGCGGCAATCGCCTATCGCAGTAAATTCAAGGAAGTGCTAGTGGATGAATACCAGGATACGAACATGGTACAGGAAGCGATCCTCCAGCTTGTGACAGCTGAAGGAGAAGTATCAGGAAACCTGTTCATGGTAGGCGATGTAAAGCAGTCGATCTACAAGTTCCGTCTTGCTGAGCCTAATCTGTTCCTGGGTAAATACAACAGGTTTACATCTAATGGGGAAGGCACAGGATTGAAAATAGACCTGGCCAAGAACTTCCGGAGCCGCAGAGAGGTTCTGGAAGGGACCAATTATTTATTCAAGCAAATCATGGGCGTCAAGGTTGGCGAGATCCATTACGATGAGAATGCCGAGCTGAAAAAAGGAGCGCCTTATCCTGAGGATGACGAGTTCCCTGTGGAGCTGTTCTTGATAGATAAAAGCGAAGGTCCATCATCAGAAAGTGATCCTGGGGAAGATAGTGAAACGGCAGCAAATGAATTCGACGCAGACGACCTGGAGCAATCCCAGCTCGAAGCAAGGCTGATGGCGAAGCATATTAAGGATATGGTAGAAGAGCGCAGGGGTGTTTACAACCCAAAAACAAAGACTTCAAAACCTGTCAATTACCGTGATATCGTCATCCTCCTCCGCTCGATGACATGGGCGCCGCAAATCATGGAGGAGTTCAAGCAGCAGGGCATTCCGATTTACGCAAACCTGTCTACTGGTTATTTCCAGGCAACAGAGGTAGCAATCATGATTTCCTTGTTGAAAGTGATCGACAACCCTTATCAGGACATTCCTCTTGCTGCCGTCCTAAGATCTCCAATTGTCGGGCTGGATGAAGAAGAGCTTGCCATCATCAGGGTCAGCCAGAAACGCGGTTCCTTCTATGAGGCATTGACAGCATTCTGCCTTCAAAAGCCGTTGCCGGAAAATGAAGGATTGCATGAGAGGACAAGTCGCTTTTTTGAAAGTTTAAAGAGCTGGAGAACTTCAGCAAGACAGGGTTCAGTTTCTGATTTGATCTGGCAATTATATAGAGAAACCCGTTTCTTCGATTTTGCCGGCGGGATGCCAGGAGGCAAGCAGCGCCAGGCAAACCTGAGAGCACTATATGATCGCGCGAGACAATATGAAGCCACGAGTTTCCGCGGCCTGTTCCGCTTTTTGCGATTCATTGAGCGGATGAGGGAGCGAGGCGACGACCTTGGTGCAGCCAGGGCTCTTGGAGAACAGGAAGATGTGGTCAGGATCATGACGATCCACAGCAGCAAGGGCCTAGAGTTCCCGGTAGTTTTTGTTGCCGGCCTGGCCCGCAATTTCAATACAATGGACCTGAAGAAATTCTACATGCTCGATAAAGAGTTTGGTTTCGCGGCAAAATATATCAATCCCGAGAAGCGAATTTCCTATCCATCTTTGCCGCAGTTAGCCTTCAAGCGCAAGCATAAGATGGAAATGCTAGCTGAGGAAATGAGAGTATTGTACGTTGCCCTGACTCGGGCAAAGGAAAAGCTTTACTTGATAGGATCGGTCAAGGATGCCGAGAAAACGATCAGCAAGTGGCAGGACGAGGCAAGCCATCCGGACTGGCTGCTGGATGAATATTCAAGGGCTTCAGCTTCGGGCTATATCGACTGGATTGGCCCCGCGGTGATCCGCCACCAAGATTGTGACAGCATCAAGGGAAGTGAGGTTTCTCTTCATCCGGGACTTGGTGAGGAAATTACCTGCCATCCTTCCCGCTGGAAAATTGAAACAATCAAAGCGGAAGAAATAGCTTCTTATGGTGACGAAAAAACCGAAGAGCACGAAAGCCTGATGGACTTTGTTGCAGCAGGTAAACTTGTGAACAAAGAATCTGCACTGGCAGAAACTGTGAACATGCAGCTTTCATGGAATTATCACTTCAAGGAAGCGGCGAACCATCGTTCCAAACAGTCCGTGACCGAACTGAAACGGAATCACGAAACCAGGGATGAAGAGAGCGATACACAGATTATCAGGAGGTTTTCAAAACCAATCCTAAACAGGCCAAGATTCATGCAGGAGAAAAAGCTTACACCTGCAGAACGGGGAACGGCGATGCATATGGTCATGCAGCATATCGATCTTAAACAGCCAGTAACTGAAGCTTCACTTGAGTTCCAGCTGGAGAAGATGGTGGAGAAGGAGCTGCTTTTCCCTGAGCAACGCGATGCTGTAGAGAAGAAATGGATACTTGCCTTTTTTGACACAGACATTGGCAAACGGCTGTTGACTGCGGAAAAAGTCAGCCGGGAGGTCCCTTTTTATCTATCATTACCTTCTAAAGAGGTATATCCTGATTGGCAGGGAGAGAACGAGCAGATTTTTATCCAGGGGGTAGTCGACTGCATTTTCCAGGATGAAAAAGGAACAGTCCTCCTTGATTTTAAAACGGATGGCATTCATGACCGCTACAAAGGCGGCTTCGAACAAGCCAAGCCGATTCTGGAAGAACGCTATCGTATCCAAATCAGCCTGTATGCCAAAGCAATCGAACAAGTGTGGAAGCAGCCGGTTGAGGAGAAGTACCTTTATTTCTTCGACGGAGGGCATCTGCTTGAACTAGATCAGCTATAAAGTAATGTTTAAAACCGGTGGGATGAGAATAATAATCCTGCCGGTTTTTTTATATTAATTTTCTCAGGAACATGCTCCATCGACATTGTATTGGTTGTAACTTAGATGACATGATAATCGTAGTAAGCTTTGTGTAGGAACCCCTTTGTAGCATTGGCGCCCTGAAAAGCAGAAAATCCGAATTTGAGGTAACCAATAGAGCGTCTTGGCGCCCTAAAAAGCAGAAATCCTGGAAATTAGGTAATCAATAGAGTGTATTGGCGCCCTAAAAAGCAGTAATCCTGGAAATTAGGTAACCAATAGAGTGTATTGGCGCCCTAAAAAGCAGAAATCCCGGAAATGAGGTAACCAATAAAGCTAAGTAGCACCTGACCAGTAAGAAAGCTATGATTTCGGTCGGAGCTACGTGATGCAATCATAGAAAAAAGAGACTTCATTTTACAAGGGAGGGATTATCGAGTGGCTAAAAAAAATCAAATAGCAACATGTGAATTATGCTGCCGTGAAGAGGTTGAGGTGACAGTCCACCATCTGACTCCTAAAGAAATGGGAGGCACCTTCATGCCAACAGCCAATCTATGTGTCCCTTGTCATAAACAGATTCATGCTCTTTTCACGAATGAAGAGCTTGCAACAAGTTTGAACACGATTGCTCGGCTTCGCTCCCATCCTGAATTGCAGAAGTTTTTGAAATGGATAAAAAAGCAGCCTTCTACAAGGCTGCCGAAAATCACAAAATCTAATGCGCGAAAAAGAAATAGTCGCTAGTTATTTCCTACTGTCGGCTGGTCAATCAGGTTGGCATCTAGGACATTGCTGGCACTTAAACCATTGTTCGTTACAATGAATCCGCCTGTATTGAACCCACCCTGCCCAGCGACTGTTTTTGAATTGCTTTTTGGCGAGATGAACAGCGTGTCGCCAAACTGCACCGTCCCGCCGCCTACATTCAATATTTGCACAGGACCTATTATTGCTGGCATTGAAAACATCCTTTTCTGCTTTTGTTTAGTCTTTTTTGTACCTATTTATTCTGTCGTAAACTGATTGATGTTCGGTGATTAAGGCTAGAAGCTCCATATTAAATCTATATGCCGTCCTCACTCGACATGTTATTACGGGGCAAAAGCTGCCGTATATGCTTTACCCTGGCTTCCATGTCTATATTGCGGCTGTTTCCAAGGTGTACAACTGATGAGGAGGAGGCACCCAGGATATCAATGTTCCTGACCTTCAATACAGGGTTGATGTTGTGGGTTGAGAAAGTAACATTTTCTTCAACTGCTGGTTGAAATGGAATCGCTTCTGAAAAGATTGGAAACGCATTGAAATTACCTTCATTATCAAAAAAAATTTCTGCCTCTCTTTGCAGGGCCAATGCCCTGGAAATTGCCTGTATTTGCTCCGAATCACCGATCTGAAAAATCGAGGAGAAGGATACCGAGTCAATTTTTATATGGTCAACACATGTTATTCTTTGCAGCATAGCGATCACGATATATCCGGCGACAATGGGACAAATGGACCGACAATCAATGATTCAGCCGGTGTGTCAAAGGTAGCTGCGAGCTGGATTGTTTCAGCGTCCCCAACCATCAAAAGTGAGGAGCTCGAAACACCGATGATCCTAATGTCGCCTACGCAAATGTCCCGGTTATAGACTTGGAAATTCATTATGAACGTCCTTCCTTTACATTATCTGGCAGGTTTTTCAAGAACAGGAATACACCATTCTGGATCTCCTGTTTAAGCAAATCAATCACCTTTTCATTCAGATGAGGGCTTAGTTCACTGCCTCTTTCATTTGATGATTGTTCCTGTAAATGTTGAGCTGCTCTGCCAGACAACTGTTTTTTAATATCATTTTTTATGAACTCGAAATAGGAATCATCTACTTTGATTCCAAGCTCTGTTTGGGCACTTCGGTAAATGTTCTCCAAATCAGATTCTAGATATTGGTTCAGTGCAGTTTCAATCTCGATTGTTCTTTTAAATAACTGCTTTGGCGGAATCGGCACATTTACAGCCTTTTGATCAACGGTAAAATCGTCAATTCCATCCAAATCTGTTGGATTCAAGCCGATATTCAGGGTTCCTTCAAGAGTTTCCACTTTTAACTGGTCGAATTTATACTCTATATTTCCGATTTGAACTGGAGGCCGCTCCTTTAGTGCATCAATTTCCTGCTGCAGCTCGAAAACCAGCTTCTCCAATCTGGCAGTCTTTCTGCTCTGGTGCTCCACATATAAATGCAGCTTCTTTAAATATTGATAAAATTCCGCATCCAAAATGAATCACCTCGAATCGACCAAATTTTAAAATCCTTTAATTCCGTGGAACGGGAGCCTGCAAAGGGACGGCAGGAGCTTCCAGTGTGCCTCCTAGCATATCCTCCATACCAGTTGAAATTTCCGTAGGGTGGACAGCCTCTGGTGCAGGTGCTGTGAATCCCCCAGTGTTATAAAGGTAAGAAACTGGCTTTATCATTCCTGCACTGCCAATTTGCAGCACAGAAGAATTAGTGATTCCATCAATCTTCAGAAGGTTGATATTGATCGATTGTTGTATATAAAAATTCATTGTACTCACCCGCATTATACATTCAGATAATTTCCTTGATCGACTGCATCTGAATCATAGGTATTTGTTGAGCTTAGGTTATTGTACACGGTCAATCCATCTCCGGTATTGAATGAACCAGCACCGGAAAAAGTTTTTGCATTGGAAACGGGGCTTATTCTGTAAACATCGCCTATGTGGAAGACAGCGCTGTTCCCAAGGGAAGTGACCTGTGCGACTCCAACAATTGCTGGCATTTGCAACACCCTTTAATTAGATTTCTTTAATATCCTATGTGCCCAGACAAAGAATGTGATTAAAATGCCTATTGTGTTTACAAGGCACTTTTCACAGCCTTTTTTCTTTAAAAAACGTTGTTGGTAATTTGTTTTCTTTCTATGAATTCTTGTTCAGATAAAATCCTAAGCTAAAAAACAATTCAATCAAAGCAAAAGCTGTCTTGAAGAAAATAATTGTTATATAACAGGTAAAAAGTTATATAACAGAAGCGGTAATATGTTAATATATTTATATATTTAGAATTATAAAATTATTCTACAGGAGGCAGGATTATGAACGTTCCATTGCTGTTGAACCAGTTTCTAGACCGTGCGTTGTCGCTATACGGCGACAAGATAGCCATTTTTTCTGAGGACAGGGCGCTTACATATTCTGAGTTGAATGAAAGGGTGAACAAGCTTTCGGATGGATTAAGAAAGCTGGGAGTGTGCAAGGGTGACCGGATTGCCTATCTTGCCCCGAATTCGATTGAAATGCTGGAGGGTTTCTATGGTGTATTTCAGGTAGGCGGAGTCATGGTCCCGTTGAATATTCGCCTGAAGCCGGATGATTATCTGTTCATCCTTAACCACAGTGAATCAAAGGTTTTGTTCGTGGACCAGGATTTATTTCATTTAATCCAGCCAATCAAAAATCAGCTCGAAAGCGTTCAGCACATTATTGTCCACTACAAGGAAGATAGCCTTGATGAAATCAGTTATGACGAATGGCTTTCACAGCATTCTGCTGAAACGTTCAAACGTGAAGAGCTTGATGAAAATGATGTCTGCAGTCTGCTTTATACAAGTGGGACGACTGGAAATCCAAAAGGAGTCATGCTCACCCACCGGAATAATTACCTACACGCACTGAGCACGATGCACCATTTACGCGTCAGCGATGAGGATGTACTCCTGCATGTCCTGCCAATGTTCCATGTTAACGGATGGGGATCGCCATTTTATTACACAGCAAACGGTGCTTCCCAGGTATGCCTGCGAAAAACGACGCCTGAGACGATTTTTAACGCGTTGGAAAAACATAAAGTCAGCGTCATGCATATGGCTCCAACTGTGTTGAATGCGCTGCTTCAGTTTTATGAAAAAAATGTCCCGAGCATCGAACAGCAGGTACGGGTGGTCATCGCCGGTTCTGCACCGCCACCAGCATTCGTAACCCGGGTGGAAAAGGAACTTGGCTGGGAGTTCATCCAGGTGTACGGCATGACAGAATCCTCCCCGTTGAGCACGATTTCAACGATCAGGTCGCATTTGAAGCAGCTTCCTCTGAATGAACAATACCGAATGAAAGCAAAAGCAGGTATATCAATGATTGGCAGTCAGGTAAAAGTCGTGAATGAGCATGGCGATGAGGTTGCCCATGATGGCAAGGAAATAGGTGAAGTCGTTACCCGAAGCAATGGGGTAATGAAAGGCTACTGGAAAAATGAAGAGGCGACGATGGAAACAATCCGTAATGGCTGGCTTCATACCGGGGACATGGCGACGGTTGATGAATACGGCAACATTGATATCGTCGACCGCAAGAAAGACGTCATCATTAGCGGAGGCGAAAATATTTCCTCCATAGAAGTTGAGGGTGTATTATACGACCATCCGGCTGTCCTCGAAGCAGCAGTCATTGCCGTTCCTCACGAAAAATGGGGCGAGACCCCGCATGCATATATTGTGCTTCGTAAAAATGAGCAAGTCACAGAACGGGAGCTCATTGCTTTTTCGAGAGAGAAACTTGCCCATTTCAAGGCAATTACAGGAGTGACTTTCGTAAAAGAACTGCCGAAAACGGCTTCAGGCAAAATTCAGAAGGTCCATTTGCGTAACGAATACTGGGAAGCAAATGGCAAGACTGGCAGATTTGTAAATTAATAGCCTGTGGGGACTGCCTTGTTGCGTCCCCTTTTCTTTTTATCCTGCTTATAGTTACCTTTGGCACATTGGTATATTGTGTGATATACATAGATTATATGTTAACTATTGAATGGAATGAGGGGGAAGATGGAGATTAACGGACGGGTATCCGGAAATAGGGTTGTATCAATTGACCGGATGCGAGGCTTTTCATTATTGGGGATATTTCTTGTAAATATGATTTCATTCCATTCGCCCTATTTTTATATCGATCCGGAAAAATGGTGGGATGGAAAAGCAAATTTATTTACATACCAGTTCATTGATTTATTTATCCAGGCTAGCTTTTACCCGCTGTTTTCGATGTTGTTCGGATATGGTCTGGTAATTTTAAGAGAACGCACACTTGAAAAAGGCCTGTACTTCAATCCTCTTGCATTAAGGAGACTCTCGATCCTATTGTTGATTGGGATCATCCATGCATTCTTGATCTGGCCAGGTGATATTCTCATAACCTATGCAGTATGCGGTTTTGTTTTCCTTCTGTTTATTAGCTGGAGTGCAAAGAGGCTTCTCATTGCCGGATTGGGTTTATACATAGTTTCAAATATCCTCTTGTTGTTGATGCTCGGTGCAGCATCTGCGGTTGACGGCGGAGCGGAATTTTCAATGTATGACGCACAAGCTGCAGAACAGACGATAACCATCTATCAAAATGGCAGTTTTGCTGAAGTGACACAACATAGAATAACTGAATGGTATAAAAATAATAACTTGTTTGGATTGTTCTTATATTTGATCACTATCCTTCCGCTGTTCATGATTGGAGCAGGAGCGGCAAAGCTCAGACTGTTTGAGAATATACAGGACAAAACGAGGAAGATTGCCGTCGCTGCCGCTGTACTCGCAACACTTGGCTTGTTGATCAAAGCAGTTCCGTACCTGTATGGCAAAACATTGATGACGGATTATGCGCAGGATGTTTTTGGCGGGGCGATGGTCGCAATGGCGTATGCACTGATCATTGCGCTGATTTCTGAGCTTAAACGATTTGACAGACTGTTCTACCCGCTGGAAGCTGCGGGCAGGATTTCAATCAGCAATTACCTGTTCCAGTCCGTTGTTTCGACATTGATTTTTTACAGTTATGGACTAGGATATTATGGGGAAATGTCCATTTTTTCAGGAACAATGCTTGCGCTTGGAATTTATGTGATTCAGTTGGCATTTAGCAGCTGGTGGGTCAAAAGGTTTTACTATGGGCCTGTCGAATGGCTGTGGCGCAGTGGCACATACATGAAGAGACAGCATTTTAAAAAGGGAGAATCCTGATGGAGAAGGTCATCATCATCGGCTGCGGAGGCGCAGGGAAATCGACACTGGCCCGGAAGCTCGGGAAAGTACTTAACCTAAAGGTGTATCATCTTGATGCAATGTACTGGAAACCGGGCTGGGAAATGACTGTAAAAGATGAGTGGAAAGAACTAATTCAGCAAGTGATTGAAGAAGATTCATGGATCATGGATGGCAATTATGGCAGTACAATTGACATGAGGGCACAGGCAGCAGACACAATCATCTTCCTCGATTATTCTACTCCAAGGTGCCTGTATGGAATTTTTAAAAGGAGAATCATGTACCATGGCAGGACCAGGCCGGATATGAATGAAGGCTGTCCAGAGAGACTTGATTGGGATTTTATCAAATGGGTCGCAAAATACAAGCGTGAAAAAGCTCCTGGCATTGTTACTAAATTAGAAGAATTCAAGCTTCAGGGAAAAGAAATCTTCCATTTTAAAAATCCTCGTGAAACAGAGAAATTCATAAAAGAGCAGTCAATTAAAGGAGGGCGTTAACATGAAATTCGCTACATATAAAAATGATTCTGGCCAGTTCATTGGAATTGTCAATGCAGAAGGGACCCACGTTCTGCCATTTAGGGAAGCCTATGAAAAAATGGGTGGTGAAACAGCGATACCGGCTGATATGCTAGAAGCAATTTCAATGGGAAAAATATTTTATCAGGAAGCGGAAAAAACAGTTCAATGGGTAAGAGAGAACAATCTGGACAGAGAGCTGTACATCCTGCGTGAATCAGTAGTATTGCTAGCGCCGATTCCGCGTCCGTCCAAGAATATTTTCTGTGTTGGTAAAAATTATGCTGAGCATGCAATTGAAATGGGCAGCAAGGACGATATTCCTGATCATGTAATGGTGTTCACAAAGGCACCTACTTCGGTCATTGCTCATGATCAGAACATCCATGAGCATAAAGAACTTACAGAGCAACTGGACTATGAAGGCGAGCTCGCAGTCGTCATCGGCAAGAAAGGAAAAACGATCAAAAGGGAAGAGGCTTTGGATTATGTCTTTGGCTATACAATCATTAACGATGTGACTGCCCGTGACCTCCAGGCAAAACACAAACAGTTTTTCATTGGGAAAAGCCTTGATACCACTTGCCCGATGGGGCCATGGATTGTCCATAAATCTGCCATCTCAAATCCGAACAACCTGGATATCAAGACCACAGTAAATGGAGAAATGAGACAGGATTCCAATACGAAAAACTTCATTTTCCCGATAGAAGAAGTCATTGCAGTGCTCTCCCAGGGAATGACACTCGAGCCAGGGGATATCATTGCAACCGGAACACCAGCAGGCGTAGGCAAAGGCTTCAAACCGCCAAGGTTCCTAAAGGCTGGAGATACTATTGAAATTACTGTTGAAGGGATTGGGACATTAAGTAACAAAGTGGAGAGTTAATCATAGCCTGGGCAGTTTATTTTAGTTTTTTTGATGACGTTATGATATGATATTTTAGAATTTACTATTAGGAGGACGGGTACATGATACATGCCCATATGACAGCTTGGTTTTTGGCTCTTGTTTTATTCTTCGTAGCACTTGGACTACATAAAAGCGGTAAGGAAAAAGGCGCTAAAATTGTCCAGATGGTCCTTAGATTGTTTTACGTACTAATTCTATTGACTGGCTTCTGGCTTCTTTTCAGCATCAATATCAGCCTGATGTATGTGCTGAAAGCAGCAGTAGGTTTGTGGGTAATCGCAATGCTGGAAATCGTTTTAATCCGTACTAAAAAGAACGAAAAAGCGTCTGTATTGTGGATTCAATTCATTGTCGCAGTTCTTCTTGTACTGTATTTAGGTTTCTCACTTCCATTGGGAACATATTTGTTCAAATAACGACATTGTCGAAAGAAAGCTGTCCTTACAGGCAGCTTTTTCTTTTTTTGTCATATCTTAACCCCGTAAAATATGATAATTTAAGAGAAGGGTTATTGGAGAAATATAATAATTGGAGAATGCAATGGCTACGACAAAAAGCTGCGTTTACGAAAATGATCGACAACTTAATAGCTTTATAGAGGGCAATTCATTCAAAGACCACCACAATGTTTTGGTGCAGATCTTTTTCAATCTAAAAGAAAAACCTGTGCTTCAGTACCTGGAGCAATTGCTAAAAAAACAGCTGCCAGCCTCCACTGTGTTGAGTTGTGAAGCAGATGGCTGCTTTCCTGGAGACAAACAGTGCGTTATCTCATTTACCGTTTTCGATAAACATGAACTTAATCCTATTCTTCAAGATCAGTACACCATTAACACATTGAACAACCTTGTCGAAACCTCACAACAAGACATCCTTCTGCTTAACGAAAGCCTCAAAGTTTCCGAGCAATACTACCGATCGTTGTTTGACAACAATGGCGATTTTGTCTATTCGACTGATTTGATAGGGAATTTTACAAGTATCAATCAGGCATTCATGAAAACCTTTGGCTACACCGAAAGTGAACTTATTGGCAAGTCAGCTCTCGACTTTATCAACCAGGAAGATGTGCATCGTGCCAAAATGCATTTTATTCAGGCGCTAAAGGGGAAAGATCAGACCTACACAATCGAGATCCCAGTCAAGAGCGGCGAAGCCCAGATTTTCCAGATTAAAAATATTCCTATTACGGTTAATGGAGAATGTGTTGGAACTTATGGGATTGGGCGGGATATCACAACCCAGAAAAAAACAGAGGAAAAGATCATTCAGCTTGCCTATTATGACCAGGATACGGGATTGCCGAACAGGATGAGGTTCACCGAACAGCTCGATGAAATGATTCATCGTGCCAAGCATAAGAAAGAACTCCTTGCTGTGCTTGTCATTGATATTGACCGCTTCAAAATCATCAATGACAGTCTTGGACATTATGCCGGTGATATTGTTTTGAAAGAACTGGCAGAAAGAATCCAGGATCGACTACCAGCAGGCGCTTATCTCGGAAGGTTCAGCGGCGATAAGTTCACCATGCTGCTTACAGAGAATGTCAGCATCGATCAGACGACAAGAACAGCCAGGGAATTGCAGAACCTTATTTCAATGCCTTTATCTTACCAGAATCAGGAATTTATCGTCACTGCAAGTATTGGAATCAGCTCCTTCCCAGGGGATGGTCTTGATGAGCATGTACTGCTGAAAAATGCTGATATTGCGATGAACCGTTCGAAAAACCAGGGCGGGAACAAGATTACTTACTTCTCAACCGGAATGAATGACCAGGCAATGGTCCGGCTTGAACTTGAAAGCTATTTAAGGAAAGCGCTTCAAAAGAACGAATTCTATCTTTGCTACCAGCCTCTGATGGACTTGAAGTCAGGGGAGATTACCTGTACCGAAGCCCTTATCCGCTGGCAGCATCCACATCTTGGATTGGTTTCGCCAGCTCAGTTCATTCCTCTGGCAGAGGAAACAGGTTTGATAGAGGAAATCGGGGCATGGGTGCTGACCACCGCCTGTGTACAGACAAAAGCCTGGCAGCAGAATGGATTCCCGCATCTGGGCATCTCGGTGAACGTATCAGCCTATCAGTTCCAGCAGCATGCTTTTATTGGACAGGTGATTGAAGCCCTGAAGATATCCCAGCTTGAACCAGGATACCTTTCACTGGAACTGACAGAAAGCGCGATGCTAAAAGATATCGTCTATAGCATTTCGGTTATGAAGTCGTTACAGGAACTCGGGGTAAAGGTTTCGATTGATGACTTCGGGACAGGTTATTCGTCATTAAGCTATTTGCGCAATTTGCCAATCGATACGCTTAAAATCGACCAGTCGTTTATCAATAATCTGCATGATGATCCATCCGATATTGCGATCGTCAAGGCAATCATCACGATGGGCCAGGGGCTATCGGTCAAAATTGTTGCCGAGGGTGTAGAAACTCATGAACAGCTGAATCTTTTAAGAGATATGGATTGTCATTATGCCCAGGGTTACTACATTCAGAAGCCGCTTGATATAGCTGCATTTGAAAAAGGCTTCAGGACTGTGGAGAAAGTTGAGTATACGGTAAAATAAATTCAGAGCCTGCACATGGAGTGCAGGCTCTTTTTGTTCCTTAAGATATTCTCTCAATAACGGTCCTTTTCCCGTTGTTCAAGGTCAATTCGAACCTGTCATTTTGTGTTTCAAAGTAATCAAAGTGATGTTGTACACTGCAGATGAATTCTTCATTATCAAGAATTAAAAAGTTGACTCCCGAAACCCCTTTCTCATGATCGAGGAAGGTCAGATGGTTATAACAATAAATACAATCATAAATCGAAAAGTTGAGCGAATTCAATGTATTGATAAATTGGACAAAAGCTTCATCATTCAGTTCATCAAGCAGACGCTCGAAAGAATAGATCAACTGTTTTCTAATCTTGATCATTTCCTGGTCCTGCAAAGTGATTGTTTCTTTGCCGGTTTGGATGCAGCCGTTATCCAGCAAAAACCCCTTGCACCATTTATTGTTTCGCTGCACTTCAACCTCTTGATGGATGAATTCATCGACAAGTGCGGCCTCTTCTGTTTCTTCATCAAAGAAAACCCATTGTGAATTAATATATTCTACTGTCCCAGCGTTGAAAGCGCGGGGCTGGAATTCAATTAGATTGCTTCGTTGTTGTCGATTCATTTGGATCCTCCGTTAATTATCGCTCACCTTCTTTGTAGACAGATTTTGGCGAATTTATAACATGATTTATAAGATAGGCAATTAACCAGTTGAGATGTATTTGCATAAGATGAGTAATGCTTAAGCAATTGTCTTGTTTCTGAAAGTGCATATTGATATCAAAAAAAGTTCCGCTGAAAGGAATGATCAACAATGTGTGGAATAACTGGCTGGATAGACTATCGTAAAAATTTGGATCATGAACGTGAGACCATGGCAAAAATGGCGGAAACTTTAAGTAAAAGAGGTCCCGACGATACCAATGTATGGACTTCGGTGCATGCTGCTTTGGGTCATAAAAGGCTGGTCGTTGTCGATCCTGAGGGCGGCAAACAGCCAATGACCAGAACACAAGGAGATAACCGTTATACCATTTGTTATAACGGAGAACTTTATAATACGGAAGACCTCAGAAAAGCACTGCTATTAAAAGGATATTCTTTTAACGGTCATTCTGATACAGAGGTTTTGCTTACTTCTTTCATGGAATGGAAGGAAAATTGCCTGGAGCATTTAAACGGGATCTTCGCCTTTGCTGTCTGGGATCACCAGCAAGAAAAGCTGTTCATCGGTCGCGACCGGCTTGGAGTGAAGCCGCTGTTTTTCCTTGAAACAGCATCGGGTCTTATGTTTGCTTCTGAACAAAAGGCGCTTTTGGCGCATCCAGAAGTGAAGGCTGAGGTAGACAGGGAAGGGCTTTGTGAGGTGTTTGGGCTCGGACCATCCCGTTCTCCTGGGGCAGGTATCTTTAAAAATATGAAGGAGCTTCGGCCTGGACACGGCCTCACTTTTTCAAAAAACGGGCTGAAAATCTGGAGATATTGGAACGTTAAAAGCGAGAAACACACTGATACTCTTGATGAGACAGCTGAAAAAGTGCGGGGATTGTTTACGGATGCTGTGACAAGACAGCTAGTTTCAGATGTGCCGCTGTGCACCTTTCTCTCAGGCGGATTGGATTCAAGCGCAATCACTGCTATTGCTGCTAATCATTATAAGGCAGAGGGTAAGGGCAGCCTGCATACTTACTCGATCGATTACGAAGGCAATGAAAAGTATTTCAAGGAAAATGAATTCCAGCCAAATGCTGATGCCTTCTGGATCAATAAAATGACGGAAACATTTGGTACTGTTCACCATAACAGCATCATTTCCCAGCAGGATCTGGCTGGCTATTTAACTGAAGCTGTCCATGTCCGGGACCTGCCAGGAATGGCAGATATTGATTCGTCACTGCTCTGGTTCTGCCGCGAAATCAAACAGGATTTTACCGTAGGACTTTCAGGAGAATGTGCTGACGAGATTTTTGGAGGATATCCATGGTTCCACAGAGAGGAGGACTTGAATAGACCAGGGTTTCCATGGATGCGGTCGATTAATGAGCGGCAAAACATGCTGAGGGACCACTGGCGCAAAAAATTGAGTCTTGAAGATTATATGATGGCAAAATACAACGATACGATCGCAGAAGTGCCGGTACTTGATGGGGAAAATCAAGTAGAGGCTAAGCGTAGACAATTATTCTATCTGAATATCATCTGGTTCATGACAACACTTTTAGACCGGAAGGACCGGATGAGCATGGGGGCCAGCCTTGAAGTAAGGGTACCGTTCGCCGACCACCGGCTTGTGGAATATGTCTGGAACATCCCATGGGAAATGAAGATGCATGGAAACAAGGAAAAAGGAATCCTGCGTAAAGCATTGGAGGGCACATTGCCTGATGAAGTTTTGTACCGGAAAAAGAGTCCATATCCGAAGACTCATCATCCGGCCTATACGCAGGCAGTACAGGGTATGCTGTCAGAATTCATGTCAGATTCGAACAGTGCGCTGCATGAATTCTTTGACAGGGCTACACTGCAAAAAATGATTGAGTCCGAGGGCGCATCCTTCAAAGTGCCATGGTTCGGCCAGCTGATGACAGGTCCGCAGCTTTTGGCTCAGTTAGCACAGATTCATATCTGGTTCAGAGATTACAATATTAATATAGCAGACTAAAAAAGCAAGCCCTGGGCAAGGGCTTGCTTAATTTTAATATTTTAAGAGTTCTGGCTCCCGGCGTGTCAGGAGTCTGAACCTCTAGTACCCTTATGCAGCGAAATCGCCACCTATAAGGGTACGTTTAAGAGCTAATAGTACCCTTATGTGAGTGAAATGCCACCTATAAGGGTACATTTAAGAGCTAATAGTACCCTTATGCAAGTGAAACGCCATCTATAAGGGTACGTTTAAGAGCTAATAGTACCCTTATCCGAGGAAACGCCATCTATAAAGGTACGTTTAAGTGCTAACAACTCTTATGCGGCTGGTTTCATCTTAATAACTTATTCGGCCTGCACTGGCTTGGCATCTGGCACGAATGATTTTTTCACCCATACTCGGGATCTCCAGCGCCAGAGCATCAGAAGTCCGCGCAGCCACTCGTCCGCAATGAAGGCGATCCAGATGCCGACAAGCCCCATCTCGAGATAGATTCCGAGGAAATAAGATAGCGTAACGCTCACTCCCCACATCGAAAGGATTCCCATATATACAGGGAATTTCACGTCACCCGCGGCCCTGAGCGAACTGATCAGCACCAGGTTAAAGGATCTGCCGGGTTCAAGGATGATTGTGAGCAGAATCAATGTGGTGCCGAGTTCGATGATGCTCATATTATCAGTGAAGATTCCCAGCAGGTCTTTTGAAAAGAAGGAAACGATCAAAGCGGCAGCAATGGAAATGATAATCGCAAGTTTCAAGCTTTTTAGTGCCCGCTTATACGCATTTTCAATTTCTTTTGCTCCTACCATATGGCCAATCAGTATCTGTGTGCCCTGGCTGATGGCGATACTGAAAAGGAATATGAACATCATGACATTTTGTGTATAAACCTTAGCCGTCAATGCCTGGGTTCCAAGGGTAGCGATAAAATACGTGATCACCATCTGGGACCCATTGTAACTCAAATGCTCACCGGCAGAAGGAATCCCGATATTAAGCAGATTTTTCAAATGTTTTTTTGGAAAACTGAAAAGCATCGAAATTGGCACTGATCCTGGGACTCGCTTGGTCATGACATAAATGGCAGCCAACAATCCGAGGATCCGGCTGACAGTGGTGGAAATCGCCACACCTTCCACACCTAGGACAGGGAAGCCGAATGGTCCGAAGATGAACAAATAGTTGCCAATGACATTCAGCACATTCATCCCGATCGTGACATACATGATATCCCGGGTAAAACCATAGCTGCGGATAATGCTGCTCACCGTCATGATCAACGATTGAATAAACGAAAATCCGCCGACAATTTTCAGGTAGGAATTAGCCTCATCAAACAGCTCAGGCGGCAGGTCCATTAATCTCAACAACTGCTCGCTGAAAATGAAAACAGC
>NZ_JBIQOE010000106.1:0-3335 GCF_047739415.1 Mesobacillus sp. | reverse complement strand
CAGTGACTCCACCATCGTTTTAAGTTGCATGTTGAATTAACGTGGTACTTTTCTGTAATAAAGCTAGATAAAGCTTGGAGCTTATTAACTCCAAGCTTATTAACAATTAGATGTAAATAAAGGGCAGTATTTTAAGACGCTAAATTACAATTTATGACCATCCGATATGCTGGTGGCTTTGTTTACCTCGATTTAACCAAATGGTAGTACTCTCGCTCGAAGATACGGTAATAAATCCATGATGGAACTTTATCATGATAGGGCTGTACGCTTGCTGCGGTTTTCCATTGTAGCCAATGATTGATCTTGCACTCAAGCTCTCCCCTACTTTTAAAGAACGATACCCTCGGGATAAAGGCTTGCCAGAACCAACAATCGCCTTCCCAATGGCATCCGAAGCATCGGCACGCAAACAAGTCCTGCTTGCCCATGAAGCGGCCTGTTTTAGATAACCATAACCTGAAGAATGAATTTCACTACACGCCAAAAAAGACGTCGCGTGAGGTGTTTTTTTATTATGTTGAGAAGGAGCATTCAGCATAAACAGATCAGGTAAAAGTGAGGTAGTTTAAAATCTACTATAAAGGCTAAAAAGAATACAGAACGTTACGAGTCAGGTTTCTTCTGGCACGTTTTTGTTATATTAAAAATAAGTTTTATATAAAATTATTATGTAAACAAATAAACAGATAGACAAATATAACAAAAGAAACAAGTAAAGGAGTTTATCTATGAAAACCTATGAAATGACCAATATCATAATTGATGATGAATCTTATGGTGAGGAACATGTAACAGTTGAAGTTACTTTTGAGCAACAGAATTATATCATCACTTTTCAAAAATCAGACCTTGAATTGATGAATGCCTGGATTGTTGAGGACGATAAAACAATGCCAGCGAACTTATCTGAGGATTTAATGGATTCTATAAGAGAAGACATCAAAAAGAAAATCTAGTTGATGAATAGATCTCACTTAATGAAAATGTCGCGCCATCTTAGGAAAGGTTATAAGTATGGAAAAAAGGACTCCAGGTTTGACTTTGATTAAATTCCATAAGGATTAATCGTACCCTTATGCAAGGGTCATGCTTCCTATAAGGGTACAATTAGGTTCGAATCGTACCCTTATGCAAGGATCATGCTTCCCATAAGGATACAATAAGGTTCGAGTCGTACCCTTATGCAAGGGTCATGCTTCCCATAAGGATACAATTAGGTTCGAATCGTACCCTTATGCAAGGATCATGCTTCCTATAAGGGTACAATTAAGTTCGAGTCGTACCCTTATGCAAGGATCATGCTTCCCATAAGGATACAATTAGGTTCGAGTCGTACCCTTATGCAAGGATCATGCTTCCTATAAGGGTACAATTAGGTTCGAGTCGTACCCTTATGCAAGGATCATGCTTCCTATAAGGGGAGAATTAGGTTCGAATCGTACCCTTATGCAAGGATCATGCTTCCCATAAGGGTACAATTAAGTTCGAGTCGTACCCTTATGCAAGGATCATGCTTCCCATAAGGATACAATAAGGTTCGAGTCGTACCCTTATGCAAGGGTCATGCTTCCCATAAGGATACAATTAGGTTCGAATCGTACCCTTATGCAAGGATCATGCTTCCCATAAGGGACAATTAGGGAATTTAAATACTATCAAGAGCCTACAGGCTTAAATCTAGTCCATGACTAGATTTTTCTTTTTGCCAAAACCCCTGCACAGATTAACCCGAAGTATGTTGGTGCTTCATAAGATAGAAATTGTACATGCCTTTCCTCGGGATGGATGGCGCCAGCAAGGATGAGGGTTTGCCAGATTCCGTCTGGTTTTGCGGCTTCGATAAAATCTTCTTCGAAGTCTGCCATTTTTTCGAGTTGGTTTGATTTTATCAAATGAACCACTTGTTCGTCCAAATCTTTAGCTGCTGGATCAAACCCATAAGGTCCTTGTTCATCATGAGCATGTGACCAATCGCAGCTGGCAATCAATCCGACTTTCTTTTCGTATTGAGCCACTGCTGTACGAAGCGATTGACCGAATTCCATATGCTGTTGGAAGGAAAGATCTCTTGATGGTGTGATCACAACGATTGGAACATCTGGCATGAAACGAAGAGGGACAATTGCACCCCAATCCAGCGGCAGGCAAGAGATTGGGCCTCCTGCAGTTCCAAAATTTATGGTGGAAGAAGGGAGTCCGTTTTTTAGCGCTTCATCATTAATTTTTCGCGCTAAGTCTCTATCTACTCGTTTTTCCATCGTAAAAATTTCCTCGTTCTCATTCCAGCTTCCTTCCAGATGTTCTGAATCGGTTATGGAAAATCGACTATTGATCCTTGTTCCATGTGGACTAAGAACAACGATACAATTTGGTTCGGCATTAGCCATCTGCTGTCCAAGCTTGACCATGCTTTTTCTAGTGAGAGCCATCCGCTCGGGGTTGGCCCCTTGCAATTCAGGAATAATTTCACCGCCGTGAGGAGCAATACACGCAAAAACAAATGGATTCAAGTTCACGACCTCCTTTTTATAAAAGTAATTAGATAAAGATTATATGAATTCCTTCTTTCATTCTCTGAGTTTCCAAATTCGTGCTTGTCTAACTGTCTTGATTTGAGGGTAAAGACAGTTAACGAGACAGCAAGGAGGAAAACAAATGGGGAAAAGTATAGAGAGGAAAGTGCCATTTGGACTTGCTATCATCCCTTTGTTAGTTATGGTAGTTTCAATGGCAGTCACGATTGTAAAATTTGAAGGAGACCCGCATATCCCGCTGATTATTGGAACTGTGGTGGCAGGTCTTGTTGCCTGGTTTGCAGGCTTTAAGTGGAATTTTATCGAAGAAGGTATATATAAAGGCATTAAAATGGCTTTGCCGGCCATTCTGATCATTATCACTGTTGGGATGATCATCGGTTCATGGATTGGCGGCGGAATTGTCGCAACGATGGTATACTATGGCCTTAAAATCATGAGTCCGTCCATGTTCCTTGTATCCATCAGTGTCATTACCGCATTGATCACTCTGGCAATTGGAAGTTCATGGTCTACAATGGGAACAATTGGTGTTGCCGGAATGGGAATCGGCGTGAGCATGGGTATTCCTGCACCTATGGTAGCAGGGGCGATCATTTCAGGCTCTTATTTCGGAGATAAAATGTCACCATTATCCGATACGACGAATCTGGCGGGAGGAATCACGGGAACAGATCTGTTTGCCCATATTCGCCATATGGTTTATACGACAGTGCCAGCCTTTTTGATTGCTCTAGGTGTCTATTGGTACCTTGGCAGGGATTTTAGCAATGCAGGAGTGGATAACCAACAAATTCT
>NZ_JBIQOE010000105.1:0-2827 GCF_047739415.1 Mesobacillus sp. | reverse complement strand
GGTTTATTGACGATTATTTGTTAACTTAATTATTTTTAAGTTGACATAAAATATTCAAAAAGTTTATCCTGAATTTATATTACAGAAAAGGAGAGCAATTTACATGAAGTTTAAAGCACTTGATTTAACTCTAGCATCTATGTTTGTCGGTCTAATGGCTATTGGGGCGAACATTACCTCGTTTGTGCCGTTTATGGTAATTGGCGGGGTACCGATTACACTCCAAACCTTTTTTGCCATTCTGGCAGGGATCATCCTTGGCAGCCGGCTGGGAGCAATTTCAATGACTGTATACGCACTAGTAGGATTAGTGGGTGTACCGGTGTTTGCCAAGTTCGGCGCTGGCATGTCTACTTTCATCAGTCCAACATTTGGATTTATCCTTTCATTTATCCTAACGGCCTATGTTGCAGGTAAAATTGTTGAGAAGAACCGCACACTTTCTGCATTTGTCATTGCTTCATTAATTGGACTTGTCATCAATTATGTATTCGGAACGAACTGGATGTATTTTGCTTATAAATTCTGGGCCGCTGCACCAGAAGGCTTTACTTATAAAATGGCCTGGCTATGGATGGTTGTCCCTCTTCCAAAAGATATTATCCTTGCTGTATTCGCCGGCATGATGGGTCATAGACTCGAAAAATCTGTTTTGTCCAAAGGCAGCTTCAAACACTTAAGAAAAGCAGCTTAAAAGGGGGATGGGTCAATGGGATACTGGAAGGAGTTAGCGCAGGGCGTACTTGATGGGAACGAGCTGTCTGATGCAGAGGCTTTAAGTATACTTGAATGTCCCGACAATGAATTGCTCGAATTGCTCCAGGCAACATACACGATACGCCATCACTATTATGGAAATCGGGTAAAGCTAAATATGATTATCAATACAAAATCGGGAATGTGTCCGGAAAATTGCGGTTACTGTGCGCAATCGAGCGTCTCCGATGCCCCTATCCAAAAGTATCGAATGATGGATAAGGACACGATCCTAAAAGGAGCAGAACAAGCTTTTAACCTGAATGCTGGCACTTATTGCATCGTTGCCAGCGGCAGAGGACCAAGTGAAAAGGAAATTGATACTGTTACTTCGGCAGTGGAGGAAATTAAAGCAAAATATGGCCTTAAGGTTTGCGCCTGTCTCGGAATTCTTAAACCTTCACAAGCAGAAAGGCTCAAGTCTGCTGGTGTTGACCGATATAACCATAACCTCAACACTTCCTCTAACCATCACGATACCATCACGACATCACATACATACGAAGATCGGGTCAATACGGTCAAGCTTGTTAAAAATTCCGGGATTTCACCATGCTCCGGAGTAATTATAGGTATGAAGGAAACAAAGCAAGATGTGGTCGATATGGCCAGGAGCCTGAAGGTACTGGACGCTGATTCAATTCCAGTCAATTTCCTCCACGCGATTGACGGTACCCCTCTTGCAGGAACCGATGAATTGAATCCCAGGTATTGCTTAAAAGTCCTTTGCCTGATGCGATTCATCAATCCAACAAAAGAAATCAGGATTTCCGGCGGCAGAGAGGTTAATTTGCGAAGCTTGCAGCCTCTAGGCCTTTACCCTGCCAACTCAATTTTTGTTGGGGACTATCTAACAACAGCAGGCCAAGAAACGACTGCTGACCATAAAATGCTCGAAGACCTCGGGTTTGAAATTGAGTTTTCGAAGGAAGAAATTACAGCATAGTTTGCATGTCAACGAAGGACTTTATGTATATAATCACGCTTGTCATATGAAACGCTAAATTAAGAAGTTGTCTGGCAATCCTCAGCCAGACAACTTTTAATTTCACTTCTTCATAATATCCTGTTCAATTTTTCTGTGATCCGGTTTCTTTGGATAATCAGCAGTACCTTCAGGAGGAGCAGTGGAATCTCCTCTTTTGTCGAAGTAATTGTTTTTATTTTTCATTAATTATTCCCATTTCATATTACATACCTGGTTGATGCTCCTTTAATTGCTTCTCGATCGCCTTATCCCTCTCTCCCCCGTCAGCAAGCTCTTCAGAAAACTCATGCTCCTGAAGTCCTGGCTTTCCCACCAGCTTAGAACTCGCAATTGTTTCAGCAGAAAGATTGTTGTTAGCTGCTCCTTCTTCTTTCCATTTACCCATCATGTTCCCTCCTTTTTTCTTACTATTTGTTAAACCAGCTTCTATCATTCCTTCACAACATGCATAACAACAACTTGTTCGACGAAACATTTAAAGGATAACAAGTTTACTTTTTACTTTTACGTGTAAATAAACTAGGAATCATCGTCAGAGTTTATAAACAGTATAATTTTTCATCAGCTTAACCCCCAAGCCTTTTCCTGGCATTAAACATACTTGAGAAAGCCGGGATTGTAATGGAAGCAATGATTCTTACAAAAGAAACTACATAAAGGAGATAAGATTGATGGGAATACCACATGATAAAAGTCTGGATAACAGTATCGCCTTAATGAATGAAGGCTAC
Organism: Mesobacillus sp.; assembly: GCF_047739415.1. Taxonomy (GTDB): domain Bacteria; phylum Bacillota; class Bacilli; order Bacillales; family Cytobacillaceae; genus Mesobacillus. Next base: position 352 of record NZ_JBIQOE010000105.1, on the reverse strand, counting down.
CTTTTCATTTCGAATCGAATGGAGCGCTATCATTCAGATATTTTTGAGGCACGGCTTCTCGGTGAACAAGTCATTTGCTTTACTGGCGAAGAAGCAGCAAAGATTTTTTATGATACCGACCGTTTTCAAAGAAAAGGGGCTGCACCTAAACGAGTACAGAAAACTTTGTTTGGCGAGAATGCCATTCAAACGATGGATGGAGAGGCACATATACATAGGAAATTGCTTTTCTTATCGCTTATGACCCCTCCAAATCAATTAAGACTTTCTCGTTTGGTTACTGACTTGTGGAGGGCATCAATAGAGAAATGGGAAGAAGCAGACCAAATCATCCTGTTTGAGGAGGCAAAAC
>NZ_JBIQOE010000104.1:0-13574 GCF_047739415.1 Mesobacillus sp. | reverse complement strand
GTCAAGCTGTGCGGCATAGTCCGCCCCATGTTCAAAAGAATAAGGCTTCATCATCATCTCTCCCATTCCATTTGCAACTAGAGAAATCGTAACAAGAACAGAAGCAAGCGTCAACAAAAGGTCTGATAATTCTAAGAAATGCGGAAGCGCCTTGGTCAGCCCCGACAAGCGCTGCCCGCCTAAAAGCGCCACATCGTGTGGCAGGCGGGTTTGCACGTCCTTTGCCATAGAGGGCCTGACAGTGAAGTCGTTCTTTGACTTCATTGGCAGGACCGAAATAGAAATGTATAGCCGACTGTCCAGAAACGCAGAAACTGGAGACTCCGACAAAGAAGCGCTTTTTGCTTCTGCCGGCGGAGTTGAAGTTTCGGAGTTTCTAGGAGGCGAAAAGACGAGCGGCTCGAGCGGCTCAAAGCTAACGCTTCTCGCAAGATACTCGCAGAAGCTCTCTCAGTGATGAAAACAGGCTAGGCGCTGGAGCTAGACAATTCTCGAAGTCGAAATTTATACTTTTCAGTCTCAAAAAAACTGCCCACATCCATTATAAATTTAGAATCCCGATTCGTCACTTAACATAAGTGGATTTTCAGTTTCTAACTTATAACAGATATGGACAGAATCACGCCTTATAGATTTGAGTTTTGAAGTCTATTCATATGGTTCTTTGCAGACTTCAGAGTGTTGTACATCAACATGGCGATGGTCATTGGACCAACTCCCCCAGGTACAGGAGTGATATACCCGGCTTTTTCTTTGACTTCAACATAGGCCACATCACCACATAGCTTGCCATGATCATCGCGGTTCATGCCAACATCGATAATCACAGCTCCTGGCTTGATATGGTCAGCGGTAATCAAGCCTGCTTTTCCAACTGCTGCTATCACTACATCTGCCTGTTTCGTATGTTCTTTTAAGTCTTTTGTCCTTGAATGGCAATATGTAACCGTTGCATTTTCATTTAAGAAGAGTTGGCCTGCCGGCTTGCCGACAATATTGCTCCTGCCTACGACAACTACATGCTTCCCCGCAAGGTCAATCCCTATCTCCTTCATCATCACCATTACACCATATGGCGTGCACGGTAAAAAAGCATCCTGGCCAGTCATCATCCGACCAATATTGATTGGATGGAAGCCATCAACATCTTTTTCTGGGGAAATAGCTTCAATCAGATTTTTTTCATTGATGTGATCTGGAAGCGGAAGCTGAACCAAAATGCCGTGAATCTCTTCATCACCGTTGAGTTCGTATATTTTTCCCAATAGTTCCTGTTCAGTTATGGAGACAGGGTATTCAATCAGAACATTATGCATACCAAGTTCTCGTGCAGTTTTTTGCTTACTGTTGACATAGGTTCTTGATGCCTGGTTATCACCGACAAGTATCACAGCCAGGCCCGGAGTTACTCCCTGGTTCTTCAGCTCCTTGACCTGGTCGGCGACTTCAAGTTTCTTCTTTTTAGCAATTTCTTTTCCATCAATAATACTAGCAGCCATACTTTCTCCCCCTATGTGATCAGGGAAGGTCCAACCTGCCTGCTTCCAATGGTTTTAGGAAATGCTCTGCTTTACTTTTGACAGAACACCATTAATAAATCGGCTTGATTGGTCATCCCCATATAATTTAGCAATTTCGATCGCTTCATCAAGAACGACATTCATCGGTACGTCTTCGTTGCAATACTTTAATTCGTATACGGCTAGGCGCAGAAGATTCCGGTCAACAGCTGCAATTCTGTCGAGCGACCATTTCTCTAGATACGTCTTGATCTCTTCATCGATTTCCTGCTGATGCTCGACCGTACCGTTCACAAGCTTGTTCAGGTAATCATCCCCGGCTTCTTCTTCAAGCACATGTTCAATCGCGTCTGAAACTTCCACCTTGCTTATATCAATCTGGAATAAGGCTTGTAATGCCTTTTCTCGTGCTGTTCTTCTTTTCATTGAATTCCTTAGCTCCTTTATGGCTTGTCTGATTCTAACAAAATAATAGCATATCATATCTCTTTACGCATGGTTTCCTATTATTTTTCACTTTTTAGAAAAAAGTTAATCAAAACAAGCGGAAATATCTCTTAGTCGCTAAGAATTTATGAGTAAATTAGAACAGCACTAGCAACTTTAACACCACGATTAGTTCAATATCCTCCAATAAGTAGTGATTTCTGCTGTGGGATTGGGTATCGCCCTTATACGGAGATACTTCAGACAACTTTCACTCTGCAACACGGTATTTTGTCCGAACCTTGGGCTACTTCAGACAACTTTTCCTCCAAGACACGGTATTTTGTCTGAACATGGGGCTACTTCGGACAATTTTTCCGCTACAGCACAAGGTTTTGTCCGAACCCCAGCCTACTTTGGCCTACTTCCTCTAAAGCTTTTACTTCGGACTACAATATCCTGAGCACCGAAAGATTGACGCTTCCAGGAGCAATTCCTCCTGACCTACAAAAAAAACCAAAGGCATGCATAATTATGCCTTTGGTTCGGTGGTTAAACTTCTTGTTCGACTTCAGGTTCTACTTTTTGGTTTTCGAACTGGACGCCGACTACATGGATATTTACTTCAGTTGCATCGAGTGCAGTCATGTTCAATAATGCCTGACGGATGTTATCCTGGATTTTTTGGGCAACCACAGGAATGGAAACGCCAAACTTCATGACACAATATACGTCAACCTTGATTCCTTCTTCGACAAGCTCGACCTTTACACCTTTGCCGTGATTTTTCTTGCCAAGTCTTTCAACTACTCCAGCCGCGAAGCTGCCGCGCATTTGCGTGACACCTTCTACTTCGGATGCAGCGATGCTTGCAATGACTTCAATTACTTCAGGTGCAATTTCCACTTTCCCTAAGCCGTTCTCATCATGGCTCATTTCAAGTAAATGTTGCTGTTCACTCATGGCTAGACCTCCTATTATTCTTCTGTCATAAGATCATGCATTTCTAAAAATTTCGTATTGAACTGCCCTTCCACGAATTTCTCATGGTTCAGCAGCTTGAGATGGAACGGGATGGTTGTGTGGATGCCTTCAACCACAAACTCACCAAGCGCTCTCTTCATGCGGTCAATCGCTTCTTCCCTGCTGCTTCCATAAGTAATGACCTTCGCAATCATTGAATCATAGTAAGGCGGGATCGTATAACCAGGATATGCCGCTGAGTCTATTCTAACACCAAATCCGCCTGGAGGGAGATACATTTTGATTTTGCCCGCTGATGGCATGAAGTTTTTTGCAGGATTTTCTGCGTTGATGCGGCATTCAATCGCCCATCCATTGAACTCTACGTCTTCCTGCTTAAGGTTCAGCCTTTCACCTGAGGCAATCTTGATCTGTTCTTTGATCAAATCGACACCTGTTACCATTTCAGTTACAGGATGTTCAACCTGTATCCGCGTATTCATCTCCATGAAATAAAATTTACGATTGCGATAATCATAAATAAATTCTACCGTGCCGGCTCCAGTATAATCAACTGCTTTTGCCGCTTTGACTGCAGCAGCGCCCATTTCAGCCCTGATTTCTCCGTCAAGCGCAGGTGAAGGTGTTTCCTCAAGAAGCTTTTGAAGGCGCCTCTGGATTGAACAATCACGCTCGCCAAGATGAATGGTATGTCCATAGTTATCTGCAAGCACCTGGATTTCGACATGGCGGAAATCTTCGATATATTTTTCAATATAAACACCTGGGTTTCCGAATGCTGTCATCGCTTCCTGCTGGGTGATATTGATCCCTTTGATCATTTCCTGTTCCGTCCTGGCAACACGAATTCCTTTTCCTCCGCCTCCAGCTGTCGCTTTAATGATGACAGGATAACCAATGTCGTTAGCAAGGCTGACAGCATCTTCTGTGCTCTCAATGATTCCCTGTGATCCTGGAACGATTGGAACATTCGCCTCTTTCATTGTTTCCCTTGCGACATCTTTAGTCCCCATTTTTTGGATTGCTTCAGGAGATGGTCCGACGAAAATGATGTTGCACTCTCTGCAAAGCTCAGCGAAGTCTGCATTTTCAGCAAGGAAACCATATCCAGGGTGGATGGCGTCACAACCAGTCAATTTCGCTACGCTGATAATATTCGTGAAATTCAAATAGCTGTCTTTTGAAGCTTTCGGACCAATACAATATGCTTCATCAGCAAGCTGTACATGAAGTGATTCTTTGTCTGCTTCGGAATACACAGCTACGGATTCGACTCCCAATTCCCTGCAGGCACGGATGACCCTGACTGCGATTTCTCCTCTATTGGCTATCAGTAATTTTTTTATCATCAATATCGCTCCTTATTCGGGCTTGACCAGGAATAAAGCTTGGCCGTATTCAACCAGCTGGCCGTCTTTAACAAGAACTTCAACGATTTCCCCATTCACTTCTGCTTCGATTTCGTTGAAGAGCTTCATGGCTTCTACTATGCATACAATCGAATCTTTGCTGACCTTTGAGCCTGCTTTTACATATGCATCTGCTTCAGGAGAAGAAGATTGATAGAAAGTCCCAACCATTGGTGAAACGATCTTATGTAAATTGGAAGTATCCTGGGCTTCTTCCTGCTTCACTTCCTGCACTGCTGCCGCTTCGACCTTAGGCTCAGTGCGTGGAGCTTCCTGAACTGCCGGTACTGGCTGTGGAGCAGGTGCTGGTGCAGCTGGCTGAACGTTCTCAACTACAGATTTGACTGCTCCATGCTTCTTCATTTTGATTTTTGATCCTTCATATTCATATGAAAATTCGTCAATGCTTGATTGGTCCACTAATTTGATTAACTCTCTGATTTCTTGTACTTTTAACATCTTAGGCACCCCTTGTCCATTTCATAATTAAGACTAGATACTAACACTATACGATAATACCATGTAAAAATTCAATATGAAACGCTGTTTCTTGTCTTCCTTCTCTATTTTAATGTTTTCTGAAAAAAAAGTGAATTCATACGACAGGAATCCCGAAATTTCTAGCGAATATAACATTAGTTTGAAATTTAGAGGAGAATACAATCGATGAAAAGTATTGAAGAAATTAAGAGAGATGATTTGGAAAGAAAAAATTCTTTAATCGTCAAAGCCACTTTGGTGTCTGTTATTTTGGCGACAGTTGTTGATATTGCAATGCAGAAGGAACTTGCAGTGATTCTTTCAATCATAGTTGGAGGTGGAGCCGGGGTCGGAGTTGTCGCAATGCTCCACTATACCAAAAAGCTAACGAATTTCATCCCTTATCTTTCCGTTGTTATAGTTTCCGCTGTGCTGTTTTTAATTATGGAAACTAGCGTTTCACCTACTGCCTATACCCTTCTTTATTTTATCCTTGCTGCCGCAGCAATCTATATGGACAGGAAATTACTGATTCTGGCTTCCGGTCTCGGGTTTGTAATTATTACGGCATTCACACTGATGCATAACCACGAGCTGCCTTTGGAAACGAAAAACTATGTAACCATTTATCTATTGTATATGCTGGTCACAGTCATGCTTGGCTTCCAGTTTTCCATCTCCAAAAAGCTCGCTCAAACGATAGAGTCAGCACAGCAGGAAACAGAGAGTCTGTTGATTAAAGATTTAGAGACACGCAAAGTAATCGAAAGCAATACAAGGAGCATTGCAAAGCTGATTGATGATGTTAGATTCAAGAGCAAGGAAAATTATCAATCTTCCATTGAAATGACCCAGTCTGTGACAGAGATATCAGCAGGGATCAATATCCAGTCGGATTCAGTCGTGGACATTACCCAATCTCTTGAAAATACAAATCAGGTCATCGCCAGGACATCAGCGCTTGTCAAAAAGCTGCATCAGGATGCAGTGGCTGCCGAAAAGGTCTCAGATAAAGGCGATGAGCTAATGTCCAGCCTTATTTCAGAATTGACAGCTTCCTATGAAAATATGCAGAATGTCAATACACACATCTTGTCTCTTTCTGCGCTGATCAAGGAAACAACCAGCTTTGCATCGGATATACAGGGAATTGCTTCCCAAACTAATTTGCTGGCACTGAACGCATCTATTGAGGCAGCTCGTGCAGGAGACAGTGGCAAAGGATTTGCCGTCGTTGCCGAAGAAGTAAGAAAGCTTGCTGATATCACAAGTAATACAGCCACGCAAATTACCGAAAACTTAAAAAGCGTCATGAGTGATACTTCTAAAACAAAAGAAGGCGTAAACATGACGGCTGAAAAACTTACACAAAACCTTGAATTAGCTGCAGAGACCATGGAGGCATTTGAAACAATACACCAAACTTTCAAAGTTTTGAAGAGTGATATTTCTGAGCAGGAGGGGCTGACAAAAACCATCTTGGATTCCTCGGTGGCAATCGAAAGTTCCATTACTGGCTTCAGTTCCGTCATCCAGCAGGCAAGCGCCGCGTTGGAGGAAATCTCAGCAGCAGCTATTTCGCAGAGTGAACATCATGAACATTTATTTAAATCCGTTGAAGCAGCACATCAATCTCTAGACAACTTAATTAAGCTCCAGCAAAAATAAAGGGAAGGCCATAGCCTTCCCTTTTACTTGTTTTTCTCTTATTTTACAGGCTCAAATTGTACAGCGACTGGCTGTAATGAGCCAAGCTCTGTGCGTACCATCTGAATGATTTCGTTAGCAGCAGATGCTGAATGCTCCTGAGCCTTCACTGTAATTCTGACATTCTCTCCGTCCGCACGTACAAGTGCATCTTCATAGCCCATTGATTTGATTAAAGTTTCCAGTACGCCTTCCTTTTGAGCTACTTCATCAAGCTCGTTCATCTTTTCAATCGCATCGCTGCGGTCTTGAGCCGGCAGATCAGTGGAAGCCACGATGGCCTGAAGGTCTTCCTTCATTTTAGTACGCTGTTCTTCGAGCTTCATGCGAAGTGCCTCGAACTTTTCATCGCTTGCGATGCCAGAGATGACTGTCTTACCATCTTTTGATTCAGTTGCTGCCGTCTCTTTATCTTCAGCCTTTTGCTCTTCAACACCAGCCAGATCCGCTGTTTGCTGTTCAGGTGAAGTGATGTAATACACCGACAGCACCACTACAAGACTTAACATTGTCAATAACCAAACTGTTTGCTTTTTCAATAACATCTATTATTCCCCCTTAGATTTTTTAGGCATGACTGCCACCCGGTGGTTTGGTACATCCAAAGCCCTGGTGACGGCCTCGATAATCCATTTTTTCACTTGTATATTTTCGGCACCCTTGGCTACGACGACGACACCTCTGATTTCCGGCTTCTTTGTCTCCAGAACGATAGGAACCTCTTTTTCACCATTGCGGATGATGACCAGCTGCTCATCCTGTGAAGCGTCCTGGACCTTGCGTTTGCCGCCTTCACGATCGGTTTCATCCGTCGTCTGGGACTGGATGACCGTGTTCTTCTCCAGAACCTTTTTTTCAGTGGCATCTACGTTTACGAAGACTGTGACATCCCCGACGCCATTTATTCCTTCGAGCACTTCTGTCAGCTGAGCTTCATAAGCCTCTTCATAATCAGAAATGATGTCATTGCCTGCCGATTTCTTTTGCCCGAACACGGCAGCATCCTCTTCAGCCCCTGCCTCCTTCGTGGCTGTAACCGCCATATCAGGATTTTTGTCTCCCACGATATTGCCTATGAGCATGATCGCTGCCCCGAAAAGTACGACAATCATTAAGTATTGGTATTTTCCAGATTTCTTCTCTGGCGGTCCGTCTTTGCTGCTCAATTGCCTCTTAAGCCAGCTTAAAGGACCTTTCTCATTGTCCATGCTCGTCACTCCCCCCTTCTATCATTATTTGAATAGACTTTTCAGGAACATTCCATTTCTCTGACAGAAGAGAAGATATTTGATCTGTATTCTGAGAGGTTTGTTTTGATGGAAGGGGTGCATTCGTATCAATTTCTACTTCTCTTACTACTGCCACAGTCTCTCCCTCATCTTCGGCTTTTTTCACATGCACGATGACATACTCCAGGTTCTCAGGGAAAGGCCGCTGATCCTGATCATTTACTTCAAGCTCGATATTAGCAATCTCCATTCCTTGCTGCTCCATCAACTCCTCCTCTGCGGCTGTTTTCAATTGGACAGCCATTGTTTCTAAAATATATGCATGCTGGGATGCTTGTATTTCTTTTTTCTGAAATTCTATTGAATTTTTTATATTTTCATCCTCCAAACTATTGAATTGGCCCATTGAAGCGATCGCTGATTCAAAGTCTGAAGTAAACAGTTTCATGACCGGGAACAGGATGATGGCGATCAAAATCAACCCGGTGACAATTTTCGTATATTTCTGGAAGCTGGAATTAGGCAGCAGCATGTCAAGGACAGTCGCCAGGAGAATGAAGATAATAATATTGGTAATCCACTCTTTAATAAAATCCATTTATTCTCCCCCCTTACCTCACCATCATCGTTAGATTTCCAGCGGCAATAATGACCGTGATTGTCAGGAAAAACATCAAGGAAACAATCCCCAGTGCAGCAAAAACATAGATGATACTTTTGCTGATAATATCGAGACAAGTTATCACCGGGCCGCCACCCAATGGCTGTAGAATCGCGGCCGCAAATTTATATATGAATGCTACCATCAGTATTTTAACAGCCGGAAAAGCAGCGATAATCAGCAGGATGGCCACCCCCGCCAGACCGACTGTATTCTTAAGCAGCATCGAAGCGCTGATGACTGTATCCGTCGCATCCGTGAACACACGTCCGATTACCGGAACAAAATTGCCTGTAATGAATTTAGCCGTCTTGACAGTGACCCCATCTGTCACCGCTGAGGAGGCCCCCTGGACGGAAATGACACCCAGAAATACGGTCAGTAAAATTCCAAGCAGCCCGACACTCCAGTTCCGGAGCATACTGGCCAACTGTGTGACCTTGTAATGCTCTGACAGGACGCTGACTATACTCAGAAGTGTCGAAAGAAATAAGAGCGGCAGCACGACATACTGGATGAACATGCCGCTGGTGTTCATCATAAATAGAATGACTGGATGGAAAAAAGCTGCCGATATCAGGCCCCCGGATGTTGCCATCAGGGCCAGGAGCAGCGGGATCAAAGCAAGAATGAATTGAATCATTGTACTTATCGTGTCATTTGTGTAATCAACCACAACATGGAAACTGTTGAGCGCAATAATAATGAGGACCATGAACACAATAGAATAGGCAACCTTACTGATCGTGCTTTTTTCAAAGGAATTTTGCAGAGCTTGAAGAAACATGCTGAATACGGTGAGCAATATCAGCGAACCTAATAATTTTCCATTGACGATAAACTCATGGAATGCAAAGTTCAGTATGCCTTTGAACCATTGCTTCAGTGAAAATTTCTTTTCACCGCTGATAAAATCATATAGACTGCCTTTCTGGCTTTCAGGTAAATAGCCATCATATTTGTTGATGATATCCTCCCAGAACCCTTTGAGTTCATCAATATTCAAGTCCTCAAGCTGGGCTCCGGCGATTTTATCCGGATTGATCAATGCGCTGGTTTCCTCTTCGTCACCAGCAGCTTGTACACCCGGAATGAAAAAAAATAGCTGGATCAATATAATGCCAAGTATGAACTGCAAACGCTGCTTCAACTATAGTCACCTCTTTAAGAAAAGGCTCGCGATCAGCCCGGAATCAAGCGAATGATTGTTTCGATCATTACAGTGAGAATCGGAATGGCCATGGCCAGAATAAGAATTTTTCCGCCCAATTCTATTTTTGAAGCAATAGCCCCCTGGCCTGCATCTTTTGTGATTTGGGCCGCGAATTCGGCAATATAGGCGATTCCGATGATTTTCAGGATGGTTTCCACATAAACGAGATTTACTTTTGCATTAGCCGCCAGCTTCTGGATCATCGATATGATCTGGTAGATTTGATCAACGAGAAAGAGGAAAATAGCTGAACCCGTGAACACAATCAGCAAGAAAGCAAAGTTTGGCTTTTGTTCCTTGACAATCAGGGCCAGGAAAGTCGCGATCAGTGCTACACCTGTTATTTGAAGGATTTCAATGGCAAAGCCCTCCCTTACCCTTGAAATAGGAAAACAGATTTAATTTTTTGAAAGAGATCGTCGACAATCGAAGCGACCATGAAAAGGATGTAGATGAACCCAAACAAGGTTACCCACTGCGCATATTCCTTCTTTCCCACCTGATCGAGAATAGTGTGTAAAAATGCAACGACAATGCCTACACCTGCGATTTTAAAAATAATATCCACTTCAAGACCCATCTTGTCCTCCTCCTAAACGCTATATCAGTAAGATGATTAACAATAAGCCAGATAAAAAGCCGATACTTTTCACCATTTTTTCGTATTTCATTTGTTTTTCGCAGGCATCTGCTTCTTCTCTTTCCAGATGGGAGATCGTCAGCAGGATTTGTTTTTGCTGTGAATGACGGTCATGCCTGCCGAGCGTCTCACCAAATTGCTTCATGATTTCAAACTCTCCCTGTTTGAAGGCTGTCAGTTTCCAGACTTCTTTCAAGCTTTCTTCCCATGCGGCTTTCACCGTTGTATCGGATTCTGTCAGCTTTTTGGAAAAAGCTTCAAAAAACCAGGATAAAGGCTTAGACATCTGAGCTGCGAGCTTTCTCGAGGCATCATGCAGCGGTGTGTGACCATACATGATTTCTGCCTCCAAAGATTGCAATGCCGACTTCAGGAGCCGAAGCTGTCTTGGGCGCTCGCTAAGATGCCTTGATGCTTCGAAACCTGTCCATGTCGTGGCCAGGATAATTAAAATAGCGCCAATTATTTTTATCATTTATGTCACTCTCACTTTTTGGCGAATTTCTTTGCCGCTTGCTTCCCTGATCGAGGTGATTGTTCCCGGGCCAGAAATTCTTCCGAGCTCCACAAATCTATCAAATATCCCCATCTCCAGAATCGGTTTCAAAGTTGGCCTTTTTTGGATATCCTCTAGCGAATCTCCATGGGTTGTCATGATTAATTTTATTCCTGCATTAACGGCTTCAAGAATTGCCTCTCCGTCTTCTTTGCGGCCAATCTCATCAACGACCAGCACATCGGGGCTCATTGAGCGGATCATCATCATCATCCCCTCGGCCTTAGGGCAAGAATCCAGGATATCTACTCGCGGTCCAAATGTAAGTTGAGGTACCCCTTTTACACAACCTGCTATTTCGGATCTCTCATCCACAATGCCAGCTTTTAGAGGAAGCAATTTTTTATCGGGAATCCCGCTTGAAATCATCCTCGCTATATCCCTGAGCAATGTGGTCTTTCCTGTCTGGGGCGGTCCGATTATCATCGTGTGCTTCCAGCCGTTCTGGTAAATATATGGAAGCAACGGCTCTGCAATCCCGATTTTTTCCCTGGCTATCCTCAGATTAAAGGAGGAGATATCCCTGATTGCTTTTACAAAGCCATTTTCAAGGATTACCTTTCCTGCAAGACCGACACGATGACCACCGGCAATGGTGATATAGCCACGCTTTAATTCTTCCTCCAAGGTATACATAGAAAAATGCCCTAGCTTGTTCAACAGCTGGACAGCATCCTCCGGCGGAATGATATACGGCAAGAATTGTGGCTTTCCTCTTACCGTTATTTCAAGCGGACGGTTAATCCGTATCCGCACTTCTTCCATCCCATCTTTGTCATTAGGAGGCACTGCATCCAGCAATTCCGCAATTCGTTTCGGCAAAAAAGATAAGATATCGTCCATCATCGATCCTCCTGACATACGCTTACTTAATATGTATGCCTGCTTGGCCACTTTATGACCGGCAGATTCACGAATGGTTGAAAGTGAGACTTTGTTGAGTGTTTGATCAAATACGATAATCAGATATTTTGTGGATAGCTTTGTGCTGCATAGCCAATAGGGAAATAATATGGCACTTAAACGAAAAAAATAGTATCGAAAGGAGTTGATAAATATGAATGAGGATCACCAAAAGTTTCAGAAAGTCCAGAGAGACGACCGGGCTTCCTACCTTGGAGGCGGCAGAATTCCAAAGGAATCACCGATGACAGACACTAAATATAACAACAAGAATGACACTGACAAAGCACCTGGAGCCGGCGAGTAAATTCTTTCTGTTCCTTTTATCCATTCCATGCTTTTTTCTATGACCGTTATTTGTTTTTCAATAACAACATAGAAATAGGTAATAGAAAAAGTAGTGTGGAGGGATGATGGATGGTTAATGGAATGTATACTGGCTACCGTAGTAACAGTAACGGAAATGGAAAGAAGATCACTGTTAGTGGAGAAGGTTCTGTGTTCGCTGCGCCAAATAGGGCGACAGCAACGGTTGGCGTTCGGACGGAAAATCAAAACCTGCAAACTGCCCAAGCTGAAAATGCCGAAAAATCTAATGGGATGTTAGCAGCCTTACAGAACCTTGGGATTGCAAAGGATGATATGAAAACGGCCGATTTCCGGATCGACCCAATCTACACCTACGAAGACGGCAAGCAGTTTTTTCAAGGATATCGCGTCACACATCTGTACAGTATCACGATCAGGAATCTTGCACAGGCAGGCTTGATCATCGATACCGCTGTGGAAAATGGCGCAAACGAGATTATGAACATACAATTTTCAGTTGCAGAACCTCAGGAATTGTACAATCGGGCACTATCAATGGCAGTGGTTGATTCATACAACAAAGCCCAAACTGTTGCTCGGACCTTAGGTATCCAAACCGCCATTTCCCCTCTCACGATTACCGAAGAAACCCAGAAAGGTTCACCTGGCCCCTTCCTTGTTGCTTCATTAGATACAAGCAGCGGGAGCGGGACGCCGATTGAACCAGGACAACTGGAAATCAAAGCTACAGTTACTGGAACATATATTGGTTAATGAATCTACCTAAAGTCAGGCGAATTGCCTGGCTTTTTTCTGGTATAAAGGTTTAAGCAAAAATGCAAACCTCAACTGACACAATTTGTCTATATCTACTTGAATATATTTAAGTTAAAATACCTCTATATGTATTTATTAAGGAGAGATCATCATGAAGAAATTATTTGCGGCATTTATGTTAATATTGTTGATTACCGGCTGTTCGGGCGGCGGTTCCTATACTGATGTTTCAGTCGATGAGGCAAAAGAATTGATAGATAGTGGAGAAGTACAAGTTTTAGATGTGCGTACTCCAGATGAATTCGCAGCAGGACATATTCCAGGAGCGAAATTAGTACCATTGCAAGTCATTGAGAGCATGCTTTCCGAGCTGGATAAAGACCAAAAATACTTGGTCGTCTGCCGCAGCGGCAACCGCTCTACGCAGGCTAGCGGAATCCTCGTTGAAAATGGCTTCAAAAATATCTACAATATGACCGGCGGTATGAATGAATGGAAATTTGAGATTGAGCAATAAGAAAGACGCAAGCTATTTGATTAACTATGACAAGCACAGCAATTAAGCATCTTGGTACTCTGAGATGCTTTTTCCATATAAAAAGACCTGCTTTTCAGCAGGTCAGGCTGTCGAGAAACTCTCGACAGCCTTTATTTTTATCATTTAACTTCATCAATTCACCGCGTTAATTTGTTATAATATAACTAATAATACCTAGGATGGTGGATTGGATGTTCAAACCGAAAAGAGAATCACAAAATG
>NZ_JBIQOE010000103.1:0-9384 GCF_047739415.1 Mesobacillus sp. | reverse complement strand
GCTACGAAAAGCAGGAGGTCACCAGCTGAAACTTCTAATTTCGCCTGAAGTGCTGCCTGTTCTTCTTCTCCAAAGAACTTCGAGATTGGGCCTTTCAAGCCGTCCTCTTCCGCCTTCAGCCATGCAAGACCTTTGGCACCGTATACAGAAACAAATTCAGTCAATCCATCAATATCTTTACGTGAGTAGTTTGCAGCAGCATCTTTTACATTAATTGCTTTGACTTGGCCGCCGTTTGCAACTGCAGAAGCAAATACCTTGAAGCCAGAATCTTTAAGCGTTTCTGAAAGATCAACAAGTTCCATTCCAAAGCGAGTATCCGGCTTGTCAGAACCGAAGCGGCTCATTGCCTCTTCATAGCTCATGCGCGGAAATGGCTCTGTCACATCCATGCCTTTTACATCCTTCAAGACCTTTTGCATCATTTTTTCTGTTAAGCCCATGATCTCTTCCTGGCTCATGAAGCTTGTTTCAATATCGATTTGCGTGAATTCCGGCTGGCGGTCAGCTCGGAGGTCCTCATCGCGGAAGCAGCGGGCAATCTGGTAATAGCGTTCAAAGCCGCCAACCATCATCAGCTGTTTAAAAATCTGGGGCGATTGAGGAAGAGCGTAGAATTCGCCTGGGTGGACACGGCTTGGTACTAGATAGTCACGCGCTCCCTCAGGCGTGCTCTTTGTTAAAATTGGCGTTTCAACATCAAGGAAGCCTTCGCCATCCAGGAAGTCACGAATCGCTTTTGTTACCTGATGTCTCATCTTAAAAGTTTCGAACATTACCGGACGACGGAGATCCAGATAACGATATTTCAAACGAACATCTTCTGATACATCTGTTTTATCAGCAATCACGAAAGGTGTCGTTTTCGCTTCATTAATGATTGTCAGCTCTTCAGCCTGGATTTCAATTCTTCCAGTCTTAAGATTTTCATTGATACTTCCTTCGCTGCGACCGATGACTGTCCCTTTCACATCAAGAACGTATTCCGTACGGACTTTTTCAGCGAGCGAAAGTGCTTCCGGTGAAACATCAGGATTGAAAACAATCTGGACAATGCCTGTCCTGTCGCGCAGGTCAATAAAAATCAGGCCGCCCAGGTCACGACGCTTCTGGACCCAGCCTTTTAGCGTCACCTTTTCACCAATTGCCTCTTCCGTTACTTCACCGCAAAAATATGATCTACCAAACATCGAAACTCCCCCTCTACTTACAGATCTCCTTGAATTTTTCAATAAAACTCTCTAGCGGCAGTTCGGTTTGTTCCCCGTCCGCCATTGATTTCAGGTTAATTTTATTCGCTTTTAATTCATCTTCACCCAGCACTGCCACATATCTGGCATTCATCCTGTCAGCAGCCTTGAACTGGGCTTTGATTTTGCGGTCTTGATAATCTCTTTCCGCAGAGAAACCCGCCATTCTCAGTCTGTGAAGCAGGCCCACTGTATAATCCTTGGCCTCATCCCCCAAAGAAACGAGGTAGCAATCAATTCCTTCATTGACCGGAAGCTCAACACTCTCTGCTTCAAGTGCTGAAAGTAATCTTTCTATACTTAACGCAAATCCGATGCCAGGTGTTTCCGGTCCACCTATTTCTTCGACAAGGCCATTATACCTGCCGCCGCCGCAAAGAGTCGTGATTGCTCCAAAGCCTTCAGCATCACTCATGATTTCAAATGCTGTGTGGTTATAGTAATCCAATCCGCGCACCAGATTGGCGTCAACTTCGTATTCAATCCCTAGATCCGTCAAATACTTCGTTACTTTACTAAAATATTGAGCAGAATCATCTGTCAGATAATCGATGATCGATGGTGCGGACTTCATCAATTCGTGGTCACGGTCAGCTTTGCAATCCAGGATTCGCATTGGATTTTTTTCAAGACGATTCTGGCAATCACTGCAGAATTCCCCGATCCGAGGCTGGAAATGGTTCACAAGAGCCTCTCTGTGTGCCATACGGCTCTGCTTATCTCCAAGGCTGTTAACGACAAGCTTGAGCTTTTTCAATCCAAGTTCCTTATAAAGGGACATCGCAAGGGAAATCACTTCAGCGTCAATCGCAGGATCTGCGCTTCCCATTGCCTCTATACCAAACTGGACAAACTGGCGGAAACGTCCAGCCTGTGGGCGTTCGTAACGGAACATAGGCCCCATATAATAGAGCTTCACTGGCTGATAAGGACTGCCAAACATTTTATTCTCGACAAAAGAACGAACAGCAGCTGCTGTACCTTCAGGGCGAAGTGTCAGGCTGCGGTCACCCCTGTCAGTGAAGGTGTACATTTCTTTTTGAACTATATCCGTTGTATCACCAACGCTTCGTTTGAAAAGATCTGTATGCTCGAAAATCGGAGTTCTTAATTCCCGATATTGATATCTTTCACAAAGTTCTCTCGCCTTCGCTTCAATGAGCTGCCATTTCTCTGTCTGGCCTGGCAAAATGTCCTGTGTTCCGCGTGGGATATTGATTTGATTAGACACAGTGCATCCTCCTCCATTCATTTCAAATCATTTTATACACTCTTACTTATTACTTGCTCAGGAACATCGCTAATCTAGCAACATTCCTATGAAAGCTAGCCTTATGTAAAAAAAAGAATACAAAAAAGCCCCCAATCCCTTGCTATAATAACAAGGGACGAGAGCTTTGAATTCCCGTGGTGCCACCCTAATTGAAGCGCATGAATGCACTTCCTCTTTAACAGTTAACGCCTGAATACGTCTTCTCCTAATGATGGAATTACCCATGTTCAGAGAAAATCCTACGGAGTGTTCATTCACCAGGTCATCATGCAGAAATGCTTTCAGCCACGGCATTTCCTCTCTTTTCACCTGTTTCCTGGCTACTATGCTCCATCAACGGTATATTTTCTATATAACATTTTATTTATATTATAATACGGAGTACAAATGGCAATGTCAAGCACTATTCAAGAACGCTCGATTTGTTTTTTCAGTTTTCTTACATCACGGAGAGACAGCCCAAATTCTGAAGCTAATTCTACAGTGTTAGTGCTTTGTTCCTTTTGGATAAAATCGTGGAAATCCACTCCGAATAATTGATTCTCCCCAAATGAAGCAGATCTTCCTTTATCACTGAACCGCATGGTATCACCTTCCATTGTTTATTGCTTACTATTCTTCCCAGCCCTTATGAAAATTTTTCATGATTTTAAGATATTCTTTTCACACTTGAATTTTTCTTGTTCCATACCGATATAAGAGAAAAGTCCTCGTGATTTTACCGGTAAAATCCGGTAATATATTTTTATAGAGAATGATAAAGGGAGGGAGATCATTGCCCAGAAACAGAATGGTTCCTATCATTCTTTGCTTGATGCTCATTTTCGGGAGCCTTCCAGCTCTAGAATCAGTTCGGGCGGATAATGGAAGTGTCTCGATAACTGCAACAAGTTTGAATGTACGGACGGGACCTGGACTAAGTTACCCGGTAACAGGATTAGTAAAAAAGGGAGAGAAGTTTTCAATCGTCAAGGAAGAAGGCGATTGGATCCAGATCAGCCTTGGAGGCAGTAAAAAAGGATGGGTAGCACAATGGTTTACTGCCAAGGAAGCTGCCAAGACAGCTGTTTCTCCAGCCGTTTCGCCAAATGCCCAATCCTCAGGCAGTGTCACAGTGAATGGTTTGAGAGTCAGGAAAGGACCGGGCACCAACCACCAGGTAATAGGGTCGTTCAACAGTGGACAAGCTGTCGAAGTACTTAGCTCCAATGGTAATTGGGCAGAAGTGCGTACGAAAGACTTACGAGGCTGGGTCTCGAAGGAATACATAACTATGAAAGAGAGCAAGACCAGTGAAGCTCCGCCAGCCAGTACCAAAACAAGCGGAACTGTCACCGCTACTTCCCTGAATGTCAGGGAAAAACCTTCATTGAACTCTGGCAAAATTGGTCAATTAAGTTATGGAGCTGCAGTTACAGTCCATTCCCAGTCAAATGGTTGGGCGGAGATTACTTACTCAGGGAAAAGTGCCTGGGTAAGTGCTGAGTATCTGAAAATTGGTGGAAAACCCGCGGCTGACAGCGGAAAGGCTCCAACGCCTGCTGATCAATTCACAGGTACAGTAACCGCTTCACAGCTGAACGTCCGGGACAAGAATTCCCTGGATGGCAGTGTCGTCGGTTCTGTATCAAAGGGACAAAGCTTTAAAATCCTTGATGAACAAAACAATTGGGTCAAGATTGAATTCCAGCCTGGCAAAACAGGCTGGGCAGCAGGGTGGTTTTTCGATAAAAAGAAAAATGGACCGGTCGCTGCACCTAGCCAGTCTGTTAAAAATAGCAGTGTCTCCATGCTTCATAATGGGACAAACATACGCAAAGGTCCAAGTACAAGCACAGCCGTCATATTCCGTGCCAATCAAGGGGACAGCTTTGAAATCTTAAGCGTTGAAAAAGACTGGTATAAAATCGCGCTTCCAAATGGGACTAGCGGCTTTGTAGCCGGCTGGATTGTTTCTGTACAGGGAACTGCCCCGCAAATAGAGCGACCGGGAGCAGAAAAACACACAAAGAATAAAACGATTGTCATCGATCCTGGGCATGGTGGCAGAGATAATGGGACAACTGGTGTAAGAGGAACATTGGAAAAAACGCTTACCCTGAAAACAGCCCAGCTTTTATATGACAAGCTAAGAGCTGCCGGCACGAACGTTATCCTAACAAGGAACAATGATCATTACATTTCACTAGGCTCAAGGGTTAGCAGCTCCCACTACCAGAATGCTGATGCTTTTATCAGCATTCATTACGACAGCATCAATGATAGGACTGTCAGGGGCATGACGACTTACTATTACAATTCAAAACAAATGCCATTAGGTGAACAAATCCATTCTTCGGTTGTAAGCAAAACAATGTTGAAGGATCGGGGCACTCGGTTTGGGGACTATCATGTCATCAGAGAAAACAAACAAGCAGCCATCCTCCTGGAACTAGGTTATTTGAGCAATCCTGCCGAAGAGATGCTTGTAAATACAAATCAATATCAGGAAGCGGTAGCTAACGGGGTATTTGAAGGACTTGCCCGCTATTTTAAAAATAATTAAGCACGACATGTCCGCTTAAACTAAAAAGAAGGAATCCCGCTCTCGGGATTCCTTCTTTTTTGAATTATTTACTATCGATAATCAAAGTAACCGGACCGTCATTTGTCAATTGAACGTCCATCATGGCACCGAATACGCCTTTTTCTACCTTAATTCCTTTTTCAGCGAGGTAGGTGTTGAATGCTTCATAGACAGTTTCTGCATGGTCTGGCTTTGCTGCGTCCATAAAGTTCGGGCGTCGCCCCTTGCGGCAATCACCATACAGGGTAAACTGCGAAACGGAGAGAATCTCTCCTCCTACTTCGAGAAGGGACAAGTTCATCTTTCCTGCTTCATCCTCAAATACCCTGAGATTCGCTGCCTTCTCGGCAAGAAAGGCAGCGTCCTTTTCCGTATCATCATGGGTTACGCCCACTAAGATGACAAACCCCTTTTTAATGGAGCCTGTTATCTCTTCATCGACTGTTACTTTTGCTTCTTTGCTTCTCTGTATCACTAAACGCATCGCGAATCTCCTTACACATCGGTCTCCACAATTTGTTAAGATTGCTTAACTCATTACCCTTCTGACAGCATAGATGTCAGGAATTTGCTTGATCCGGTCCACGACCTTTTGCAGGTGGCTGACATTGTGGATGGCGATTGACATGTTAATGGTCGCCATTTTATTTTTGTCAGATTTTCCGGATACTGCGGTAATGTTTGTCTTCGTTTCATTTACAGCTTGCAGCACTTCGTTCAGTAATCCCCTGCGGTCATAGCCGCTGATTTCTATATCAACATTATATTCTTTGCGGTCATTCAAGGCAGTTTCCCATTCTACCGGAATCAGCCTTGCCTGTGCATCCTCTGTATGGATGTTCGTGCAATCAGAACGGTGAACAGATACTCCCCGGCCTTTTGTGATAAAACCAACAATATCGTCTCCAGGTACGGGGTTGCAGCAACGGGATAGCCTGATCAGCAAATTATCGATACCCGACACTCGAACGCCAGACTCACGCTTCTTGGCAGGTGAAAATGATTTAAGCTCGGAAACAGCATTTGAAATGTCCTTTTCCTGTTCCATGTCACGCTGCTTGCGCAGTTTTTCTGTCAGTCTGTTCGCCACCTGCAGCGCTGTTATACCGTTATAGCCGATTGAAGCAAACAGATCTTCTTCATTGGTGAAATTATACTTCTCCGCAACCTTCTTCAGGTTTTCAGATGTCAAAATTTCTTTAACATCAAAATCCATATTGCGGATTTCTTTTTCCAGAAGCTCACGGCCCTTTTCTACATTTTCGTCCTTTTGCTGTTTCTTGAAGAATTGGCGAATTTTGTTTTTGGCCTGTGAGGTCTGGGCAAGCTTCAACCAATCCTTGCTCGGTCCATAGGAATGCTTTGAAGTGAGGATTTCTATGATATCCCCGGTCTTCAACTGGTAATCTAAAGTCACCATCTTGCCATTGACCTTGGCACCGATCGTCTTATTGCCAATTTCAGAGTGGATTCGATAGGCAAAATCAATTGGTACAGATCCTGCAGGCAATTCAATGACATCGCCTTTCGGAGTGAAAATAAATACCATATCCGAGAAAAGGTCAATCTTCAGAGATTCCATGAATTCTTCCGCATTCGCAGTGTCATTCTGGAATTCAAGGATTTCACGGAACCATGATAGCTTCGTTTCAAAATTGGAAGCGTCAGTTGGTTTGCCCTCTTTATATGCCCAGTGGGCCGCAACCCCGAATTCAGCAATTCTGTGCATTTCATCAGTTCGGATCTGGACTTCCAGCGGATCGCCTTTAGGACCGATTACTGTAGTGTGCAGTGATTGGTACATATTAGGCTTTGGCATAGCGATATAGTCCTTGAATCGGCCAGGCATAGGTTTCCAGCAAGTATGGATGATTCCAAGGATTGCGTAGCAATCTTTGATGCTGTTGACGACAATCCGGACAGCCAGCAAATCATAGATTTCATTGAACTGCTTGTTTTGCAGCACCATTTTACGATAGATGCTGTATATATGCTTCGGCCTTCCGGAAATTTCAGCCTTGATCGAAACTTCAGTCAGCCTTTCTTTCACTTCATCAATGACTTCATCCAGATATTGCTCGCGTTCCGCTCTTTTCTTTTTCATCAGGTTGACAATACGGTAATACTGCTGTGGATTCAGATAGCGTAAAGCTATATCTTCAAGTTCCCATTTGATTTTTGAAATACCGAGCCTGTGAGCCAGCGGCGCGAAAATTTCAAGCGTTTCATTCGAAATCCTGCGCTGTTTTTCACTCGGCAAATGCTTCAAGGTCCTCATGTTATGAAGACGGTCAGCCAGCTTGATCAAGATGACACGTATATCCTGAGCCATGGCAACAAACATCTTCCGGTGGTTTTCCGCCTGTTGTTCTTCATGCGACTTGTACTTTATTTTACCAAGCTTCGTCACGCCATCAACAAGCATGGCCACTTCATCGTTGAAGGCCTCTCTAATATCATCAAGCGTTACATCGGTATCTTCGACGACATCGTGAAGAAAACCAGCTGCAACCGTAGCAGGGTCCATCTCAAGGTCAGCCAGGATCCCTGCTACCTGGATCGGGTGGATGATGTACGGTTCCCCGGATTTCCTGAATTGATCATGATGAGCCTGTCTGGCGAACTCATATGCCTTTTTTACTAATTCAACATGTTCATCATTCAAATATGATTTTGTACAGTCAATGACTTGTTCTGCGGTCATTACCTGGTCATTCGCCATAGGATCACCTAATTTAAATTTCTTTATATTAACCCGCATTTTCTCTCCAGCGGGAACCAATGATAGTGTCGACGTAATAAGAAAAGCGTAAGCGGCTTGGTCAGTCCCGACAAGCGCTGGAGGGCCGACCGGTGAAGTCGTTCTTTGACTTCATTGGGCGGACTGAAGCGACTCGAGGGACTAGGCGCTGAAGCTAGACAATTCTCGAAGTGAATTATATACATTCTTATTCTTAAATGAAAATCCTTTATTTACAATAATTATTCTTATAAAGGATTGTTACTATTATCAAAGAAAAAATCAAAGATGTAAAGAGAAAGGAAGAGATTTTACAGCAGAATTTAAAAAAATTGTCGAAATATATTTTATTTCATTCAATTATAGGGTTATTTTTACAAACCCGAATGCCTTTGAATGACTTTTTTTCATTATAAGAAAAGGGCACTTCTCAATGAAGCGCCCGGTCAATTTAATATTGCATCAAGGTTAAAACATCATAGCCGTCCAGCTTTTTGCGGCCATCGAGATAAGTAAGTTCAATCAGGAAGGCGATGCCTGCCACGACTCCTCCAAGTTCTTCAACCAGCTTGATCGTTGCTTCGATCGTTCCGCCAGTTGCCAGCAAGTCATCGGTGATCAATACTCTTTGTCCTGGCTTGATCGCGTCCTTATGGATTGTTAAAACGTCACTGCCATATTCAAGTCCGTAATTGACCTTGATTGTTTCGCGCGGAAGCTTTCCTTCCTTCCTGACAGGAGCGAAACCTACACCATGGGCATAGGCAACCGGACAACCGATGATGAAGCCGCGTGCTTCAGGACCGACTACAAGGTCAATTTGCTTTTCACGGGCATAGACCACGATTTGGTCTGTTGCATATCTATAAGCCTCGCCATTGTCCATTAAGGTTGTGATGTCCTTAAATTTAATGCCGGGCTTTGGCCAATCGGGAACGATTGTTACAAATTGTTTCAAATCCATTGAATAATTGCCTCCTCATTTTTCACCGACTCTTGAATGAATTGGTCAAACCAACTCTTCAATTGCTCATACGATGAGTAGAGCAATTCATTTTCAAGAGTGAATGCTTGCACCTTGTGCTGATATGTTTTGGATTCAGTTAGGTCCCTTTTCGGGACATTTTTTTCAAGTGAAATAAACCCATTGTTTATTTTAACAAAATCTAATTCAAAAAACACCTGCGACATGAATTCTACTGTTTCTTTTGTCCACCCTTTATGCTTGGCCAAATCGCCGCCATAACGTTTAAGGTCAAATGGCCCTTTCTTTGCGAGTAAAGCATAAAACCATTTGAAATGCTCCCTGGTTGGCATAGTCGTGAAGAAATTGCTATTTTCTTTGTAAAAATGAACATAGATCCTTCCTGGATTTTTTCCGGCAAACAATTTCTCCAGAATTTCTTTGGAAGGCGGCAGGTCCAACAGCACGACATAGGATTGGTCTAACTCGACTTCCTCAGCTTTCTCACCTGTGGGTACTAGTTCCAAAGAGTCTCCGATAATAGGAGAAAACTTACTTTTCAAATCGGCGTTGAATAGAATCCATTTAATA
>NZ_JBIQOE010000102.1:0-11024 GCF_047739415.1 Mesobacillus sp. | reverse complement strand
TCGACGGCTGCGGGTGGTTTTCTCTTTCTCAAGATTCTCTACTTTTTCACCTCATTGAGCCAGCTGCATTTTCCCAGAAAGTATTGACGTTCCCTGTGCTTCTTCTTCCATTAAGAATGAAAGCATTAGGTACGTCCCCATGCTCATGTGGTTATTCTTCCATCTGCAGCTGAAATCCCTGTTTTCTTAACTTCTTCTCTAGCTGCTCTATATGTTCATGGTCTTTCGTTTCCACTGATAACTCCAGCTGAGCAAAGCCTGGATAGATATGCTTGCCGATTCGGTTAAGGTTGACGGATTGGATGTTTGCGTTCAGTTCAGTTACAGAGCTCAATACTCTTTGCAGCTCCCCTGGCTTATCTTTTAAGGTGATGATAAAATGGGCAAACCTTCCGGATTCAACCAGTCCTCGCTCAATGAGCCGGGAGATAAAATTGACATCGACATTTCCCCCGCTTAAAACAACGGCAACCTTCTTACCGCTAAGCTTCACTTTATCGTAAAGCAGTGCTGCAAGCGGGCTTGCCCCTGATCCCTCAACCAGCAGCTTATTTCGCTCCAGGACGAGAAGCATGGTTCGGGCTATTTCCATCTCGTCGACACAGAAAATATCATCAACATAATTTCTAATGATTTCAAAAGTCTTTTGCCCAGGCTTCTGAACAGCAATTCCATCTGCCATCGTTGGGGCTGCTTCAACAGCGACAGGTCTTTTTTCTGTTAACGACTGTTTCATACTAGGACATGCAAGCGTCTGAACACCATAAACCTTAATATCCGGATTTTTCTCTTTCACCGCCAACGCGACACCCGCAATAAGCCCTCCCCCGCCAACAGGGCAGACAATCACCTCAACATCAGGCAGCTGATCAAGTATTTCCAAACCGACTGTGCCTTGTCCGGCAATGACTGCCTCATCATCAAAGGCATGAATAAAAGTGGCGCCAACCTTGTCTTTTAGCTCCAATGAAAAGGCGAGAGCTTCATCAAAAACTGCACCTTCGAGTATGACTTCGGCTCCGTATTGCCGTGTTGCCAGCACCTTGCTGAGAGGCGCACCTTTCGGCATGACAATCGTGCACCGAATGCCGAGCATCTGGCAGGAATACGCCACGCCCTGGGCATGGTTGCCGGCCGAAGCTGCCACGACGCCTTTTTGGAGCTTTTCGGATGGCAAGGATATGAGTTTATTATAAGAACCCCTAACCTTGAAGGACCCTGTCTTTTGCAGGTTTTCAAGCTTCAAATATACTTCATTATTCGAGAGATTGCTGAACGTTTTAGAATAATCAAGAGGTGTCGTATGTACAATTCCCTTCATTTTTTCCCGCGCTAAAATGACATCATCCAAGCTCATTTCCAATCCCCCTGATCCCCATTTAATTTCTTTTTATGTTGCTCTGAGAAAGGAAAAGTATGTAAAAGAGACAGAGGGAAGGTTCACGTCTCTCAAGTTCACTTATATTTACGATTGAGCGTCTACTTCAAGTAATCCTCGGCAATCATTATGTTACAATGCTGAAAAGGGATCATCCATGGAGGAGGACGGGTAAAATGGCGTTTTTCATTTCCTTGATATTCATTGTGATTTCGGTATTCATTTACCTCATTTTTAAAAATGAGCTCGAGCGGATGTTTCTTAGAGGAAAGGAGTTTTTCCCTTTTCACATCTGCAATGTGCTTATCATTTTAATGGTGGCTTTTGCATCCCAGGCGGTTATGACGAGATATGTTTTCGAGCAATCATTTCATATCATCAGAGATGTACTGATCCTCATCGCCATCATTTTACCTGTTTACATTTCCGGGCACTTAGCCTTCGAAAAATACAAATCCGTCTACCGCAAATTTTCAGCCGCCGAGAATGGAAAAGTACTCGTACTGAACGAAAAGTATCTAAAAAAGAAAAAGCGATTTAAAAGCCTCAAACACTATAATGCTATGTCCAAGGAAGAATAACCAAACGGATGCGCTGTCTTGTTTTAGGTTTATGGCGACAAAAGAACCGTCCCCCCACGTCTCACACTTCCCCACTGATTGGCAGTACGGTGGAGTCTTTGATTTCCCTTAAAGCGAGACTTGTCTGAATCTTGGTGATCCCCAGTTCATTCAGCCCTCTGATAAACATCTCCAGTCCTTTTCGATCTTTACAGGCCACCTTTAACAGATAATCATATTCTCCAGTGAGGCAATGGCATTCCAAGACCTCTTCCATTGCTTCCAGGGTCTCTTCCAATGATTCAAGCTTTTCCGCCTGATGCATATTAGTGCTCATAAAAACAAAGCACAGCAAATCAAAGCCTAGTTTCTCATGATTCAAAATCGCGACCTGTTTTTTGATGTACCCTTCACCTTCAAGCCGCTTGATTCTGGCGTGAACGGCCGGAGCAGATAAATTCACTCGTTTCGAAAGTTCCAGATTGCTTAACTGGGCATCCTTTTGCAGCAAATCGAGAATTTTTATATCCACATTGTCCAAAACCTTGCTTACAACTGATTCCACGATTCATCCCCCTTTTTAAAAATTCAAAATACCAGCGAAAAAAAGACCAGGATTTGAATTTTCATAACTATATTTCTATTATACTTTTATTTATTTCGAATTAAGTCAATTATACAAAATTATCTTTTGTCATCTTAGGAAAATGTTAAAATAATTCATATAACGTAAGTCATTGTGCACAATGGCTCTGATTAAAGGAGCCAAATGACGTGAGATATTATTTACTATTACTTTTAACGAGTTTTCTTTGGGGCGGCAATTTTATCGTGGGGAAGACGCTTGTAGACCATGCTTCTCCGATCACCTTGACCATTTTAAGATGGGCCATTGCGATCATCTGTCTGATCCCACTTGTCTGGTGGAAAGAAAAAAAGCTGATACCGCCAAAAGAATCCATTCTGCCCCTATTTATAATGGGAGTCACCGGGGTCGCCTTATTTCAGGCATTGCAATTCATGGCACTTGAAAAGACATCTGCAACGAACGTTGGCTTGATCTCGACATTGAATATGTTTTCGATTGCGGCATTCTCTTTCTTTTTTCTAAAAGAAAAGATCAATAAACTTCAATTCCTTACAATGATCCTCTCCCTATTTGGTGTTCTGCTCGTCCTTTCAAAAGGGAATATGAATTTATTATTTTCCTTACAGTTCAATAAAGGAGACCTTTATATGATGGCAGCTGTGGGAATGTGGGGGATTTATTCGGTCAGCAGCAAGTGGGCGATGACGACCGTTACACCAATGATGTCCATCCTCTACTCAGGTATTTTCGGCCTGCTCGTATTGCTGCCTTTTTCCATCAAAGATTTCACGGTAACCAACTTGAATTCCTCCTTTATGCAAGGCATTTTATACACAGGCCTTGTCTCGACCGTAATCTGTATGGTCCTCTGGAATATCGGAGTCAATAAACTGGGGCTAAGCACTTCCGGGTTGTTCCTTAATTTCAATCCCATCTTTACCGCCGTCCTGGCCTTTGCTTTTTTAGGAGAGAACATGACATGGATCCAGGCCGCTGGCAGCGTCATTGTTATTGCGGGCTGCTTTTTATTTACACTTTTGAAAAACAAGCCTGTAAGGGTCATGATTCCGATTACTGCCCGTATTTTAGCAGGCAAAGCTAACAAAACTGAAAAAGTGCCTGTTCCCCGTTGAACAGGCACTCTACACCTCATACTCCCATAACCCAAGCCTTCCTTTTGCCGGAATGAAGCGGTCCAGCATCTTCATATCCCGGACTTCCCAGACATATCCTCCCACTTTATAATCACCGAGGAAAAAGTCATTGCCTGATACCGTCCTTCCATCCTCCAACACTGCCCATGTTTCGTTGTTTTCCATCACTCTCAAACAATTTACAAGCTGGCAGACAGCAATGATTACGCCAGTTGGAAGATTCTCTGTCTTAAACCCATGCTTTAACAGCAGCGACTTGATCGCCACATGGCTGCAGACTCCCTTATCGATCTTTTTGCTGGTGTGAATCGCAAGAGGACCGCGATACTTCGTTCTCCATGATCTCGTTTCATATTGAGACTCACCCAGAACAAAAAGACTCGCCCAGGGCTGAATCATCGACAACACCTTCACTCCCACCATCACCTGCTTCAGTAGCTATTTTGTATATAGCGTTTCCTGGCATTTCTTAAAAAACACGGGGAAGTTTTTCTGTGTCATAAAATTACGCATTTCATGTCATCAACTAATATATTGGCAATAAGAAAAGGGAAGCATAAATCCGCTTCCCAACTGTCTAACTATTAAACTGGTATTTAGCGCTTCGCACAATTAGTGAACGTCAAACCCATCTCCTAATCCACCACAATATAAGTGGCTTTAACAGGTCCATGAACTCCGACGATCAAGTTCATCTCGATGTCGGCACTATTGCTTGGACCGGTGATGAAGCTGACGTATGATGGGACGTCTTCGCCATTGGCCTGGGCCTGATGGATATGTCTGGCCGCCTGGGTCATCCGGGGCACTAGGGTGCTTTTCGGGATGATGGCGATGAAAGTTCTCGGCAGCAAGCTGATCGAGCGGCCATTGTCTTTCGTATTGAACGATGTCACCGTGCCAGACTCGGCAAGCGTGATGTCACTGAATACAATCCCCACATCAGCGCGTTCTGCAATCTTTTGATTTTTCTTGCCCAGTGCCGAATCCCACACATGGACATCGAGTTGACCCTTCTGCTCTTCAAAAAACTCAGTCACTCCATACTCCTGATAACGCGCATCTTTGGACGTAATGATTAACTTGCCTTCATAAGCCTCCAGCGTTTCGTTCAGCACCTTGGCCAGTCCGTCTCGGTCCGTCCGTTTAAATGTGGTATGGATGACTTTGCAATGTTTTTCAAGTACATCAACTAATTCGTCCTGGCTCATGCCTTTGAACACTTCATCCTGCGGGGTGACAGTCCACTGAGGCCGCTCCACTCCTGCTGTCCGTCGCTCCCGCCCAAGTCTGGACGCCAACTTATCTAAAAAGGCTTCTCGATTTTGGATGCTCATTTGGATTCACCGTCTTTCTGTCTTTGCTTGAACCACGAACGGAACGATTGTCCCTGTGGCGCATAAAAATCGCGTACATCCGTCCACGCTTTCAATGGTCCCGGTCCGTTTTCAATCATGCCGTCTTTTGTCCAAGGACCAAGAGCTGGTTTCGCCATTTTCGCACTCATATTATAAATCGACGGGTTAGAACCCCATGCCGCAAAACCTTTCATCATCAACTTTTCAGCTGTTGGAGCCATATTTTTTTCCACAATGATTTGACGATGACGAATGAGATGCTCATGCAATGGAATTTTTACCGGACAAGCTTCGGTACATGCCGCACACAATGTCGATGCATATGGAAGCTCTTTATGATCCTCATAACCCTCTAGCAACGGCGTGATGACCGCACCGATCGGGCCTGGATAAATCGAGTTGTACGCATGTCCGCCGATATGACGATAAACAGGGCAAGCATTGATACAAGCTGCGCAACGAATGCAATGCAGGGCGGATTGGAACTCAGTTCCGAGAATCTTAGAGCGGCCATTGTCGACAACAACCAGGTGGAATTCTTCTGGTCCATCAACTTCTTCATCAAGGCGTGCTCCGGTAAGCGCAGTGATATAACTTGTTAACTTCTGGCCAACTGCCGCGCGCGTCAATAAGCTGACAAGGACCTCCATCTCTTCCCATGTCGGCACGATTCGCTCCATGCCCATCACCGTAATCACCGTATCCGGAAGAGCCGTCACCATTTCAGCGTTTCCTTCATTTGTGACCAGCGTGATCGACCCGGACTCTGCAATCGCAAAGTTACAGCCTGTCACACCGACATCAGCAGCTAAAAAGTCCTGGCGCAGCTGTTCACGGGCAAAGGCGGCCAGCTCTTCCGGCGTATCTGATCCGGTATATCCTTTTTTCTTCGCAAACGTCTCACGGATTTGCTGTTTATTTTTATGTAACGCAGGAGTTACGATATGGGATGGCGGATCTTCATCCAATTGTAGAATCCATTCGCCCAGATCCGATTCAACTACTTCAGCGCCAACTTCCTCAAGCGCCTTATTCAAACCGATTTCCTCGGTTACCATCGATTTCGCTTTGACGACTTTTTTCGCTTGCTTCTTTAAAATAATCTCTTTAACATACTGGTTTGCTTCTTCCGCTGTTTCGGCAAAAAACACATGGCCGCCGCGTCTGGATACCTGCTCGCTTAATTGCTGTAAATAGTAATCGAGGTTTTCCAGCGTATGGTTACGGATTTCCTCACCCAAATTCCGCCAGTCCTCCCAGTTGCCGAGCTCCTCAGCCTGAGTGATCCGGCCAGTCCGGAATCTTCCTTGCGCGGAGGAAACAGCCTGCCGCATAAAATCATCTTTTATTCCTTTTTGGATACGCTCTTTATAAGGAACCTCGCCAATTTTAATGCTCATCTTTTTTCCCTCCGTTTCTTAGTGAGTATTTAAAATCTCAGTGATGTGAATGATCTTTACTTTTTTGCCTTCGCGCTCCATGCGCCCTCCGATATTCATCAAGCAGCCCATATCCGCGCCAACCAAATACTCAGCTTGAGTTTCTGCCACGTGTTTTGACTTCTCACTCACCATCTCCTGAGAAATCATCTGGTTTTTCACGGCAAACGTTCCGCCGAATCCACAGCAATCCTCTTCCCACGGCAGGTCAACCAGCTCAACACCTTTGACATTCCGCAACAGGATTTTCGGCTGTTCTTTTACACCAAGAAGACGTTTCATATGGCAGGAAGAATGGAAGGTCACTTTTCCTTTAAAAGTCGAACCCAAATCTGTAATGTCTAACACATCAACAAGGAACTCGGTAATTTCATAGCATTTGGCCGCAAAAACCTTCGCTTCTTCTTCCCACTGAGGGTCGCCAACAAAAATGTGCGGATATTCCTTCAGCATGCTAACGCAAGATCCTGATGGTCCAACGACATATTCCGAATGGCGGAAAGCCTTCATCATTTGCTTCATCGCTGCTTTCGCTTCTTCTAAATACCCGCTGTTATAGGCAGGCTGCCCGCAGCATGTCTGCTCCATCGGATAATCCACTTCACATCCAACTCTCTCTAGGATCTCAAGCGTATTTCTCGCCACATCCGCAAAGAGAATATCACTAAGGCACGTACTAAATAATGAAACCTTCATATTTGTTCACCTCATGTAAAAGTCGTCCGACGCCGCCCGAATTACTCAATGTATTTAAAAAGTCGGTCCTGGACATTTTGCAAATGCTTAAGCATTGCTTGGCGCGCTTCGTTTGGCTGTCGGTTTTTAATTGCTTCAAAGATTCGTCGATGTTCGGAATGCAGATCATCTACGATGTTATCCGAATACAGGAGCACCTTCCTGGTTTCCTGAATCGTTTGCGAATTCAGCGCCGAAACGCTGCTCATCAGATTAATCAACAATTTATTATGTGTCGCATTCGCGATCGCAACGTGGAAATCAAGATCCGCTTGCGAAGCGAGCTCTTCATTTCCATTGGCATGTTCCATCACGATCAATGCTTTTTCCATATCAAGCAAATCTTCTTCTTTGTGCACAGCAGCTGCCTGTGCAGCGGTGCCGATTTCTAAAATCTTACGGACTTCATACAGTTCCTTCACATCTTCAAGCTTCATTAAGAAAGCGCTGGTGACGGGCAATTGGAATTTCGACGGATCAAAGGTATTCACAAACGTCCCTTCACCCTGGCGCATTTTCACCAGCCCCATCGTCCGCAAACCACTTAATGCTTCCCTGATCGTGGAACTCCCAACGTCGAAGCTTTTCGCCAGCTTTTCGACGGAATCTAATTTATCACCTGGTTTTAACTCACCAGTTTTAATCAACTCAATGATTGAGTCAGCAACTTGTTCATAAACCTTTTTTGCTTGCACACGTTTATATGGCATATCCTTCATCTCCCATCTATTCCCTTTTATTATACAGAGAATTTAGCTCTCCGAAAGATAGTGGGACCTTTTGGCAGCTTAAAGTAAGTTCAAGAAGATAAAACCAGACACTCCCGCCAGAATTCCATAAAGAATCGCAGGCGCCAATGTTTTACGAATGATTTCTCCTTCTTTAC
The DNA here is from genome assembly GCF_047739415.1 of Mesobacillus sp. Lineage (GTDB taxonomy): Bacteria > Bacillota > Bacilli > Bacillales > Cytobacillaceae > Mesobacillus. The sequence goes on along the minus strand of NZ_JBIQOE010000102.1, from coordinate 2,925 downwards.
CGGAAACCCCAACAACCGCACTCGCCGCGACGACATTATGCACACAAATCATGTTTCCTGCGGCTGCTCCAATGAGCTGGACTGCCAGCACGATATTCGACTCCAGGCCAACGGCATCCGCGACATTGAATTGAATTGGCGAAAACGTTAACGTCGAAACCGTTGCACTTCCAGTAATGAACGCTCCTAACTCACCAAGGAATGGAGCAACGAAGATCCATACAGAACCTAGTGAGCCTGCAAAGGATTCGGCAATATACTGCGGCATACTGACTAGTTCATTAAGATTCATCCCCGAGTTAACAAATACTTGAACCATGGAAAGCGTCGCAATCAAGGCAACCGATGTCATTTTCATCGTTGATAACGACTCTTTCGATGCATTGGTAAACGTCTGATACGATTTACGCTGGAATAAGAACGCAAAAACTGCTGCAGCAGTAAGGATCGTTCCTGGAGAATATAAGAATTCCCAGGCAGATGTCACACCCTCAACTCCTAAAATATTGCTCCAGGTAAAGTCAATCGCTGTCCTCGTAAACTCTTTCAGCGCTGGAACAATCCGTGTGAGCAGCAATAAAAGAACAACAACGACATATGGTGACCAGGCTGTGACTATGCTCATCTTTGATTTTTCAGTCGAAACGACAAAACCCTTTCGCATTGCAGCCTTCCATTCCGTCTTCGGAAGCAAGAAGCCTTTTTTCGCGGTCAATGTTGCCATCGCCAGGGTGATGAGTGCGGCAAGAATCGAAACAAACTCATGCCCGAAAAGGCTAGCTACCAGTAACGCACTGCCTGTGTAGATAAAGCCAATCATCAGTGTCCACGGAAGCATCGGCAACGCATCTTTGATACCGCTTCCAAAGAAGACCGTTAACACGACCATTAAAATGAACGGAATGAACGAACCAGCGAGTAAATCAAGACTCGTCACGGTAACCGCTATGTCATGGAAAAAAGGAGTATCGGCACCCGGAATATTGCTCAATCCCACTGCTACAGGTGTTCCAACCGCCCCGAACATGACCGCGGTACTGTCACCAATCAAGGCAATCGTTGCAGCCGCGATCGGCTGGAACCCCAGAGCCAGCATTAACGGTCCAGTAACCATCGCAGGCGTTCCAAAGCCTGCCGCTCCTTCAATTAGTGAACCAAATAAAAAGGCAACAATAATGACCTGCACTCGCATGTCACCAGAAATGCTTTGAAATCCCTGGTTAATCCTGACGACCGCTCCCGTATTTCGAAGCGTGTTCAACAACACCAATGCACCAAATAAAATCCAAAGAATAGTCAGCGTTTTATGTACCCCTTGAAAAATCGACGCCAATACCACTTGTCCTTCCATCCCCCAAGTAGTAAGCGCTAACAAAATGACGATCAGTGAACTCAAGGCCATCCCCTTAGCCGCTGGCATCCGCATGATCACAAGGAATAAAAACGGAGCGATAATCGCACTTAACGCAATCAGCAATAACATTTGATTCCTTCCCCCTAGTTGCTTGTAAGCTTGATAGTTTCATAGTTTTTAAGACGTTTTGTTTAAAAATGCGCGACAGATATCTGGTCATCAGATGACCTCATTATTTTTTCATACTTTTTAAAAGAATTCAATAACAAAAATCACAAATGGGTAGAAGGATGTGATGCTGTCGCATTAAAATATTAAAACCAGAAAAAACCCAAACCAAAGCCCTTGGCAAGGAGTAGTATCTTTTCAATAATAAAATTGCGATAAAACAAAAAAAGCATCCCGTGGGATACTGGAATCGTACATTCTAAGTGATACAGCGTCTTTTATATCTCCCAGGAAGACTTTTCGCTCTCTATGCATACTTAGCACTCCTTAGAATGCTAGGCTTCAGTGCAGGCTTGATATCGTTGATAATAACTAAATCCACAGGTTTTTGGAAGGTATCTTCAAGATAAAACTTTAGGTCCATATAGTTATCAAAGGATAAATGAGAATCACTAAATTCAACAATCACATCAATATCACTGTCATCTTTTTGCTCTTCACGGCTATACGATCTAAACAGGCCAATACGCTTAACACCGTATTTTTCACTCCATGAACTTAAATTTTTGGAGAATACATCATGGATTTCTTGTTGTGATACCATCATATCACCGCCATCTTTACTTTTTTCAATTACTTACATTATAACATCCCTCTTTTTATTTATTCTCCAGAGGAAGAAAAAAGCCTTGCTCTATGCAGGACTTTTATTATAAAAATAAAAGCCATTCAATCATTTTTATTATTTTTGACAGCTTTACCCTCTTCTCCCTCAAACCTGTCACAATAACGGGGGATTCTTGACAACTTTACCCTCTTCTCCTTCAAACCTGTCACAATAACGATGGTTTCTTGACAGCTTTGCTCTCTTCTCCCTCAAACCTGTCACAATAACGTAGGATTCTTGACAGCTTTCCCCTCTTATCCCTCAAACCTGTCACAATAACGTTGGATTCTTGACAGCTTTACCCTCTTCTCCCTCAAACCTGTCAAAATAACGATGGATTCTTGACAGCTTTACCCTCTTCTCCCTCAAACCTGTCACAATAACGATGGATTCTTGACAGCTTTCCCCTCTTCTCCCTCAAACCTGTCACAATAACGGTGGTTTCTTGACAGCAATAGCCTCTTAACCTTGAAACCTGTCACAATAACAGCTGATTCTTGACAGCTTTACCCTCTTCTCCCTCAAACCTGTCACAATAACGATGGTTTCTTGACAGCTTTGCCCTCTTAACCTTTAAACCTGTCATAATAACGTAGGATTCTTGACAGCTTTACCCTCTTCTCCCTCAAACCTGTCACAATAACGATGGTTTCTTGACAGCTTTGCCCTCTTAACCTTAAAACCTGTCATAATAACGATGGTTTCTTGACAGCAATAGCCTCTTAACCTTGAAACC
>NZ_JBIQOE010000101.1:0-33908 GCF_047739415.1 Mesobacillus sp. | reverse complement strand
ATGGAAATCAAGGTCCTCGAGGATTTTGATGTGGTGCAGAGCACTCTCTACCATTCCATCTGCTGTAGGATAGCCGTATTTCTCAAGAATCCGTCTCTCAAGAGAGCCAGCATTAACACCGATTCTGATAGGGATCCCGCGCTCTTTTGCAGCTTTTACAACAGCCTCTACCTTTTCACGCTTTCCGATATTACCCGGATTGATCCTGATTTTATCAGCTCCGCCCTCAATTGCTTTAAGTGCAAGGCGGTAATCAAAATGGATATCAACAACAAGTGGTATGTTTATTCTTTTTTTGATTTCAGAAATGGCATTTGCTGCTCTTTCATCCGGACAAGCAACACGGACAACCTGGCAGCCTGCTTCTTCCAGGCGCATGATTTCAGCGACTGTCGCTTCAACATCATGCGTCTTGGTTGTGGTCATACTCTGGATGACAACTTCATTGTTGCCTCCAATGGTTAAATTCCCAACCTTTATCGGACGGGTTTTGGTACGATGTATAATTTCACTCAACAGTGATTCGCTCCTTTGAAAAATGGAATTCATGAATATGTTCCTAAAGTTGCATAACCCCATTTTATCAATCTTTTGTTCAAATTGACAAGGAAAGACTTCAATTGTTAGCCTTTGCTAATTTTGGCTGCTGTAGTCCGGGAATTTATAAACGTTTCCGAATTTGATTTTTTGGGGATCTGTACCATCGTTCAACTTTTTAAAGTCTTCCACTGCTTGTGAGACAGGAACGTCCAATGGATTGTCCAGATAACTGTCAATTACTGATAGTACAGTATCGCCAGGCAGTACTTCGTGTTCAAAAAAAGGGATTTCTTGTGTGTTTTTTGTTTCTGCCTTTTCCATTTCTGCCATTTCTGCTTTTGATGTTTCAGGTTCCTGCATTTTCGTTGCTGGAAGTGTTCCTATGCTCAGATCATTGTAGACTGCGTAAGCTACTATCAAGAAAACCAATAATCCTGCCAGTTTTTTCATAGGACCTTCCTCCTTAAATGCTTATATCATTATTTATGCAGGAGAAATAGAGTTAAGAACCAATTTGATAGAAAAAATGAAAGTTTATATAAAGAGAATAAAAATAATCTATCTGTCAGGATTGAGGGATTGGAATTGTTTAAGAGGAGACATAACGGGGCAGATAGAGAGAAAATCTTATGTAATTAAAAAGAAAGAAAAAAATACGCCAGAGGCGCATTTCTTAACTTTCCGAATGTTTCTTGGCGGGCAGCTCTTTAATCGCCAGTAAAAGCATCATTGAAGCAACAAACCAATTAACGGAGAAACTGAAGGGTACTTCAGTTTTTAATAATGCCATGATCGTGAAAAATATAGTAGGGAGTGTTGTGCTATATGCGGCCATCCTCCATAAGTGTCTGTATTGCAGCTTTCTCCCAGCAAGATTTTTCAATAGAAGACCAAAGAGCGCTAATAGAGAAACCTCAATGAATTTCATACCGCTGGAAAAAACATAGACCACAATAAATAGTATCCCCAGCAATACAGGGAGCGAGGATTCAGCCGTATTGATGAGAGAAATAATGTCATCCTTCGTCATAGATTCAGTTGTTAAAAAGGAGTAGGGAACTGCATTAGTTTCGCCGCCAGCAGCCAGTACAATTTCCTTTTGAAGCATTGCAACGTTTGCATCCATGCCAGCCAGTTCACTTTCAGCGATAGCACCGGTAGGGTCAAAAATTAACGTGAAACTCCCATTTTTAATTGTTAACGGTTCCTTAATGTCTGACTGCAGTACTCCCTCTTGAATCGTAAAAGAAGGTAAATCTGTTTTGATGGATTGCTTGACCGAGCCAACAGCTTCGGAGATCCCAACAAACATATAATAGACTACAGGCAAAATGGATATTAGGGTCAGAATGAAGACAAATAAGATGGTTTTACCTATTCCCTGGAATCGCGTTTCTGCTATTGCCTTAGGGGAATACACGCTTTTTGCTATTTGTGTGAATATACTCATGAATACACGTCCTTTAATAGAATTACACTCACTATTTTAGCTTTTCACATAGATAAATAACAACCTTTTTACCTTCTCTTTGTAACGTATTTGTAACATAACGAAGAAATGTTAAGGTATTGTAAATTCGAAGTAAAAATAGTTTACTTTTCATTAATATTTCCTTCATAATAAGCTGTGTTTGTAGATGTTTGTCGAAATAAATCTAGGGGTTGAAAAAATGGAATTGAATTTACAAGAAATGCTGTTTGAGTTCTTTGGTGGACTTGGTATCTTCTTATACGGCATTAAATTCATGGGTGATGGTTTGCAGAAATCAGCGGGGGACCGACTGCGGGATATTCTCGACCGCTTTACCACTAATCCACTGATGGGTGTACTGGCAGGTATTTTTGTTACAGTCCTTTTACAAACAAGTAGTGGAACAACTGTTATTACGGTAGGACTTGTAAGTGCCGGATTTATGACGCTTAGGCAGGCAATTGGGGTCATTATGGGTGCGAATATCGGGACAACAGTTACTGCCTTTATCATTGGTATCGACATAGGCGAGTATGCTTTGCCGATTATAGCGGTTGGATCGATTATGTTATTTTTCTTCAAGAACAAAAAAGTTCATAATATTGGACAAATCGTATTTGGCTTCGGGGCCTTGTTCTTCGGCCTTGAACTTATGAGCGGTGGCATGAAACCACTGAGAAGTCTGGAAGCTTTCCAAGACCTTACAGTGGAAATGAGTTCAAATCCAATTCTTGGTGTAGTAGTTGGTACTGTGTTTACTGTAATTGTCCAGAGCTCAAGTGCAACGATTGGTATTTTACAAAGCTTGCATGCTGAGTCGATGATTAATTTACAGGGAGCATTGCCAATTCTGTTCGGTGACAATATCGGTACAACAATTACAGCTGTTCTGGCTGCGATTGGTACTTCAGTAGCAGCTAAGAGAGCAGCTGCAACACACGTTTTGTTCAACTTAATAGGAACAACCTTATTTCTAATAATCTTGGGACCATTCACTTCACTGATCGAACTCCTAAGAGATAACCTTAACTTGAATCCAGAGATGTCCATTGCTTTTGCTCATGGTATCTTTAACACAACAAATACATTGATACAGTTACCTTTCATCGCGATTTTGGCATTGATCGTGACTAAATTGATCCCTGGTGAAGATTCCATCGTTGATTACAAGGCTCAACATCTTGATCCAGTTTTCATTGAGCAATCACCATCAATCGCGCTTGGACAGGCTAAGGAAGAAGTCCTCCGCATGGGTAAGTTTGCATTAAAGGGACTCGAAGAAACGAATGAGTTTTTAAAGACAAAGAATACAAAGCATTCCTCGAATGCGTATCAGCTAGAGGAAGCAATCAATAACCTTGACCGTAAAATTACAGACTATCTGGTAGACTTGTCACAAAGCTCTCTATCAGGACATGAATCAGAAGAGCACAGCATGCTGATCGATACAGTCCGTGATATTGAAAGAATCGGGGACCACTTCGAAAATATTGTAGAACTGATCGAGTACCAGCAGGCAAATAAAGTGAAAATGACTAATACGGCTATGGAAGATTTGGAAGTAATGTTTAACTTGACCGTAAGTACAGTAGAAGAGGCGCTTCAGGCATTGGATCAGAAGAATCTTGATGCTGCAAGAGCGGTAGTCACAAAAGAAGATGAAATTGACAGAATGGAACGAACGCTTAGAAAGCAGCATATCCTTCGCATGAATGAAGGACAGTGTTCTGGACAGGCTGGTATCGTTTTCGTTGACATCATCAGCAACCTGGAGCGAATCGGCGACCATGCAGTAAATATCGCTGAGTACGTTTTGGGAGAGCAAAAATAGTGGTAAAATAAGCAAAGGGAAACCTTTGCTTATTTTTTTTAATTTTATCTAAAAAAAGGATGGATTAGATGGATGTTGTTTATTGGATAATTATTGGAGTGTTATTCGTAGGAGCCTTTGCAAGCTTAGTGGTTCCCATCTTGCCTGGTGTACTTTTAATGTTGGGCGGTTTTATCCTTTACGGCTTGTTTTTTTCATTCGAGCCTTTTAACTGGTTATTTTGGTCTGTCCAGGGGCTTTTTGTTGCCTTGTTGTTTGGTGCTGATTATATTGCCAACATCGTTGGTGTAAAAAAATATGGCGGGAGCAAGGCAGGGATGTGGGGAAGTACAATAGGTTTGTTGGTTGGACCTTTTGTAATTCCAATCGTCGGTATCCTGATCGGTCCATTTTTAGGAGCGGCATTGGCTGAACTGCTGGTTAATAAAAAGAATTTGAATGATGCGATTAAGGTCGGCTTCGGTTCTGTGGTAGGTTTTGTCAGCAGTGTGGTGACAAAAGGAATTATCATGACCATCATGCTCGTTTATTTCTTCATACTGATATAAAAAATCGTGCATCTTAAGCACGATTTTTTGTATATGGCTGCCATATTGGTCCTTAATCATGTTTAGTTTTATTAGATGGTAAAAATCTTTCATAAATATACCCTTATGCAGGAGTTACGACTCCTATAAGAATGCATTTAAAAGGTAATCGTACCCTTATGCGAAAGCTTCGCATCCCATAAGGTAACAATTAAAGGCTAATCGTACCCTTATGAGGCAGGTTCGCATCCCATAAGGTAACAATTAAAGGCAAATCGTACCCTTATGAGCCAGGTTCGCATCCCATAAGGTAACAATTAAGAGCAAATCGTACCCTTATGAGGCAGCTTCGTCTCCTATAAGGTAACAATTAAGAGCAAATCGTACCCTTATGAGGCAGGTTCACATCCCATAAGGTAACAATTAAGGGCAAATCGTACCCTTATGAGGCAGGTTCACATCCCATAAGGTAACAATTAAGGGCTAATCATACCCTTATGAGGCAGGTTCGCATCCCATAAGGTAACAATTAAGGGCTAATCATACCCTTATGAGGCAGGTTCGCATCCCATAAGGTAACAATTAATGGCAAATCGTACCCTTATGAGGCAGCTTCGTCTCCTATAAGGTAACAATTAAGGGCAAATCGTACCCTTATGAGGCAGGTTCACATCCCATAAGGTAACAATTAAGGGCAAATCGTACCCTTATGAGGCAACTTCGTCTCCTATAAGGTAACTTTTAGGAGCGTGTCCTTATGCTTTATTGTGGCGATGATTAATTTAGCCCGCAAATTTCAAATGAACAATTCTGGCAGTCGACTTCTTTCTTTAAATATGCCAGGTTCTTTACCGTGAACTTAAGCTGATCATAAGCGATGACGTCTTTCTCGCGTAATTCCTTCAACATTCTTTGGATAACTTCTCGTGTTCCGTATGTTAGATTGGCCAACTCCTGGTGGGTGAGGGGCAGATCGATCAAGATGCCTTCATCTGTCATCACGCCATAACTATTGCACAGTCTGATCAAAATGGAGTACAAGCCGCCTTTCTTGCCGTTCATGATCAGATCCTGACATTTCATCTGTGCTTTGAGGTATCTGGTACTTAGCCAGTTTACCATCGCGTTCATAGCAGTTTTATCGTTCATAATGAATTCCTCAAATTGCTCTCTTTTGATCATGAGGATTTCACATTCTGTAAGAGTCTTAGCTGAAAAGTGATAACGCGGATTATGCTTGAACAGTTCATATTCAATAATCATTTCTTCACCATTCAAGATTTTTAGGATGAATTCCTTTCCTTTCATATGGACACGGCCAACAGATACACTTCCACTGAGGATGACATAAACATTCTGTACATTTTCATCTTCCTGAAATAGCATTGTATCCGGCTTGATTTTTTGAATTGTTTCCCGATCAATGAAGTTTTGCAAAATTAAGCTATATAATGATATATTTTTGTCCATCAAGGTCGTCTCCTTATTAAGCCTTTCTATACTTTTGATTTAAAAGAATTGTTAGTACTGTGTCAACGGTGTATTGGGAATAAATGGGACGATTTTGCTGTAGATGCGACTTATATCGTTGACAGGACTGCATTTGAGCAATATTGACGATTTTCTGAAACTTTCTCGAGTGGCTCCTTCGTGGTTTTATCAATCCTGACCACCAACCAGATTTTCGAAGCTTTTTTCATTGATGATCCACTTAATGAAAACAAAGTGTATATAACGTCGAAGAATAGGGGATTTTAAACTCGTTATATGAAAGCATTTTATTTGAAACGATTGCCGTTCTTTGGTAATCTAAACAAGAAGCACTTTTAGAACAATTCTAATAACAGAATTATGTAAAAGGTTTTGTTCTGGGAGTGAAACACGATACATAGGAGGATGTTAAAAATGGCATTTGAATTACCACAATTACCTTACGCATATGATGCACTTGAGCCACACATCGACAAAGAAACAATGAATATTCACCACACTAAGCACCACAATACTTATGTAACTAACCTTAACAACGCTTTGGAAGGAAACGAAGAGCTTCTTTCTAAAACTGTTGAAGAAGTTGTTGCTAACCTTGATGCAGTTCCTGAAGCCGCACGTACTGCTGTTCGCAACAACGGTGGCGGACACGCTAACCACTCTTTATTCTGGCAAGTTATCTCTCCAAACGGAGGCGGCGAGCCTAATGGCGAACTAGCAGAAGCAATCAACTCTAAATTTGGCGGCTTCGAAGGCTTCAAAGAAGAGTTCTCTAAGGCTGCAACTACTCGTTTCGGCTCAGGCTGGGCTTGGCTTGTTGTTAACAATGGTGAGCTTGAAGTTACTAGTACTCCAAACCAGGATTCTCCATTAATGGAAGGCAAGACTCCAATTCTTGGACTTGATGTTTGGGAGCATGCATACTACCTGAACTATCAAAACAGAAGACCAGAATACATTGGTGCATTCTGGAACGTTGTTAACTGGGAAGAAGTTAGCAAGCGATTCGCTTCTGCAAAATAATTGAAGATACAAGAGGGGCTGCAATTGATTGCAGTCTCTCTTTTTGTTTGTACTCCTCCATCCTTAAAAGACCCTCGGGAAAAACTGAATAACCCCCTTTACTTTGTTAGAAACTACCCAAGAGAAAAGGGGAGTCGATCATGAGCAAAGTAAACAGATTATTAGGAGACATTGAATTGACAAAGGATTTAGCGCTCCTATTGATTATTGGGGGATTGTACTCATTGAGCATTGCCCTTTCGAATACCTTTGTTAACATTTATTTATGGAAGCAATCTGGAGAACTTGCCGATCTGGCAATGTATAATTTATCGATTGTCGTTGCTCAGCCACTTACATTCATCCTTGCAGGGAGATGGGCAAAAAAGATCGACAGGGTCATTGTTCTACGAATCGGTGTCATCTTTCTGGCTTTGTTTTATATAACAGTTTTGCTTGTAGGCACTAAAGCTTCCGATTTCTTACTATTATTAGGAGTGCTTTTAGGAATAGGATACGGTTTTTATTGGCTTGCCTACAATGTACTCACTTTTGAAATCACTGAACCGGAAACACGTGATTTCTTTAATGGTTTTCTTGGCATCCTTGGTTCAGTCGGTGGAATGATTGGACCTGTTGCGGCAGGATTCATTATTTCCAGGCTTGAGAAATTGACAGGCTATACGGTAGTATTTGGACTTTCATTGGGTCTTTTTTCAATCGCAGTATTGCTAAGTTTCTTCCTGAAACGCAGGCCTGCCCATGGGAAGTATTGGTTTCGACGCATAATAACTGAAAGGAAGCATGATAAAAATTGGAGGATGATTACAAATGCTCATTTTTTCCAAGGGCTGAGGGAGGGAGTATTTGTTTTCATTGTTTCGGTTTTTGTATTTATTGCCACAGATAGCGAAATGGCGTTGGGCACCTATGGATTGATTAATTCAGGAATTTCATTTCTTGCCTATTTTTTTGTCTCAAGAATGCTGAAAAAGGAACACAGGAAAAAAGCAATTCTCGTAGGCGGGGTGATTCTTTTCTTAGCCATTTTCCTGATTGTTTTCCAGGTCAGCTATTTCCGTCTGCTGTTATATGCGGCTCTGATTGCAGTCGCTTATCCATTGCTTCTCGTTCCGTATGCATCAATGACCTATGACGTGATTGGACGGGGCTGGAAAGCTGCTGAAATGAGAATCGAATATATAGTTGTCCGCGAATTATTTTTGAACCTTGGCCGTGTTGCGTCGATATTATTATTCCTGGTTTCAATCCATTTGTTCAATGAAGAAAGGGCAATACCCATCCTACTTGTCATCCTTGGGAGTGGACATACACTGATCTACTTTTTTATCAGGAAAATTCATCTGAAAGCCCCAGCATGACCGGGATGATCCCCCGGTCTTTTTCTATAATCAAATATAATTGGAAAATCTTTCTGCCATAGTTTATTGATAGAAAAAAACGGCCAACTTCGATAAAATAATATAGTGCATAATCATGGACATACAGACTGAAGAGGTGGGAGAGGCTTGAATAAGAAGAAAAAGAAGAAAACGCATGTGCCATTCAGGCTGAATATGTTGTTTTTTGCAGTATTTGTTTTGTTTTCTATGCTGATTTTAAGACTTGGCATTGTTCAAATTGTTTACGGTGAGGATTTTAAAAGGGAAATAGAGCGAACTGAAGACGTTACCGTGAACAATCCAGTTCCGAGAGGGAAAATGTACGACCGGAACATGAAAACGATTGTCGATAATACGCCCAGTAAGGCTATAACATATACAAAGAGTCAGAGCACTGAGACAAAAGAGATGCTCATGGTAGCAGAACGACTCGCAAAACTGATATCAAAGGATTCTGAAGAGGATTTAAAGAAAGTCAGAGAACGGGACAAAAAGGATTATTGGATCTTAACAAATGAAGAGCGTGCCAGAGAAAAAATCAAAGAAAAAGAATGGGCACAGTATGATGAAAAAAAGCTGGATGATAAAGCCCTTTATAATCTCCAGCTGGATCGCATTACTGAAAACGAGCTCAATGAATTAACTAAAGAGGATCTTGAAATACTCGCTATTTTACGTGAGATGATGAGCGGATACGCATTATCGCCTCAAATCGTCAAAAAAGAGGTAACACCGGAGGAGTTCGCTATTGTCAGTGAGAACCTCGAAATGCTGCCAGGTGTCGACACAACGACTGACTGGGAGCGAAAATATTCTTATGACAAAACGCTTAGGTCGATTCTAGGAAAAGTAAGTGATTCCGAAAAGGGACTTCCGAAAGAAAAGCTTGAGTATTATCTTGCTCGCGGTTACAGCCGGAACGACAGAGTCGGCTTAAGTTACATTGAACAGCAATATGAAGATGTTCTTCATGGTCAGAAGGCAAAAGTAAAAAACATTACCGACAAGGGCGGAAATGTCCTGGATTCAAAGATCATTTCCGAAGGACAGCGAGGCAAGGACCTTGTGCTGACGATTGACATGGATCTTCAGCTCGCTGTAGAAAAAATTATTGAAGAAGAATTGGCGAAGGCGAAGCAACAGCCAAGAACAGGACTGCTGGACAGGGCATTTGTTGTATTAATGGACCCTAACACAGGAGAAGTGTTGTCGCTAGCCGGGAAGCAGATCGTTAAGGATGAAGAAACAGGAAAAACGGTCATGCAGGATTTTGCGAGCGGGAACTTTACAACTTCATATAATGTCGGGTCTGCTGTTAAAGGAGCAACAATTTTAACAGGCTTCAATACCGGAGCAATTAGTCCTGGTACACAGTTTTACGATACACCTATTAAGATAAAAGGCACGAACCCGAAAAAATCCTGGAAGGCAGGATTAGGTACTCTTGATGACCGCAATGCCCTGAAGGTATCGTCTAACGTATACATGTTCAGGACTGCGATAAATATAGGTAAGGGTAATTACAAATATGATCAGCCATTGTATCTTGAACCACAAGCATTTGATACGATGAGAAATTATTTCAGTCAATTCGGCCTTGGGACAAGAACAGGAATTGACCTGCCTAACGAGATGGTCGGTTTCAAGGGAACAGAGAAAAGGCCAGGTCTCTTGCTTGACTTTGCGATTGGCCAGTATGATACGTACACAACGCTTCAATTGGCACAATATGTTTCAACAATCGCGAATGGCGGCAATAGGCTTCAGCCAAGAATTGTAAAAGAAATTAGGGAGCCGGTCATGAAAAATAATGAGGTCGGTCCCGTACTGAATGAGCTTGAGCCTGTCATCCTGAACAAGGTTGATGCCAAGCCTGAATGGTTCGACAGAGTCCAGGAAGGATTCAGAAGGGTTATGCAGGAAAGAGGCGGTACGGCCTATGGAGCATTTTATACTGCTGATTACAAACCTGCTGGCAAAACGGGTACAGCACAAGCTTTTTATGATGGCCCAAAAAGGAAGAATTATGACCTTCCTCCTGAAGTGATGAACTTGAGCCTGGTTGCTTATGCTCCCCATGAAAATCCGGAAATTGCGATGGCTGTCATGGTTCCTTGGGCATATGAAGGCAATCAAGGCCACCATGCAAATAATGACATCGGGCGGAGAGTCCTGGATACGTATTTCGAACTGAAAAAGAAACGCCTTGAGGGAAATATGAATCCCGAACAGCCAATCCAGGAAATTGAAAAGAAAGAAGAAGGAACTGATCTTTTAGAGGAAATCGATGAAGAAATCGATGAAGAAATCGAGCAATGATGCTAGACTAAACTGTCTCTATTGAGACAGTTTTTTTTTATTTGCCCTGGGTATACTATCTTCAACAGGCAAAACTTATTACCTGTTTTTCGACAATATAAGCCAAAAAACAATAAATTTACAAAACCTTTACATTCAGTTAAAACAGTCTTAAAAGAAGAACAGTATTCTTGGTCTTGTAGGACATAACAACAACCACATCTCGTAGGGGGAATTAAAGAATGAAAAGTCTTAAGAAGATGAGTGTGTTTTTAATGCTGGCAGCTGTAATGGTATTCACTGCAGCTTGCGGTGGTGGAGATAATGAAGGTGGAAATGGCGAAAACGGTGAAGAACTAGAAGGCAGCGTGGTCATCGACGGTTCTGGTACAGTGTATCCTTTTATGGCACGTATGGCTGAAAACTATATGGGTGAACAGGAAAACGTTTCTGTTGAAGTAAGCCGCTCCGGAACATCAGCGGGCTTCAAGAAATTCCTTGTTAAAGAAGATGGTACTGATTTCAATGATGCTTCCCGTCAAATCAAAGACGAAGAGAAAGCTCAGGCTGAAGAGCTTGGAATCGAAGTTCAAGAAATGAAAGTTGCATTGGATGGTATTACAATCGTCATTAATAAAGAAAATGACTGGGCTACTGAGCTTACAGAGCAGGAAGTTAAGGACATTTTCCTTGCAAGCGCTGGAAAGAAAAAATGGTCTGATGTTCGTGCAGATTTCCCTGATGAAGAAATCAAAACATATGGCCCTAACGAAAACCACGGAACTTACGAGTTTATGTTCGAAAATATCCTTGAAGAACAAGATTTAGTTGAAGGTATAAACCTTCAGCAAGACTACTCTACACTTGTAGACCTAGTATCAAAAGATAAGAATGCAATTGGTTTCTTCGGTTACGGTTACTATGACAGCAACAAAGATAAGCTTTCTGCTGTAAAAGTTGACTTTGGAAATGGTCCTGTTGAGCCTTCATTAGATACAATCAAAGAAGATGGCGATTATGCACCATTCACACGTCCAGTTTTCACATACATGAATGTGAACCATGCAAAAGAAAAGGCACAAGTTCTTGATTATGCTATTTATACAATGAACAATGCTCAAGATGTCGCAGCAGAGACTGGTTTCGCTCCATTGTCTGACGAAGATGTCAAAGCTACTCTTGATACTTTAAATGGGTTGAAGAAGTAATTTCTTAACGATGTTGGTTAAAGAAGATGAGAGGTCTGACCTTCTCATCTTCTTGCGTGTGTTAAAGATTAATTTGTCTTTCCTGGGGTACTATAAGTTAAAGTTCTTCCTTGGATGAGAAGGATGAAAGGGGTTTTTCTAAGTGGTTAAAAGTGTTGTGCATGATAATAGCAGCAAACTGAATGTACGGGAAATGATACAAGAAAAGAAGAAAACGAAAAGTATCAACAATTACACAGAAAAATTCATTCCTAAAGTCTTGTTTGGAATCGCAGCTATTTCTGTTTTTACGACAATTGGAATTGTACTTACATTATTAACGGAAACAATCGCCTTTTTTAAAGACGTTCCATTTATAGATTTCTTTACAGGCACTAAGTTAAAGCCTTTAGGAGAAAATGCTGTCTTTGGAGTACTGCCTTTGCTTACTGGGACACTAATTTCGACAGTAATCGCAATGCTTGTGGCCATTCCAATTGGTCTTATGACTGCAATTTTCCTGAGTGAGTATGCCTCTGACAAAACTCGCAGAGCATTAAAACCAGTTTTGGAAGTTTTGGCAGGTATACCAACAATTGTATATGGCTTTTTTGCTTTTACATTTGTAACACCTCTATTAAGATCTTTTATTCCTGGCCTAGAACCAACAAATATTTTAAGCCCGGGGCTTGTTATGGGGATAATGATCATCCCAATGGTTGCTTCTTTATCTGAAGATGCGATGAGCTCGGTTCCTAATGCGATGAGAGAAGGTGCGCTGGCTCTAGGAGCAACAAAGCTTGAAGTCACCTGGAAAGTAGTCATTCCTGCTGCAATCTCAGGTATCATTGCTTCTTTTGTGCTGGGTATATCAAGGGCGATTGGGGAAACCATGATTGTGGCCATCGCCAGCGGAAGTTCAAAAAACTTCACCTTCGACGTTACACAATCGATGCAAACGATGACGGCGTATATTGTTGAAGTAACTGGCGGCGAGGCGGCTGCAGGCACAACCTTATACTACAGTCTTTATGCTGTTGCCATGACATTGTTTGTGTTCACGCTGATCATGAACCTTATCGCTCAGTATATCTCTCGCAAGTTCAGGGAGGAATATTAAGATGAAATATGTAGATTCAACTCAAGTTCAGAAAAAAATGGGTTCCAGGTTATTGGCAAACAACCTTGCAAAAGGACTATTCTTGCTTGCCACTCTTTTCGGCCTGATCGTTTTGGTTGTCTTAATCTACCGTGTTTTAAAAGATGGATTACCATGGATCAATGTGGATTTCCTGATGAATAGACTATCGACTGACCCTGAAAGAGCTGGTATCTGGGGCGCGATCACCGGAACACTTTGGCTGATGGTTGTAGTGGCTCCCGTAACGATGATTCTTGGAATCGGAACTGCGATTTATCTTGAAGAATACGCAACAAAGGGCCGTATTTCTTCTTTTATTAAAACCAACATCTCTAATCTGGCAGGGGTTCCTTCTGTTGTTTTCGGTATCCTTGGTTTGACTGTGTTTGCAAGGACCCTTGATTTAGGTTCGGTTGTACTGGCCGGCGGATTGACAATGGCATTACTTGTGCTCCCAGTCGTTGTGGTGGCAAGCCAGGAAGCGATTCGGGCTGTACCTCAATTCCTCCGGGAAGCGTCATATGGCATGGGTGCGACTAAATGGCAGACAATCAAGAATGTTGTTTTGCCAGCTGCATTGCCTGGGATTCTTACTGGTGTTATTCTTGCCCTCTCACGTGCGATTGGGGAAACTGCACCACTTGTCGTTATAGGCATTCCTGCATTGTTAATCCCTGTTCCAGACGGAATCTTTGATAAGTTCACAATCTTGCCGGTACAAATCTATTACTGGACGATTGACTCGGCACTAGTCGCTGAATATGCCAACCTGGCTGCAGCAACAATTGTGATATTATTGTTAGTTTTGTTTATAATGAACTCAATCGCTATTTTAATCCGCAACAAATTCCAAAAGAGATACTAGTGTGGGAGGTTTAATCATATGGCTACGGTGAAAGATATGACAAAAACAAACATGAATACAAATACACCTGACGAGGTCAAAAAAGAGAATAAAAAAGTTGTTTATGATACAAAGGATCTTAACCTTTGGTATGGTGAAGGCCATGCCTTAAAAAATATCAACCTGGCGATAAATGAGAATGAAGTTACAGCCATCATAGGTCCATCCGGCTGCGGTAAATCAACGTATATCAAGACCTTGAATAGAATGGTTGAATTGGTTCCGACTGTGAAAATTTCTGGTGAGATTTTATACAGGGGCCGGAACATCCTTGAAAAATCCTATCAGGTGGAAGACTTGAGAACGAGTGTAGGGATGGTATTCCAAAAGCCAAATCCATTCCCGAAATCCATTTATGAAAATATTGCTTATGGTCCTAAAATCCATGGCATTCGGGACAAGAAAACGCTTGATGAAATTGTGGAAAAAAGCTTAAGAGGAGCAGCGATCTGGGATGAGGTTAAAGACCGACTGAATCAGAACGCATACGGCCTGTCAGGCGGACAGCAGCAGCGTATCTGCATCGCCCGCGCCCTTGCGATTGAACCGGATGTCATCCTGATGGATGAACCTACATCAGCACTTGACCCGATTTCAACATTGAAGGTCGAGGAGCTTGTTCAGGAACTGAAGAAAGATTTCAGCATCATCATTGTCACACATAATATGCAGCAAGCTGCACGTATTTCTGACAAGACTGCATTCTTCCTCAATGGAGAAGTTATTGAGTTTGCTGAGACGGATAAAATTTTCTCCAATCCATCAGACAAAAGAACAGAAGATTATATTACTGGACGATTCGGTTGATTTTTTATCTTGAAATTTCATTGGAAGGATGAGGATGCATGGTAGTTAGAGGGAAGTTTGAAGAAGACCTGAAAACATTGCATGGAAAATTGCTTGAGCTCGGAAACTTTGCGGTCAACGCACTTAACCAGTCATTGGAAGCTCTGGAAAACAAGGATATTGAACTTGCTTTGAAAATCCTTGAAGATGATGCGGAAGCTAATATACTGGAAGAAGAAATCAATGATTTCGCGATTTTGTTGATTGCAAAGCAGCAGCCGGTAGCCGTTGACTTAAGACGTTTGATTGTTGCGATCAAAATTGCGACTGATATCGAAAGAATGGCGGACTTCGCCGTCAACATCGCCAAGTCTACAATCAGGATTGGAAAAGAACCGCTTGTTAAACCGATTGAGCACATCAAGCAGATGCACCAACTATCACTTGAAATGCTGAAACTATCATTGGAAGCCTATAACGAAGAGGATTTAAGCAAAGCAAGACAGGTTGCCCAGATGGACGACCAGGTGGATGATCTATACGGACAGACCATCAAGGAACTATTAAGTCTTGCGCAAACGAAGCCAGAGCAATTGGCCCAAATCACACAGCTGTCATTCATCAGCCGTTATCTTGAACGGGCTGCTGACCATGTGACGAATATAGCCGAAAATGTTTTTTATCTTGTAAAAGGTAAGCGGTACGATCTTAATCAATAAGGATATTTAAAGGAGAGGGGTATCCCCTCTCCTTTTTTGCACATAAAAGTTTTAAAAAAAGACCCTCGTGAAGAGGGCACTGGTAACATCTTTATCTATTTTTCGTGATGATTTTAGCGATTTGGTGATAATCAAGGCCTCTGGTGAGTTCATATTGGCCGATTTGCACCTTTGTGTGGTAGCCCTTGTCAACCAGGAATTTTTCAAATTTCTTTTCATCGTCAATGATTCCCTGGCTCTTCAGCATGATGGCTACGTCACCTGGTGACATACCGCTCGCGATTACTAGTGTAAACTTTTTCTCTTCTTTCACTTCTTCTTCTTTTACATCTTCTTCTTTAGTCTCTGCCTTTTCAGCCGGTGCTTCTTCTTTTTGCTTTTCTTTCTTCACGGCTTCTGCCTTGGCATTGAGTTCGGCAAACTCGCTGCTGTTTAGAACCTTGAAACCTTTTTCCTCAAGAACTTTCTTAGCGTCTGATACAGCAACTTCTTGAGATGCTTCTTTTTTTGGTTCTTTTTCAGCAATTACGCTGCTGCCTGCCCAGAGGAAAATCGCTGCGAAAATAAGTCCTAATGCGAATGCTTGCGCTGTTCGTTTATTCATACGATCTGTCCTTCATCAACAAATTCATTAATGATTTCCTGGACTTCCTGGTTTGTAAGCGATGATTGCTTTGCAATTTGGTTTATATCCATCCCTTGCTGGGCAAGAGACCATACCTGATTTTTTATAATGTCGTGAATTTGGTTTTTGCCAGTATTGAATGAAGATTGCTTTTCCAGGGTTGTATCATTTACGAGCAATTCTTCCTCCAGTACCTTAAGCTTTTTCTTGATCTGGTATAAATCTTGGATTTGCTGGATTGTCAGCTGGTCGATTTCTTCGCGCAATTCTTTATATGGATCTTTCAAAAAGAAAGAAATTGCGAAAAGAAGCGCGGCCAGGACAAAAAGGCTGATGATTATGTAGCCCATCTGTTATTCCTCCCGAGCTGTTATTAGAACACATAGAATTAGTTTACCATTCAAGGTAGGAAAATTCGATTTATATTTTTTTCCTGAAAAAAAATGATAGTTTTGTCTTATTATGATTTCCAGTCGTTGTAAAGCCTGTCGAATCTCCGCCATATTTGTAATCCTAAATGACTATTGAAAAATTAATAAACGTTTTTGCGTAGAGTATCAAGCAAGCTGCAAATTACGACAATTTGCGTTCATTGTGGCTGGCAGACGAACATGCTAACATAAATTTAACGAATCTATTTTCAATTACATTAATATAATGATTAATTTGGGGGTGCATCATGGCGGAGAGAACTCATTATATTAACAAGCTCCAAGATCATTTAGTTGCGAAAATTCTTTCACCTGGAAAGCTGTTTGTTTACTGGCAGCTTCAGGATAAAAAAGTGCGGTTCATTTGCGATTATTTTTACATACCGGAAGAACAGCTCGTTAAGACCTTGCGCTTATATAATCATAACTCCAGAAAGGTCATCCATGAAGTCGTTCTTCGTCATGGTGTATCAAGCTGGCTGTTCAAGGGAATTAAACCAGCCGGTAATTACTATGTTGAACTGGGAATTAAACGAAGCACAGAAACATTTTTTCCATTGTTAAAGTCAAATTCGGCTATCCAGAATAACGATAGCCAGATAAATGCGGACAAACCACTTTCACCTGGGTGGGTCGGAAAGGTAAGCACCTACACATATTATGAGAATCTTGAAGGGAGCATCCTCAAGTGAAAGGCAGCCAGAATCAAAAAGAGAAAACAATCCTGATGCTCTCATGGGAATATCCACCTCATATAATAGGCGGGCTTGCGAGACATGTACATGCTCTGACAACTGAACTTGCAAACAGTAATCAGCAAATTCATGTTTTAACGAGTAAACCCTATGATAGTCAAGAATATGAAATACAAGGTACTGTCCATATCCACCGGGTAAATCCCATTAATGATCAGGATCCAGATTTCCTTTCCTGGATGGCAGGATTGAATCTCGCGGTCATTGAAGAAGCATTGAATATTGCAAAACATATTGAATTTGATGCTGTTCACACCCATGACTGGATGACAGGACCAGCAGCAGAGTTTATCAGCAGAACATTGGGTATCCCATTGATTGCAACGATTCATGGCACTGAATTTGGCCGTAATAAAGGCATTTTCACCGAGCTTCAGCAATTTATTTCAAGGAAAGAGAATGAACTTTGCCATTCTGCACATGCAATCATCGTATGCAGCGATTTTATGAAAGCTGAGATCATCTCATTATTTAGAGTCCCCAGCAACAAGATTACAGTGATCCCTAATGGGGCTCTGACAGAAAAAGTGGATGAACATGATTTCGATATCGAAGAGTTATATCCGTTCATTTTCGGCAAGAAACTGGTTTTCTCAATAGGAAGAATCGTGAAGGAAAAGGGATTTCAAACTTTGATGGAAGCTGCAGTCCTGCTGAAACATAAAGCTGCGGATCTATGCTTTGTAGTGGCGGGAAATGGGCCGTTATTAGAACGGTATAGGGAAAAGGTTGTGGAGATGGGACTGGATGGATTCGTCCATTTTATAGGATTCGTTAATGAAGAAATCCGTTCCAGTTTAATGAAAAGAGCAGATGTGGCTGTTTTTGCCAGCAGCTATGAACCCTTTGGGCTTGCCGCAGCTGAGGCACTTTCCGCTGGCGTCCCGACAGTCGTCGCGAAAACCGGAGGAATGCAAACTTTGATTGAGGATTTTAAAAGCGGGTTCTATATGCAGCCCGGCAATGAAAAAAGCCTTTTCCACATCATTAATTGGATTCTTGAAAATGAAGTCCGCGCTGAGGAAATCGGCCGAACCGGTATGATTTCAGTTTCAGAGAAATTCAGCTGGGAACGAAATGCAAAGACAACAGATACACTATATATAAGCGCGATATCAAACTATTACCATAAGGAGGGTATTAATGAAGACGAATGCTTATCTTAGAATCGACAATGAAGAGAACTTTGAATACAGCAGGAAACCATTGATTTTTAGTCCTGGCATATGGGTCAATGGAAAAGTGTATTGGCTTGGGAGTGTGACGGAGAAACTTTTGCCACAAGAAGATTTATCGATAAAAATCAAACAGGCAAATGTTCATTCAAGGGTAGAATTTTTCAATCTTTATGTGACGAACCATTCCAAAGCTGGCAAAGAAGCAAAATTAATCCTGATGCAGCGTCATGCTGATAGTGTTAATGAACAATTCAGTTTTGTATCACCGAATGAAGATGTCATCTTTCACTTTGCAGATAAAAGGATTTATCTCGTAAACGGTTTGAATAGCAATGGCAGGATGAAGCAGTGTACAGTTCAGCCATTATGGAATGTGAGCACAGAGCGACTCTGGAATTGCCGGGAATCAGGGAGGCTTAATTATCAGCCAATGGCAAAGGGATCGGCCGCCAGCCTATTCTCGCTTGATTTGCAAATGGGCCCTCGTGAAACTCAAAAAAGTAGCTGCTGGATGATCGAAGGAAATGAAAAAAATACGGTTGTTCATTTGAATGAGATGCTTTTAAAAAACACACTAGCAATTCCCGACAAAAAGTGATATTATAGAAAAGTCGTATGCACGAACCTAGCTAGAATAGTTTGGAGGGAAATTACATGCGTGTAAATATTACATTAGCTTGCACAGAATGCGGAGAGCGCAACTATATTTCTAAAAAAAATAAGCGTAACAACCCAGATCGCCTTGAGCTTAAGAAATACTGCTCAAGAGATAAGCGCGCAACTACACATCGCGAAACAAAATAAGCAGCGGGATTTTTCCCAGCTGCTTTTTTGTTTGTCTAAAAACCATATAATTCATTTCTCGCTTGCTGGAAGTAATGTTATTGTTTATACATAGAGAGTTACTGCCTGGTGTTAGTAAAATCATACATTTAATACTCATACGTTTGGGGGAATGACGCATGGATGCCAAAAAAAATCTTAGAAAGTCTATTAAAGCAAAATTATCAGAGCTTAGCCTGCCACATTACGAAGACCAATCATACAAGGTCGCGCAGCAGCTATTCCTAAATGACGATTGGATGGAAGCTTCAACAATCGCAATCACTGTATCCAAAGCTCCAGAGATCGATACTTTCCAAATTATCAGGAAGGGATGGGAGCAGGGAAAAAGGATGGTCGTTCCAAAATGCGAGCCGAAGACACGGAAACTGGACTTCAGGGAACTGAAGCGATTTTCTGAACTTGAATCCGTCTTTTATGGTTTGCTAGAGCCTATTGTTTCCGAAACGAATTCTGTGAGCGCCGGAGAGATAGATTTAGTCGTCGTTCCTGGACTTGCTTTTTCTAAAAACGGATATAGGCTTGGGTTCGGGGGAGGATACTATGATCGTTTTCTGGCAAACTATCAAGGAAAAACGATTTCATTGGCATTTAAAGACCAGATTGTTTCTGAAATTCCTATTGAAAATCATGATATTCCGGTTGGGAAATTAATCACCAGCGAAGGAGTTATCACCATTGGAGATTGACCAGCTCTTGGTTATTGGATTTATTGCCTTATTTGCTGCTGCTTCAGGATATTTCCAGCTTTTAAAACCATCGGGAGCTATAGCTGCTTTCTTGACCGGGATTTCCATATGGGCAGGCTTTGGTTTAAAGGGACTTTTATTAATGGGAGTTTTCTTTCTCACTTCCAGTCTCCTGTCCAGGTATAAAAGTAAGGTGAAGGAACACCTGGGAGAGTTACATGAAAAAGGTTCAGCAAGGGATTGGGCCCAGGTAGCAGCAAATGGGGGAACAGCAGCAATTGCGGGCCTTGCACATTCTATTTCTCCTGATCCAGTTTGGATCATCGTACTTGCGATTTCCATTGCCAGTGCCAATGCAGATACCTGGGCGTCAGAACTTGGCGTATTAAGCAGACAGCAGCCACTATCCATCAAATCCTTGAAAAGCGTGCCACGAGGAACATCGGGAGCAATATCTGTATTAGGAACAGCTGCTTCAGCAGCAGGCTCCTTATTAATTGCTTTAACCGGTAGTTATCTATTCGATGAAGGAGCTGGCTGGATATTGTCAGTGTTTCTCTTCGGTGTGGCAGGGGCATTGCTGGATACGTTGTTGGGAGCCTATATTCAGGCAGGATTTAAATGCGTTCGCTGCAATCTTTTTACTGAAAAATTAACCCATTGCACCCTGCCAACTAAACAGGTTTCAGGATTTACCCGGATCAACAACGACGTCGTAAACTTTATCTCATGTTTTACAGCGGCTATTATGGGAATGGCTTTATATAACATCCTTTAAATTCAAATGATTTGCTCTGGATCAGCAATATTGCAGTACAAAGAAGAACAACAAGAATCGAAATGTAACAAAATGTTTATAATGATAACGTTTCCTTAAAATAAAAGCAGTACATTAAGCTCGATAAAAAAAGTACAATCTAATTAAAGAAAAAAATTCAAGGGGGTACACGCATGAAAAATCATGTAAACCGTGTTGTCCTGGTTGGAACAGGCTTCGTTGGTTCAAGCTATGCATTTGCAATGGTCAATCAGGGAGTAACTGAAGAGTTAGTGCTGGTTGATCTTAATAAGGAAAAGTCAGAAGGCGACGCAATGGATTTGAATCATGGAATGGCGTTCGCTCCTTCCCAGACTAAAATCTGGTTTGGTTCATATGCAGATTGCAAGGATGCGGATTTGGTGGTGCTTTGTGCTGGAGCTAATCAAAAGCCAGGAGAAACAAGGCTGGATCTAGTAGAGAAAAACACGAAAATTTTTAAAAGCATTGTAGATGAAATCATGTCCAATGGTTTTGACGGAATTTTCCTTGTCGCAACAAACCCCGTTGATATCCTTACATATGCTGTATGGAAATTCTCTGGATTGCCAAAGGAACGTGTCATCGGTTCAGGGACAATCCTTGATACGGCAAGATTCCGATTCTTGCTTGGAGATTATTTCAAAGTAGACACTCGCAACGTACATGCCTATATTATAGGTGAGCATGGGGATACTGAATTGCCTGTATGGAGCCATGCAGATATAGGCGGAAAGCCAATCGCCAAAATGATGAAAGATCAGGAACATTATAAGCATGATGATCTGGAGGAGATTTTCACGAATGTACGTGATGCTGCCTATCATATCATCCAGCGTAAAGGCGCTACCTATTATGGAATTGCCATGGGACTTGTCCGCTTGACCAAAGCAATCCTACAGGATGAAAACTCGATTTTGACCGTTTCAGCCCAACTAAGCGGCGAATATGGCCATGAAGATATCTATATAGGGGTGCCAGCTATTGTTAACCGCAACGGAATACGGGAAATCGTTGAGCTTTCCCTGGATGTAGAAGAACAACAAAAATTTGACCATTCTGTAGAAGTATTGAGAAAAGTCATGGACCCTGTCATGAAGGGATAAGAAAAATGGGCTGTTTATCAATGCAGCCCATTTTTTATATTTGCTGTTTTTGTAACCGCTTTCTTCTATTATATATACATCTTTTGGAATGGATATTTAAAGATGAGTGGATAAAAAATCGGTTTTATTCCCAGAATAAAAAGGGAGGGATTTATATGGTAAGAAAGATGATTTCGATTTTCATGCTTGGTCTGGCAGGGTATTTTGTTTTTGAGAACAGGTACAGGGTCATGAATATGCTTCTTGGCAACAGGTTTTTACGTCGGGTGGCTGTGGGTTCAATCATGGGTCTGCCGGGTATTAGAAGTAAAATGATGGATTCATTATTCTCAGGACCTTCGGAGTTTCAGTAAAAAGACCTTGCCGGGTCTTTTTCTGTTTTAGAGGCTCTTATTATCTTGCTAAAGGTTCTTTAGTTTATAATAATTTTATAGAGGAAAAAATAAATACATATTAACGGCTGGGACCGGAGCAGGAAAGTAGGGGAGAAGTTGGCTTTTTTGGAAGAGTATTTGTTTTGGAAGGTCATGGAATTCCTGATTGTGAAGAAGGAGTATCGTATCCTGCAGCTATCGCAGGATCATGGAGAGCTATGGCTGGAAAAGACAGAAAACAAGAATACGCAGGTTGTTCGCCTGCTGCATTATAATCTTGATTGGAGCAACTGGCTGCACAGGGACATCGGGATGACTGCGGAGAATGGAGACAGAATCCGCAGGAAACTTGCTAAAGGAGATTTGAAGATTCTTAATCTCTACTTTAGTGCGTATCCCCCAGTAGACGATTATGAGTTTAGAATCGCCCAACCGATCCTTTCTGAAAACGGCAAGGTAACTGTCGAGTCCATTTTAGTGGACCGGGCAAATGCGTCAGAAGCATTAAAGAAAATAGAAAATAGGATTGAAGGTAACATCGAGATTGATTTAGCAGAGGAATTCTCGGTGGATGATATAGAGTTTATAAAGAAAAATGCTCTTTCCAGCGCGGTTAGTCGCGCTAAAGAAGAACAATCGATATTTAATTATGGAAAGCCCTTTTTCACCTACCTTTTCATTGCTGTCCAGGTGTTAATGTTTCTGGTTCTGGAGGCAGCGGGAGGAAGCACGGATACTTCAACGCTGATAAAATTTGGTGCAAAATTCAACCCCCTTATACTTGAGGGAGAATGGTGGCGGTTTTTCACACCGATTATCATCCACATTGGGCTGCTCCACCTATTCATGAATACCCTCGCTTTATACTACTTAGGAACGATGGTTGAACGGCTTTACGGCAATTTGCGGTTTTTGATTATTTATATTTTTTCAGGTTTCAGCGGAGTGCTGGCCAGCTTCATTTTCAGTCCAAATCTTTCAGCAGGAGCGAGCGGCGCGATATTCGGCTGCTTTGGAGCTTTGCTTTATTTTGGTGTCGCCAAACCGAGACTGTTTTGGCGGACATTGGGACTGAATATTCTTGTTGTGCTTGGAATCAACCTTGCTTTTGGCTTTACCATTCCTGGAATCGATAATGCTGGACATATAGGAGGCCTTGTCGGAGGATTTGTATCAGCAGGTATTTTTCACCTTCCTAAAAAGAAACGTCCTCTGCTTCAAGGAGCATTCCTGGTTGTTTCAGTTGCAGCAGTTTTTTTATCCTTGCAGTATGGTTTTAGCGGCAAAGCAAATTTAGTAGATGAAAGATCAATATTGGTGCTTGCGCAACAGCATATAAAAGCTGAAGAGTATGAACAGGCAAATGAGCTGCTTACGGATTATCGCCAGTCGGAGCCACTTTCGGCTGAATCATTATTCATGCTTTCTTTTACCGAAATCAAGCTGGGACAGCTTGAGGATGCTAAAAGGAATCTTCTTAAGGTTATTGATATGGCTCCTGATTTCCATGAAGCATATTACAATCTGGCATTGATTTATTTCGATGAAAAGGACCTCAAGAAAGCCCAAACTTATGCTGAAAAGGCAATAGAGTTAAATCCTGGGCAGGATAGCTACCGAAAAACACTTGAGCAAATTAATTACTACCTTGAAGAATCTGCTTGAGTACGATGCTCTCACCAGAGTCAGTTTGTGTTACAACCAGCAGGTGGCTCTTATCATTAGAGACCAAAATCAAAGGCATGGTACTGTCAATCGGATCAACGACAGTGCCATCGCTTTTTTTTATGCCGAGATAATAATTCTTATATAACCCCTCCCAAAGCTTCCCGACGATATTGGCAGTCTCCTTTTGTGTAAACCCTTTTAAAGGCTGGTCTTCGTATTGTCTGATTGTATCGAGAGGTACAGCAATATAATTCGAGGCTTTAAAATTATACGTTTTTTCAGCCTTGTTCAAGCTTTTATTCAATGTGTTACTTACACTCTGATCCAGGACATTCTTCCATTCCTTCTCATGTTTACTTTTGGCGACGGAGAAGGATTGAAGTGGGCTGAAAGGAGAATCAATCACATATAGGAAGTCATCAGACATCCTTTGAGCGCTTGTGATTCTGTCGCCGTTACCATGCAGTTCGGAATAATGAAAAGTGATGGCGTCATACTTTGCGCTTTCCTCGCTTGAAATGAAGTCTTCCTGGTATATATCTGCTGTATCCTGCTCCCACTTGGCAGCTTTTCCTTTTAATAGGCCGTTGACGAAAAGAAGCCCCATATCCTGTCTTAAGTATGCCTCCTGGTCCAACCTGGACTGCACTTTCCAATCAATCGAATGCTTATCATTTTTTTTATCTTTGAGCAGCGTCAATGAAGTGCTCGCGCTCGTATACCGCGCTGAATCATTCAATGGAAAAAAAGTGATCGTCTCCTCTGAACTGTTAACGATTTGGAGCTGGATCATCAATGCGGAGACTGCAATGGCTAAAGCGCTAATTCCCAAAAATATATACTTTTTCATTAAGCTCACCCTTTTCAGATTGTCTGGTAGGTCGGTATAACCACTATATGATACTTGTCCGGTACACATGCAATTAAGTATGTTTTTACTTTTTTTTGTCTAAGATGGTGAAAGGAGTGGACAGGAAAATATTGGTCAACCTATTGAAAAATGGCTGTTCCTGTATTACATGGTAAGTGCTCTTACATTTTTTAAGTTGTTCCAGGACCGCAGTTAGATTTATGGTCGAATCAACATATAAAAGAGCCTCAATGAAAGGTGTTTAGATAGAATATGGCAGAAAAAAAAAAGCATCTCGTACAGGAAAATCTGAAACATAATATTGAGTATTTAAGAGAAGAACTTGGAATTGGCAAGAGTTTTGATGTCATCCAGCTGGATGTCGAGTACGCCGGCAGAGAAATGGCTTTGTTTCTTGTAGATGGATTTGTAAAGGACGACATCCTTCTCTATATCATGCAGTTGCTGGCGAAGCTTGAGCCTGGAGCCCTGGACATTGATACACTCAAGAAACTGGTCAAGACATACATCCCATATGTTGAGGTAGAAACGACCGATGACCTTGATAAAGTAGCGGATATGGTTCTGGCTGGCCCTACGGCACTAGCGGTAGATGGAGTGGCTGAAATCATCCTGATTGATGCAAGAACCTATCCAGTCCGCGGGCCGCAGGAACCAGATACCGAAAGGGTGGTTAGAGGTTCGAGAGATGGGTTCGTGGAAACATTGGTCTTCAATACTGCGCTTACAAGAAGGAGAATCCGTGACCGCACATTGAGAATGGAGTACATGCAAGTCGGCAGAAGGTCGCAAACAGATGTAGTCGTCAGTTACATAGAAGATATTGCCGATCCCGAGATGGTTAAGAAAGTAAAGGATTCAATCAGTAAAATTGATACTGACGGACTACCGATGGGTGAGAAAACGGTCGAAGAATTCATTTCAGGTCAGCATTGGAATCCTTTTCCTACGGTAAGGTACACAGAGCGGCCAGATACAGCCGCAACACATCTGTATGAAGGGCATGTCTGCATCATCGTTGATGGGTCGCCAAGTGTCCTTATTACGCCGACAACCTTCTGGCATCATTTGCAGCATGCTGAAGAGTACCGAAATAAACCGCTTGTCGGTGCTTATCTTAGAATGGTACGCTTTATGGCTGTATGGGCTTCCTTGTTCATGCTTCCTTTATGGTATTTATTCGCGGTCAAACCAGAACTGCTCCCGGAGAAGCTGGCATTTATCGGTCCGAATGATCCAGGTCAAATTCCGTTATTTCTTCAGTTCTTCCTGATTGAAATAGGAATCGATGTGCTCAGGATGGCCGCCATCCATACGCCGACCTCGCTGGCAACCGCGCTTGGACTTGTCGCCGCCTTGATGATTGGGCAAGTGGCAGTCGAAGTGGGCCTGCTGACAAATGAAGTCATCCTTTACCTTGCGATTGCGGCAATTGGAACTTTCGCAACACCAAGTTATGAAATGAGCCTGGCAAACCGGCTTGTAAGGATATTCCTGTTAATATTGACTGCAGCATTCCAGCTTTATGGATTCCTGATTGGGGTCGTCCTGTTTATCATCTTGCTTGCAAGAATGAAATCCTTTGGTGTACCTTACCTATGGCCGTTCATTCCGTTCAACCCGCGGGCGTTCCGTGATGTGCTCGTCCGGTCTCCAATTCCCCTGAAGAACAGGCGGCCACGAATCTTGAAACCTCAGGATCCAGATCGGTAAAAATTTAAAAGGCAGCAGTTGCTGCTTTTTTTTATGGTTAAGGAATTTATTAAATTATTGAGTTGTGGATAACTTCATGAAGTTATCTTAATCCAGCTCCAGCGCCTAGCCCCTCCAGTCGCTTCGGTCCGCCCAATGAAGTCAAAGAACGACTTCACCGGTCGGCCCTCCAGCGCTTGTCAGGGCTGAACGAGGCGCTTGCGCTTTTTGTTCTTGATAAGAAGTAACTATAATCTATAGTTAGTCATAATGAGCACCATGCAGTGATGAAAGACTCTGGTATTTGTCATAAAATCTTGTCCTGCATACTTGAGGAGGCATTGAGTATCCTTTATACTTAAGTAATGGAAACATGCTCTTATTTTCACAAACATTGAGGGGATTACGTTGAAGACGATTTACGATATCCAGCAGTTCCTGAAAAAATTCGGAACATTTATTTACATAGGTGACAGAGTGGCGGATTTAGAGCTCATGGGAGCCGAACTGAAGGAACTATATAATTCACAATTGATTGAGACAAAAGATTACCAGTCTGCGATTTTGCTTTTAAGACAGGAAATCCGAATTGAAAAAGAAAAAAACGCAAATGAGAAAAGGTGACTCAATATGACTGAAAAGTGGCTTGTAGGTGTAGATTTAGGAGGAACAACAACTAAACTTGCTTTCATAAGTTTATATGGAGAAATCCTGCATAAATGGGAGATCCCAACCGATGTTTCAGACGGAGGGAAAAATATAACGGTCAATATCGCAAAGGCGATTGATACGAAGCTTGAGGAGTTAGAGCACTCAAAAAGTGAAATCATCGGAATTGGCATGGGGGCACCTGGTCCAGTTGACCTTGCCACTGGCGTGATTTATGAAGCAGTGAACCTTGGGTGGAGAGAGCCTTACCCATTAAAAGACTTGCTTGAAGTCGAAACCTCGCTTCCTGCTGTAATAGATAATGACGCTAACTGTGCAGCACTTGGCGAGATGTGGAAGGGTGCTGGAAATGGAGCAAAAGATCTTGTATGTGTCACTCTGGGAACAGGTGTAGGCGGAGGCGTTATCACTAATGGAGATATTGTACATGGTGTCAGCGGTGCTGCTGGAGAAATAGGCCATATTACTTCTAAGGCTGAGGGTGGGGCTCCGTGTAACTGTGGCAAGACTGGCTGTCTGGAAACCATTGCATCAGCAACTGGAATTGTCCGGATTGCCACTGAAGCATTGAACGAAGGAACCCCAGCTGGAGAACTTGCAGTGGTGTATAAGGAAACTGGCCATGTTACGGCAAAAGATGTTTTCGATTCAGCAAAAAGAAATGACCAGTTAGCGTTAAAGGTCATTGATTCTGTTGCTTTGCATCTGGGAATTGCTCTTGCGAATATCGCTAATACTCTTAATCCTGAAAAAATCGTACTTGGTGGCGGAGTTTCTAAAGCAGGAAATGTTTTGCTTGATCCAATAAAAGGACAATTTTTACGTAATTCTTTTCCTCGAGTAGCACAATCGACTGAAATCAGCATCGCAACATTGGGTAATGATGCGGGCGTGATTGGTGCGGCGTGGCTGGTTAAAAATAAGATAGGCCAAGAATAATCACCTGCAGGGAGTTTTGGGATAAAACTCCCTGTTTTTTTTATGCCAAAAGTTTCAATTTTCGGAATTTGGACATTCCTGAAACTTTTTTAGGTTTGATTCGTCTAAAATAGAGGAAAATGACAGTAATTGGTCTATGCTTTTTCAGGTATGATTTTTGTTTGCTTTTTAGAAAAAAAAGTATTAAGATTATCTTTGATTCTTGAGCAAGTGGAAAAAATAACCTTAAAATTCCCGTATCTGTTATTTTTAACAGGGAGGTAACAAACAAATGAAGAATAATAAATGGACTAAAGCATCCATTGTTGCGATTGCAACAATCCTGCTTTGGCTAAAGACTTATATTGCCTATAAAACTAGCTTTGATATAAAGATTGAGAACTGGAGACAGGAGATCATCCTGTTCATGAATCCATTAAGTTTCCTGATGGTCATTTTTGGAGTCAGCATGTTCATGAAGGAAAAGGCTCAGAAACGCTACATTTTGATTACAAGTTTCATAGTTTCAGCGATTCTTTTCGCGAATGTAGTCTTCTATCGTTTCTTCAATGACTTCCTGACGATACCTGTGCTTTTCCAAACGAGCAATATGAGCGACTTGGGAAGCAGTGTTACTGAATTGATCAACTTCAGTGACTTGTTATATTTCGCTGATATCCTCGTATTGGCACTTCTATTAAAAGTCAAACCAAATCTAATAGGATACCGGGAAAACACCAAGGTGAACCGCAGAGCATATTTTCTTGTGGCGATCGCGATTTCATTTTTTAACCTGGGAATGGCTGAAACTGAGCGTCCGCAGCTGTTGACTAGAACATTCGATAGAGAAATGCTGGTCAAGAATATTGGGACATACAATTATCATCTTTATGATGCTTACTTACAGTCAAAGTCTTCGGCACAGAGAGCTATGGCTGATGGCAGTGAACTGGCTGATATTGAAAACTATGTGCGTGCTAACTATCTGCCGCCCAACGAGGACATGTTTGGTATTGCTAAGGGCAAGAACGTGATACTGATTTCAATGGAATCCACGCAGAACTTTGTCATAAACCAAACTGTGAATGGACAGGAAATTACACCTTTCCTGAACGATTTCATTAAAGAAAGCTATTACTTTAATAATTTTTATCACCAGACCGGCCAGGGGAAAACTTCAGACTCTGAATTCCTTGTTGATAACTCATTGTATCCATTAAGCCGTGGTGCAGTTTTCTTTACGCACTCAGGTAATGAATATTCAGCGACACCTGAAATCTTGAATGAGAACGGCTATTTCACTGCTTCTCTGCATGCGAATAACAAGAGCTTCTGGAACCGTGATATCATGTATCAATCAATGGGATACGAGCGCTTCTATTCGTCGCCGGATTATGATGTGGAAGAAGAAAATTCAGTAGGCTGGGGAATGAAAGATATTGAGTTCTTCCAACAGTCTGTTGATCACTTGAAGGCTATGCCAAAACCATTCTATTCAAAGTTCATTACATTGACGAATCACTTCCCATTCGAATTGAATGAAGAAGACCGCTATGTTGATCCTTATACTTCAAATGACAAGACAGTCAACAATTATTTCCCGACTGTCCGTTATCAGGATGAAGCTTTGAAACTCTTTATACAAAAACTAAAAGATGAAGGTCTCTATGAGGACTCAATCATCATTTTATACGGAGATCATTATGGAATCTCCGAAAACCATAATAAGGCTATGGGTGAGTATCTCGGCAAGGAGATTACACCATTTGAAAGCACGCAGCTGCAGCAGGTGCCGTTGATTGTTCATATTCCTGGTCAGGAAGGAAGGACGATTCCAACTGTAGGCGGACAGATTGACCTCAAGCCGACTATTCTCCACCTGTTAGGAATTGATACTAAGAATAACATTGACTTCGGTTCAGACTTATTCTCAAAGGAACGGCTTGACTTTACGGTTCTGCGCGATGGCAGCTTCATCACTAAGGACCTTGTATTCACAAGAGAAACTTGCTATGACAAATCAACTGGTGAGCCGACTGACAAAGCAGCTTGTGAGCCTTTCTTTGATCAAGCAAAAAACGAGCTCGAATTTTCCGATAAAATTATTTATGGGGACTTGCTGAGATTTTATGACGAGAAAAATCCCAGTAAAGAAAAGAGTTACCCGAAATCAAATGAGTAAATTTTAGAAAACCTGTGCCATAATGGTGCAGGTTTTTATTATCAAAATTGTCTCTTGCAGAAAAATAAGGATGGTAATTTGCCTGAATACATGGGATATTACTAAGTGGGATTTTCACAATTGATTGGTGTAAGTCAATAATATTCAGTGTTAAAAATATATACGGATTTTTCGAAATTCATTGAAACATTTATGAGTTTCTAACGTACAGATATATACATTGTTTAAAATGGGGGGCTAGAGGTGAGACACATAACGGAGAGTACATATCGTATACCTTATGTTAGCTTGTTGTTGCTGATCATCATCACTTCTGTACTCGGCCTTTCCGGCTGCTCCCAAAAGCTTGATGCTTCATTGCATGAGGGAGCTGGTCACGGCTTAAATAGAGTAAAGGAATCCCCAGGGCCTTCGTTTTTAGGAGCGGATATTGTTCCAATCGAAATTGGGGAACAGGAAGAATTCTATAAGTCTGCAGGCTGGCTAAGTGATACAGAAATTCTTTACATTTCAAATAAAGGGGAAAGCACTTCTATATTATATTCATACAATCTTGGGACAGGAAAGGCATCATTGCTGTATAGAAGTGAACAGCCAATCATAACCGCGATACCAAGCCCTGAGAAGACAAAGGTGATGATTCATAGCGCTGCCTCAGAGGAAGGCACCCTCACTGTTATCGATTTATCGGGAAAAGAAATGTATTCTACTAGCATTCAATCATATGAACTAACTTTTGAATGGAATCCATTCGATGAGAATTTGCTAGTGGTATCTGCATTTACCGAAGATTGGGCTTTCAATAGTTATTTATTGGATTTAAGGGATAATAACCTGAAAGAAATCAAACTGCCAGAGCCTTTTGTAAGATGGATTTCAGAGGATAACCTTGTTTATCAGGAATGGGATGAAGACGGGATTTCATTAAAGGCCCCGTTACGAACCTTTTCTTTAAAGGAAAACAAAACTAAAACCATACTCGAAGATGTATATCAATTTGATTCGCAAGGACCATACTTAATGACTGTAAAAGTGAATGAAGAAGAAAATCAAGAATCGGGACTGTATGCATTCTTCAGGAATGGTGACAAATCGGTTGGAAGTATCGAGGTGCCATTGTTAACTTCTTTTTCTGGATGGGTCGTTCCTTTTTATGATTTAATGGAAAATGGAAAGAATTTAATTTATCTGCGGGCAACAGGGCAGGGTGAAGCGGACCTTTACGATGGAGGATTTGACTTGATGCGTTATCATATAGATACAGGTAACGAGGAAGTCATTATCAACGAAATGGCCAACGAGCCACTTTCCTGCTCTCCCTCCGGAGAAATGTGCCTGTACGGTTTCCAGTTTGATAAACTCTTGAATATCGAGACAAACGAGGTAATTGATCTCGTTCACTAATAATTTTCAAGGAGAGATTTTGATGGCGATTGTAGATGTAACAGTGATTCCAATCGGAACACAGACACCAAGTGTCAGTTCCTATGTAGCAGATATCCAAAGAATTCTTAAGAAGTATGAAGAACAGGGCAAAATCCAGTATCAACTTACACCGATGAATACCTTGATAGAAGGTGAACTTCCTGTTTTGTTTGAGGTAATCCAGGCGATTCACGAAGCACCTTTCAATGCTGGCATCCAGCGAGTAGCCACAAATATCCGGATTGACGACAGGCGTGATGTAAAAAGAAAAATGGAGGATAAGGTAAACAGAGTAAACGAATTGCTGCAGCAATAGAAACGAAAAAAGACCACCAGCAAAGGGTGGTCTTTTTGTTTCGAATTATTACGCTGATGGGACTCCAGAGGTAAGGATCGTCATGACTGTGAACCAGCCAATAACCAAGAATGTTCCTCCAGCAAACGCGATACCAAGAATGTTTTTGTTTTTTAGTGCCGAAAATGTTGCATAACCGGCAAGCAGTGTAATTAAAGCGCAAATAATAGCAAAACCCATGAAAAAGCCCCCTTCATAAATTAGGCAGACATAAAGCCTGTTTGTTGAATAAGTTTGAATGAAATATAGGCGGCAGCCTGTTATGTAATGACAAGCATACACTCGTTTTATATTTTATAATTTTTTACATCATTTGTCGAGGTCTAAAAACTCAACTTTCACCCCATATGCTTTTACTATACCCAATACCAGGTCAGTATAATGGTCTATGGTAAAATAAATGCCTTCAGCAGTCGTAAAAACAAGATGTTCTTCCAGCTGTAGGAGAGCCATTTCACTCTGAACTTCGCTGCCACCTGTAAATCTGAAGGCTGATAAATTATTAGTGAATAGAAAAACATCGACACCAGAGTGAAATCCATAATCGTAAAAATCTTTTCCCGCTGTTCCTTCTGTTTTTATCAATTGATGCGTTTCTTCATGAAGTTCGGCTTCCGACAGCAAACCTGAAGCTACATCTGCTAATTGCTGATCGTTATAAATATAAATATTTTCATGAACAAGAAGCGGTGGTGCGGCTGATCGAAGAAAATGTTCAAAGTCAGGCAGTTCCGAAAGGAAAGGGCTGGCCTCTATTCCAATGAGAATTTGCACTTTGCAGCCTCCTTTGTGCTGGATTATATAAAAGTAATTAATGTGATTTGAACACTCATCCTTTGGGTTTGCTCATCAGGACAAATGAGCTTTTCTATCGCAATCCTTAAAACTTGCCTGACAATAGTGTAAAATAAATGTATTGATAATACCACTAGAAGCTGGAGGCTATTTTGATGAAATGGAAACAGATTCCCCTAGGTCCTTTACAAACAAATTGCTATATCGTCTATGATGAAAACCAATCATGCCTGATTGTCGATCCTGGAGATAATCCGAAAAAGCTGGCATCAGTGCTTGAGCAGCTAGAAGTGAAGCCTGAAGCAATTGTGCTCACACATGCTCATTTCGATCATATCGGGGCAGTGGATAGAATAAGAGATAAGTACGGAATCAAGGTATATATTCATGAAAAAGAAAAGGATTGGCTATCAGATCCTGCTTTGAATGGTTCAAAGCATTTTATGCTTAACGAGCCAATCAAAGCGCGTCCTGCTGACCATTTGATCAAGTATGAAGGTGAAATGTCAATTGGCAGTTTTAAGTTCGAAGTTTTTGAAACACCGGGGCATTCTCCAGGGAGTATATCGATTTATTTTCCTGAAGCAGAGTTTGTCCTGGCAGGAGACGCTTTGTTTAATGGCAGCATAGGAAGGACGGACTTGCCGGGTGGCAACCATAATCAACTAATCAGAAGCATCCATGAAAAGCTGCTGGCGTTGCCAGAACAAACTGAAGTCCTCCCCGGTCACGGACCAGCAACCACGATTGGTTTAGAAATGGATTCGAATCCTTTCTTAAACGGATTTTAAATAAGGCAGCAGAAGAACAAAAAGCGCAAGCGCCTCGTTCAGCCCCGACAAGCGCTGCCCGCCTTAAAGCGCCACGTCCTGTGGCTGGCGGGTCTAGCACATCTTGTGCCACGGAGGGCCGACCAGTGAAGTCGTTCTTTGACTTCACCTGAGCGGACCGAAATCGAAAAGTATAGGCGACTGCCCAACTCCGACAAGCGTTGGAGGACCTGACAGTGAAGTCGTTCTTTGACTTCATTGGCAGGACCGAAACGTCTCGAGGAGTTAGGAGCCGCAACTAGACAAGCGACTCGAGGGGCTAGGCGCTGGAGCTGGATTAAGAAAACTCGTATAGTTATCCACATTTAAAATATTTTATAATTTTCTAGTAAACAAGGAAAGCCCTTCTCAAAGAGAAGGGCTTTCCTGGGGGATGTTCTATTCATATCATGGGAGGGGATATAGT
>NZ_JBIQOE010000100.1:0-5057 GCF_047739415.1 Mesobacillus sp. | reverse complement strand
GTCAGGTCTGTGCCTGGTGCTTTATAGTGAAGCTTCTTGTATCGCTTGCTGTTCAGGTAATCAACTTTTTCATGAAGGGAAGCGTCATGATTTTTCCATGCTGCGACCGGATCTTCAGTATCCACGCGGACTGCCTTGAAGATTGCATCCCAGAGCTTCTGTACAGCTGTTTCAGCAGTATCCTCAGGGAACACCATTTTTGCCCATCCTTCAGAAGGAACGGCAATGACTGTCCAGCTTACTTTATCGGATTGTATGTATTTGCGATATTTTGAAAGCGCCGTTCCAGCAGCTTTCTGGAAGTTTGCAATACGATCGGACTTCACACCTTTTAACAGGTCAGGACTTGAAGAAACGATTGACATGAATGCCGCACCGTTTTCAGCCAGAGCTTCAACCTCGCGTGCACGCCATTCAGGATACTCGTTGAATGCCTCATCAGGTGCAAGGTCATACTTCGTCCTGTTCACAACGTCATCATTCCAGTTTACAACAACGTTTTTAGCGCCGGCTTCGTATGCCTTTTTTGCCACAAGGCGGACAAACTCAGCGGAATCAAGCATTGTATTGATGACAAGCGTCTGGTCCTTCTGGACGTTAACGCCAACCTTGACAGCAAGGTCTGCATATTTTTCTAAATTCATTTGGAAATCACTCATCTATTTCGCCCCTTTTCTGAATCTTCTTTTATATTGTAACGATTTTATAGGAAAAAAGAAACTTAAGACATTCGACTTAACTAGACATTTAAGAGGCGCACCGGGCAGCTTCATATCTGTCTAAAATTGCTAGCCTATCAAACTGGCATCCTGGCAGCAGCCTAGGGTAAAATAGAGCGGTATACAAAAGGGGTATAGGAGGATTTTTTTACATGAAATTCGATGTTGTCTTGTTGCGGCTATCCGCAATTTACGCTTTCGTTGGCGCATTCATGGGCTCGCATATGGCAGGTGCCGGGGACTATGCAATCCGCCCGGTCCATGCGCATATTTTGGTTGTCGGCTGGCTGAGTCTATTTGCATTTTCAAGTTACTACCGTTCCTACGCGGTGCCGAAAACTTCAAAACTAGCATTATTCCATGTGTGGACAGCGATCCTTGGAAGCTTCGGCTTGACCTTGGGTATGTGGCTTTATAATGTGAAGCCATTCCCGCTGCCAGAAACATTCACAATGGTGTTCTATATAGTCGGCGGATCCACTTTGCTGCTAAGCTTCCTGCTATTTGTGTTCATGACATTCAAGTATAGCGATGCAAAGGTAAAATAATAGAGAAAAATCCATGCAGAAACAGATTCTGCATGGATTTTTTGTGCGCGGGAATCAATTTCATCAATAGATGGGCCATTTTTAGCATCCTTTTAGCGTCCTTTGCTTAAGATATTGGCGTAAATACAAATAATTCGACCACATCTTCGAATAATTCGACCATATCTTCGAATAATTCGACCACATTTCAAATTATTTCGACCAACTTCATATTTTCCACTTTCATCCGCGAACCGCCAACTTCAATTCCCCCGCTTAAACCCCCGCTGCCTTCCTATTCTCATACATCCTGAACATCACCCAGAACAGTACCGCGCTCAAAACGGCAAGAATGCTGAGGATTGTGAACGTCCAGCCGTACCCGATCCAGACAGTCAGCGGGATGCTGATTGGTGCTATCGTCCTGCCTATCGTATATCGCAATGAAGCGGCCGCAAAATACTGGCCACGCATTTGCTCAGGTGCCAGGTTGGAAATGAAGGTTTGCTGCAAACCGGCAGTCATCAGTTCAGCCAATGTGAATACCGCCATCGCTGCAATCAGTCCCCAAATCCAATTTGTCGCACCGAACATCAAAATCGCCACTGCATAAATGAGCGAGGATAATACAAACACATTCCGTTCGCGGAAACGGGTCACCCATCTCGTTACAACGACAGTGAAGAGGGCAACAAGCAAGCCATTTTCAGAAAGAATCAAGCCAAAAGCCTGCTCGCCATTGACGGTGAATACTTTGCTGCCGAGTTCGAGGACAGTTTGATTATGCACCGTATCCTTTGTGTAAACAGGGAATAACAGATCAAGCTGCATGAACGTTTGCGCCGCTAAAATCCCTGCTATGATGAACATTAGGAAAATCTTATCCTGGACAATGACCTTGTAATCAGCGATTTGGTCTTTAAGGAAGTCATACCATTTTCCATTCTCTGCACGTGCCTGCCTGGCGGAAGCAGGCACCGTTTCACGCGTCCATTTTGCAAGGACGAGTGCAAGCAGGATAGAGATAATTGCCACCGCAATCATCAATTCGAACCGGTATTTTACATAAAAAATCGCTCCGAGAATCGGGCCGACAACAACGGCAATATTGATCTGCGTATAAAAAATAGCAAATACACTGCTGCGGTCTTTTTCCGGAACCACGTCCGCAACCATCGCTTGGCTGGCCGGCCAGTAAATGGAGCCGAACATCCCAACGAGCGTAAAGCAGATGAAACCGAGCATCGGCGAGGTGAACCATGGTGAAACCGCGTAGGCAAAAACAAGGAAGGCAATTCCCTGGCCAAAAGCTGAGATCACCATCATCCGTTTGCGCCCGAACCGGTCGGCGGTATATCCGCCCATCAAATTGGCGAATACCGAAAAGACCTGGGATAAGACGAGCAGGAATCCCGCGTTGCCCTTCCCGAAACTTTCAGCAAAATATATCGTCAAAAACGGGAAAAACATCCAAAATGTTATATTCATTAAAGCTTCGCCAAACAAGCGAATCTTCAAGTTTCGATCCCAATCCCTTATTCTCATGATGTTTCTCCTTTTATCTAAAATAGAACCAACGAATATCATACTACTCCGAAGGAATTTTTTACAAGTTAAATCCTTAGCAAGAATTTCCGTACTATACAAAAAAAGCGGCACAATGGCCGCTTTTGAGTAACTGGTTTTTAATCCTTATCCTCCATCGCAGCTTTCAACAAGTCTCCGAGACTGGTGCCGAAGTTTTCCTGGGATGGTGAGTATTTTTCTTTCAGCTTGCGCTCCTCACGCTTGGATACACCTTTTTTCTTCTTATCCTCAGCCTTTTCGACGACATTGCAGCGGCGGCACTGGAAGTATGCGCCTGCTTTGCCGTTGTGGATCTCCATCCGTTTGTGGCACTGAGGACAGCGTCTTTGCGAAAGCTTTGGATCCTTATGCTTGCGGAAACTGCACTCAGGGCTTGAGCAGACAAGGATACGACCTTCCTTAGTCTTGCGTTCCTTCATAAACTCACCGCACTCAGGGCATTTTGAGCCTGTCAGGTTATGGGCGCGGTATGTTTTGTCGCTCGTCTTGATTTCAGATACAAGGCGCGCCGTCTGTTCGCGAATCCGTTTCTTGAAAGCCTTCGGGTCGCCTTTGCCGCGGGCGATCTCTTCAAGTTCCTTTTCCCATTTTGCCGTCAGTTCAGGTGAAGTGAGTTCATCGTTTACCAGGTCGATGAGCTGCTTGCCTTTTTTCGTTGGATACAGGCGGCCGTTCTGGCGTTCAACTACCTCCGAGGAAATTATACGCTCAATGATTTCAGCCCGCGTTGCCGGGGTGCCGAGTCCGAATTTCTCCATTTTCGCAAGAATATCTGACTCAGACAGACGAAGCGGCGGCTCAGTCATCTTTTTATTCATTATAACCTGGCCAACAGAGTAACTCTTGCCTTTTTCAAGCTGACCCAGTGATTGTGTAGCTGCATCATCCTCGTCTTTTCCAAGCACCTTTTTAAAGCCAATTTCAAGGATATTCGTTTCCCGTGCTGATACTGATTCACCCTCGACATCGAAGTTAGCATGAATCACTTCATACTGATAAGCCGGGTAAAATAAAGCAAGGAATCGACGGACGATCAAGTCGTACAGCTTCCGTTCATCCGGTGACAAATCGGCAAGGTGAAGCCGCTCCTCTGTCGGGATGATCGCATGGTGGTCGGTTACTTTTTCATTATTGAACACTCGGCGGGTCTGGACCTTGCCTTTCTGAGCGAGTGCCGGCTTTGCTTCATCACGATAACCGGAAATGATGCCCTGCAGACGGTCCGCCATCGTTGCTTCCATATCGGTTGTCAAGTAGCGTGAGTCCGTACGCGGATAGGTGACAAGCTTATGCTGTTCATACAATCCCTGCAGAACATTGGATGTTTTCTTTGCCGAGAATCCGAAACGCTTATTGGCATCGCGCTGCAGTTCTGTCAGGTCATAAGGAAGGGGCTGCGGTTCTGACTTTTGCTTGCGGTCCAGAGATTTCAAAACAGCTTTCTTATTTGAAAGCTTCTTTTGAATCTGTTCTGCTTTTTCCTTTGAGAAAATCCGCTTTTCGCCTTTATGCTCCCATTCTGCATTCAACGAGCCGACCTTGGCCTGGATTGTCCAGTACTCCTTCGGCACGAACTTATTGATTTCATCTTCACGTTCCAGGACCATCGCGAGAGTCGGTGTCTGGACACGGCCGGCAGATAAAGGATCCTTGAATTTCGTTGTCAAAGCCCTCGAAACATTCAACCCGATCAGCCAGTCAGCCTCGGCACGGCAGACAGCGGATTCATACAGGTCTTCAAACTGCCTGCCAGGCTTGAGGTTCTTAAAACCGTCCTTGATGGCACGGTCCGTCTGCGACGAAATCCACAGTCTCTTGATGGGTTTCTTCCAGTTGATGCGCTGGAGGATCCATCTCGCGACAAGCTCACCTTCACGCCCGGCATCAGTCGCAATGATGAATTCACCGACATCCTTGCGTTCAGCAAGATGCTCAATTGCCTTGAACTGATGGCTCGTCTGCTTGATTACCTTAAGCCCCATCTTATCCGGGATGATCGGCAGCTCTTCAAGCTTCCATACCTTATATTTAGGGTCATAATTCTCGGGCATTTTTAATTCAATCAAGTGACCGAGAGCCCAGGTGACGATATATTGATTTCCTTCAAAATAGCTTTTATGAGTTTTATTGCAGCCAAGTACACGCGCAAGCTCACGGGCAACACTTGGTTTTTCTGCAAGTACTAATGATTTCATGATTGCTCCTTTCAAAACACAACAGTTTT
>NZ_JBIQOE010000099.1:0-21954 GCF_047739415.1 Mesobacillus sp. | reverse complement strand
TTTCATTGCTGATTGGTACTGTTCACTATTATTAATTAGACTTTCGATCCTCTCATAATGTTCCGTGCTTCTGTATTCCCAAATAACCAGAATTTCGTCCTTCGTTTCATTCACCCATCGGCCTATTAATTTGGCACCATTTTTAATATAAACCGGATAGACATTGGTATGAAAAAAATTATTGATCTCAATCAATTTTTCAGGCTTGATTCTATATGTTTTTCTTTTAAAAATCATTTTCATTTCTCCTTTCACTTCCTTTAATTTCCACATAAATAATGAAAATCCTTCATGTTTTAAAGGTGCCGGTCGGGTTTCGAGAAACTTTTTTAGTAAACGCCAAAGGATTAGGTTTTTCTGATATCTTATTTATAAGAATAGATTTTCTAGAGGGTATTATTAATGAGGTGAGAAAAGTGGCTATCAAGGGGATTAACCATTTATTATTTTCTGTTTCTGATTTGGAAAAATCAATTACTTTTTATAAAAACGTATTTGATGCAAAATTATTAGTAAAAGGTAAAACTACCGCTTACTTCGATTTAAATGGTATATGGTTAGCCTTGAATGTTGAGAAAGACATACCTCGTCAAGAAATACATCAATCATATACACACATAGCTTTTTCAATTGATGTAGTAGAGTTTGAACCAATGTGTAACAGGTTGAAAGATTTGGAAGTGAATATTTTACCTGGCCGCCAAAGAAATGAAAAAGATAAATTGTCTATTTATTTTACTGACCCAGATGGGCATAAATTCGAGTTCCATACGGGGACCTTACAAGATAGAATTGACTATTACAAACATGCAAAAGAACATATGGAGTTTTATGATTAAGGTGTAAAGTGTTCTGAGCCCAAGTTTGATTTAGACAACTTGCTTCTGGGTTAATCCGACTTTTTCAGAAGGAAACTCAGGTTCGGACAAATTGCTTTGACTTCCATCTGACTTTGTCCGAAGTCGCCCTGGGTTCTGACAAATTCCCTTCAGCTTTCTCTGATTTTGTCCAATGTTGCATTGGGTTCGGACATATTCCCTTCAGCTTTCTTTTGTTTTGTCCGAAGTTGCATTGGGTTCGGACAAATTCCCTTTGACTTCCCCTGACTTTGTCTGAAGTTGGCCTGGGTTCAGACAAATTTCCGGCGGTTTCCTCCGATATTTTCCGAAGTTCTGCTTTGAAAACGAAATTTAATTCGTCAATCAAAATAAGAGCCGCCAACATTGGCGACTCCACTAACTAACTATTATTCTGCTTAACAACTTGTCCTTCAACTGACGCTTTTCTATCACCGATCGACAGCCAGGTCACGAATACGAGCATGACCATAGCACCCATCAGCTGAACGCTTTGGAGCA
Organism: Mesobacillus sp.; assembly: GCF_047739415.1. Classification (GTDB taxonomy): domain Bacteria; phylum Bacillota; class Bacilli; order Bacillales; family Cytobacillaceae; genus Mesobacillus. The sequence goes on along the minus strand of NZ_JBIQOE010000099.1, from coordinate 20,596 downwards.
TGGTATCGAACCATATCACCGAAATGACCATAACGGTTAAAGGCTCAACACTTGAGAGTATGCTAGTTTCAACAGCGGTGATATAGTTCATGCTGCCCAAAAATAGCAGGAATGCCAATGTACCAAAGAAAATCAAGATGACCATGATAAAAATCATCTTCGGTTGAGCTATAATAAGCCATTCATTGCTCAGCCAAACCCGGTTGATTACTCCAAGTACTATGCCGCCGAACAACATGCTCCAGCCTACGATTGCCAGTACACTCCACTCCCTCATCAAGCGAGCCGGGTAGAGTGTATAGAAAGCAAAAGTAAGCCCCACAGCAACTCCCCATAGCAAGGCGGTCGGACTAACCAGCAGACTGCTAACTGAACCATTCGTCAATAACAAGTATAGTCCTGCCAATGTACCGGCAATGCCGAGCATCTGATAGCGGGGCGGCCATTTTTTATGATTAAAAGAAACATAGAGGACAACAAATATAGGAGCGGAGAATTGAAGCAATGTTGCCACTACAGCATTGCTCGCTTTAATGGCCATCGTAAAAGTGTACTGTAACCCTACCATCCCAAGAATGCTGAAAATAATCAACTGGTTCCGCCAGTAAGGTGATTTCACAACTGTAAAAATATCTTCTTTTTTTATTGCCAGGTACGCCAGGATGCTGCTTCCCGCAATAATCATTCGGATCGTCAGGATAAAAGGAACCGACAATTCCGTATTAGCGAGTACCCACTCGGTGATCGAACCAGTCATCCCCCAAAGCATGGCACCAATAACAATCATAAGTATTCCTTTTAACCGTAACATTGCGAACGCTCCTATCGTTAGTAAGCTTGAAAAATGTATTGTTCCTAATCTATCTAAATAAATATTATATTAGCATATACATAATAAAATTTATCCTTTAATAGATCACACTTTACTTATCCTTATTTTACCATCCCATTCAGCACATCGGCTCTATTAAAACGCTGTGACTTTGGGTAAATATTTGTCATGCTAGCAAAAAACTAAAGGTGGTGGATACATGAATAGTCCAATTCAACTAAAAACATCAAAACCAACACGGACTGGCAAGCTTTTACCGATTGCCGCATTGGGCATTGCGGGAACTCTTTATGCTGTCAATCTGAATCGCCGGCGCAAGACTGCCGTTTCTACTCACTCAAGGATGCTGAAAAATATCGAACAAGACGCCAAACAGATCTCACTGGAATGGAAGGGTCTAAACAGACCTTATCGTGTGTTTAGAGGCAAGGAACTCATCTACGAAGGAATGGAGCCAAAACTGGTGGACCAAAACCTCGTTCCGGGCACCCTTTACACTTACTGTATAGAAACACTTGATGATCATGGCAATCCAAAGGACAGAATGCGGATCCAAACGACTACATCAGTGGATTTCAAAGAAAGAGACAATATTCTTGAGGATTTACTCATTACAACGATTGTTACCCAAGGCCAAATCGGTTTTGAATGGGAACCGATCGAGGGTGTTTCAGAGTATAGTATTTTTAGGAATGGCATTAAGTTGGAAACAGTGACTTCCTGTGCTTTTACCGATAAAGGGATCGATGATGACAAAAATTACACTTACATGATCAAAGCCAAGCGTCCGTTGCAGCGTTCGGACCAGCTTAAATGGGATCTTAAATCGGTGGTCTCCAATGTGGTGGGTGCTATCAAGAAAGATTCTTCCACTGAGATGGCAGCTGATGAAGAGTTTTCTATTACCAAAAAGGTTGGACCTCTTAGGGAATTGTTGAAATCTCCGCAAAAAAGTAAATCTAAAAACGGCAACTGGCAGCTCAGATACACCACATTTTTAAAAGAAGAATGGCTCAAAAATCCGAATGCTGCATCTGAGGACCAGATTTTTAAAGGAGATCACCGCACATTTGATCCTGAGTCATCGGAATTCAGGACAAGAAGCGATGTATTTATCGACACCGACAATCCATCTGCCCTTTTGAGTAAGGCTACTGGTAAAACGGAAGCATTCACGAAGAAGCAAGAACAGGTAGAATCCGCGAGCTCCTCTGGCGAGGGATTTCAATTGGAAAAGGTACTTACAGACGATGATAGAGTTCAATTTCACCTTAACCATTCTGTCAGCAATCCGCTCGTCGTATCACCTGCCATTGATTATCATGTCTGCGGAACATTTTATAAGGACAAAGAATTCGATTTAGTTGGCATTCATGACCAGGCACCTGAACATGAAATTTATCTTAAAGAGCCAGGCAGGGATGAGTGGCAAGTTATCCACCAGACTCAAAGCAAAGGACTTGAAATGATGGCAGACCCAATGGCCAATCATTACTGGCGTTACTCTACATTCACTAACTAAAAAACGGAAAAGCTGACTGCCAGCTTTTCCGTTTGTTACTTATAAAAATCGCTTCCGCACGTTAGGCGGAGGCAGCATACAGCTTTCCTTCTGGCCGAACCATTTGTATCGGTTCTTTGCTATAAGGTCATATACAATATTCCTGATTGGAGCTGGAACGATCATAAACACATAAAGAAGCTTCCATGCCCAATGCAAATGACGGCTAATCCTCAAGGCAGCGGACGATTTATAAAAAACCTTATCATCCTCAATCAGAATCATGCTGTCCACATCGTTACGCACTCGATACTTTTTTAGCAGTTCCTGTCCGACTTCACTCTGCAGCGATGCAAAGTGGAACGTTTCATTTGGATCACGATTCAGAATAAATTGGACACTTGCATCACAAAAGTTGCAAACACCATCAAATAAAATAACAGGATGCATGGAACATCCCTCCTCGATTTTCCTATTTCTATTCTAACATTTATCCTCTTTCTTTAAAGTCAAACAGCAGTTAATGGATTTGAAAAAAATGCCATTCAAATACGCAAATCTAATAATGTGAATGATAATTTAAACATCATTTCTTTCCTGGTCAGACCTTAGATTGCTGCCCATTTGTCCCGGGACATCTACCCCACTCTCCCTGCTTTGAATATATTGTAGAAGCTATTGGAGGTGACTATGATGAATGGCTTGTATACACATGGTTCCTCGCCGCGGGATCAGCTGCTGAATTGGGAAAAGCAGGCACTTGATAAATTCTTCGCTAAAATGGGTGATAAGGAAAAGTCTTTTCCTTGCATACCGGCAACAATTGGCTTTTCTACAAATCAGCTTCGATATGGGTTTGTTGGCGATCCAAGAAGGGAAACAACGATTAACGAACTTGCCAGCCTACTAACAAGCTATACAAAGCATTCAAAGGAGATAGGAAATTATACTTCTTTGATTATTTTTTATGAGACTCCCGAATCATTGAAGAATGATTCTGTAGAAGAATTTGAACAATTTTTCTGGAATCAACTGAGTGGTCTAAGCTCACTGGATGAATGTGATTGGCCAGAGGATATTCCCACAGACCCGCATGATCCAATCTGGGAATTTTGTTTTAACGGTGAAAAATACTTTATGTATTGCGCCACGCCTGCACATAAAAACAGGATGAGCAGGCATTTTGACGTAATGATGCTCGCAATCACGCCGAGATGGGTTCTACAGGAATTTAATAAGGCACCAAGTTATGCCAGGAGAATTAAGGCTCAAGTAAGGGAAAGGCTCGCTAAGTATGACACCATTTCAATCCATCCTGATCTAAACACATACGGAGCTGAAGACAATTTTGAATGGCGGCAGTATTTCCTCCGGGATGATGATACATCTTTAAGTAAGTGCCCCTACCACCGGGTTCTTAAATTCCTTGGCATCGATAAATAAAGCGCAGGATACAGGCTCCTGCGCTTTATTGTTGATTCAACTGGTTAATGATTTCATTGGTGGTAATGATGGTTGCGAATTCCTTCTGTAGCATTGCCAGTTCGTGTTCCTGAATGGAATCAGCAGTATGGCGAACACCCTTATGGTCTGTGATTTCAAATGCAGCAATCGCGTCAGACACCAGGAAGGTATTGAAGCCAAGATTACCGCTCATTCTTGTTGTTGTGGAGACGCAATGCTGTGTAGATAATCCGGTTATAACGACAGAGCTCACTTGGTTCTTTTTTAAGTAGGATTCCAGCTCGGTTCCAATGAAACCACTGTTCATATTTTTCGTAAAAATGATCTCTCCATCCAAAGGCTGGATGATTTCCTTAAATTCCGTACCTAGTTTGTTTCGATGATGCAAAGGTGACGCTGGGTCAAGCGACAGATGCTTCGTGTAAATGACTTGGCCCTTCCTGTTTCTCCACTCCGTTAAAAGCCGGTTCATGTTTCCCTCAGCTTCTTGATTGTTCCTAGTACCCCAATATGGGTCGTCAAACCCCTTCTGAACATCCAAAATAAGAAGAGCAGGTAGCTCAAGCAAAGTCTTCATCATATTCCTCCTTACCTACTCAACATTCTTTGTCAGTTCAAGGCTTTTTACACTATGTATCATGGAAATTACTTCAAATCTGTTCACTAATCATGGTAAACTCTATGAAGATGTTTTTTACATAGCGAAAACTTGATGAGGAGGATTTTTGTGAAACGGTATTCGCTGTTTTTATTGTTAATCACTTCACTCGTCCTTTCTGCTTGCAGTAATGATGAACCGGATGAAGAAGTCATAGCCGAAACACCGGAAAAAGTGGATGTAAAAAAAGAAGAAACGAAGCAGAGTAAACTTGACCACCTGAAGAATATAAGTTTAGAGGTTACAGAAGAAAGCCTGATAGCGTTGAAGCCTGGATCGATGATGGGTGATTTGAGCTATGAAAAAGACATAGAAGATATAGGGTTCAATACACCTGAACTGGACCCTGAGCTTAAAAATAAGCTTCCGGCGAAACTCGAAGAACTTTCTAATCAAACAGATGATTTGGAAACCATTAAAAAAGGCCTTGTTTCACTACTAGCAAGTCCGCATTATAAAGAAATTATCGAGAATGCCAGCGCCTATGAACCTCATTTCGAAGAGCCTTTTCTGCCAGACCCGACAACAGCTGAAGACGAAGAAGAGGAAAGAGAAGCTTCTGAAAAAGCGATCATCCTCCTTGATGCAAGCTCGAGCATGCTTCAACAGTCGGACGGACGGGCCAAAATGGAGATCGCGAAAGATGCCGTTAAAAGCTTCGCGAAAACCATCGGTCAGTCCAGTGAAGTCTCACTTGTAGTCTACGGACACAAAGGCTCCGATTCAGATGCAGATAAAGGTGCTTCCTGCTCAGGAATTGAAGAGGTTTATCCAATGGGCAAATACGCCAAGGAAGAATTCCATGGAGCCGTCGACTCTTTTGAAAGCAAGGGCTGGACTCCACTTGCTGGTGCCATCCAAAAAGCCGGTGAGATGAGCAGCAGCTATGATGGCAATACAACGATCTACATTGTCAGTGACGGCGCTGAAACCTGTGATGGCGATCCAGTCCAGGCCAGCAAGGATCTGGTTGCAATGAACGCTGATAGTTCGGTGAACATTATCGGATTTGATGTAGATGCTAAAACGGAGAATCAGTTAAAAGCTGTTGCTGATGCCGGAAACGGTGAATACTTCAAAGCTGACAACCCAGATGAATTGAAAAATACAATCCAGTACGAGTGGCTACCTTCCACTCTTGACCTGGCGTTTGCATTTACGATGGCGCCAGACGGATGGGATATGGTCGCAGAATACAAAGTTGCTGAAAAGTACCCGCTTGAGTTATGGACCGTCGGAAGAAAAGAAGCACATCGGATCATCGACGCAGCCGCCATTATGTCAGAGAATGGCTGGATCACTGATGAACAATATTCTGTATTAAGAGATTGGGGCTTTGAACGCAGCGAAGCCATGAAAGAACTACATTACTCCATGTCCAAAACCAATCGCGAAAAAGCAGATACCGAAAGCAAGGAAATCAGGCAAAGAGTCGACGACTGGGTCGAGAAAATGAAAGAACTGAAAAAAGAGCGCGGCGATACGTGGTAAAAAATATGGTCCAGATGCGGACCATATTTTTTATTCAATCACCATGCCATGCTGAGTTCTCATAAGCTTAATTTGCATGTGCTGATGCACATCCTCGTAAATCGCTTTCGTCACCACAATTTTTTCACCATTAAGCCGTATCCAATATTCCCGTTCCTCAGTAAAATTCCCATATATATTCCTGGTTGTTTCCCATACCCCTTTATCCTCCACAATCCCCTGGGTAGAATCCACCTTAAATTGAGAATAGAGGTAATCCTCATACGCAAAAGACAGAAGGCCAATGCAGCTTATCCAAATTGTGAAATAGAGTATTTTTTTCAACATAATCACCTATATTTAGTGTGCGGTGAATTAGAAAGATATACTCCGAAAAATGGTTGGTATGTAATATTTCAAGCAGGTAAAATATGCTAAAATTAATATAATATCTCAGGCGAAGGATGAGTAAAAACTAATGACTGCTGAACAATTAAGAATTGTATTGAAAGAATTAGATTTAAAAAAACCTGAAACTATTAAAAGCAAGGATCTTAATCAGCTTATTATACAGATGGTTGAGCAAATCGGCTCAACTGACGCGGAATTAAGGGACAAACTGATTTATACTTCGTTTTATTATTTTACGAAAGATGGTTATTTGAATCATAAGCAAATGGAATATTTAATCGAAACATGCCTTGACCAAAAGCACTTATTTTTAGACATCGGTTCGACGAATGATGATTCCGTATTTACGAGGGCATTTTCAACACTGGTCATAGCTCTTATTTTAGACAGGGATCGCGAAGAACAATTCCTTTCGAAAGAGACGGCCCTTAAATCTATAGAGAGCAGCATTCTATACTTACAAAAAGAAGAAGATACGCGAGGATACGTCGAGGAAAAAGGCTGGGCCCATTCCATAGCACATGGGGCAGACTTATTGGCTGTGGCAGTCAAACATCCGTTATTTGATCTAGCTTTAGCAAGCGAATGCCTTAATACGATCGGCACGTGCATCTTAAAAGACACAGCCTATATCGATGAAGAAGATGAGCGGCTAATATATGCTCTAATAGCCCTTTTAGAAAAAGGGATGGAAGAAAATCTATTAAAAGAGTGGATTACTAATTTATCAAACAGAGTTTCTGAGATTAAAAATACAACTGGATATTCACCCTACTTTTTTAGAATGAACACAAATTTAAATCAATTCTTAAAGTCACTATATTTCCGGCTACTGTTTTTAAACGACGGTATTCAAACAAGACATGAGATTGAACGTATCCTAAAATCTAAAATCATGGCGTAAGAAATTTTTGACGACAAAAAGAACGCAATCAATGTTGCGTTCTTTTCAGACTTATAACATTTGTATCGCCATATCGATTGTTTCTTTCTTAATCTGCTCTTCAGAAATGTTTGGATTATAGTAGCCAATATTATAATAGATTCCATCTTTCTCAAACGATAGAGCCCCGTTATAATACCCTGCAACTCCCTCTGTGATTTGAACTTCCTTTCCAAGCGACTCAGCATATTCTACTTTAAAGTTATGGACAGAAATCATAAAAATAATGTCATCAGCTTTGTTTTTGGAAATACTCATAAAATCGACTCTTAACTCTTTCCCATCGTGCTTGAAATCCTCAATGGTCATTTTCAGCGGCATGGCGTCAAAAGGAAGATTCTTAGGCGGCTTTACTTCAAATGGCAAAGCATCTAAGCCCACTTTTAGCGATGGTACATTATATAGGATGGGAATACCTTATATAGGATGGGAATACCTTATATAGGATGGGAATACCTTTCAATTGTTCCTCGGTGGCATCCCCAGTTTGTTCAACTTTTTCGAGTTTACTAGTATCAAGCGTTCCATTTTGTTTCTGCTGGCAGCCAAAAAGCAGTAGTACCAGGATTATAGAAATAAACGATAACTTTTTCATATGCACTCCCCCTTCCGTTTTAATACGAAGGAATCAATGAAATTTTTCAAATTTTATCCAAATATTCAAAAACTAAACAAAAATCATTTCTTATCTTTCCAAACTTTTGTTCCATAACCCACAGCCAGGACACTGAAGATACTAGCAATCAATATAATAAAAGCAGTCATGTATTATCTCCCCCCTACCCAATGCTTGGACCTTCTCATGGCAAAGCCACACAGCGCAAACCTGTACAACTTCCACAATCAGCACTTAATTTATTTTTTACATGAGTTGCATTCATCTTTCTCATTCTCCCGTAATTAAATTCCAACATTTGTTAAATAAAGATTAACACATTTTACCTCTTAAAAAACAAAAAAAGCAGGGAAATTCCCTGCTTATCTTGTCACTGCCACATACTCGGCAGCTAGCTCTTCTCCTAAAAACCTTGCCAGCTCAAGCATGCCGAATTTCCCTGCTTTTGCTTCGGCATCAGAATTGTAATTCGTATTAGTATTGATATCGTAAGTGAAGATTTCCCCGGACTCATTTCTGATGAATTCAATTCCAGCAACATGAATATTATTTACTTCTAGTACTCTTTTATATTTATCAATGATTGGGTCATTGAATCCTTCGATCACCTGGAATTTTGGCTTTTCTTCAACTTCTTCGCCAACAGGGCAGAATAGGTCACCGATCTGGCAGGCATCAGCCGGACACAATTCAAAGCCTTCTGATGTATCGACTCTCACCGCATAGACGAACTCGCCGCCGACAAACTCGCATCTTGTTATATAGCTATCCGGGGATTGGATATATTCCTGAATAAGCGTCACACCATCGACAGGTTCTTCAAAAGAAGGTCCATCAACATATGACTTCAATGCTTCAATTGATTGAAACAGCTGAACGCCAAGACCTTTCCCTGCCCGATTGTGCTTTGTGATAAATGCTTTCCCGTCAAATTCCCTTGCTGCCTCTAGTAGCTGTTTCTTACCGACTGCCGCAATTGTTCTTGGAGTCCTTACTCCATGCTTGTTTAGTTCAAGATATTGCTTAACCTTGCTTACCTCCAGTTCCAGCGCGCGAGATCCGTTGAATACTTTCCGGCCGTGAGCCTCCAGCCAGGCTAAAACCTGGGCAGTATATTCCGGAGCGAAACGGTGGCCTCTTGTGTGAGAAGAAGCGCTCATCCTGCTATAAAAAATCCCTTCAGGGGGTTCCTTCGATAAATCCAGCAGGCCCTCGTCTAGATGCCATTCCTCAAAAGGAATCCCCAGCTCCTCCAGCCGCTTTGTCAAATGGACTGTCCATTCGTTATTTTCATGGATAATGTATACTTTGCTCATTATTTTTCATCTCCCTAATCTATTGTCTATTAAACAATCACTTGATTCCTTTTTGCCTCAACAAGCGGCATTACTTGCTTTGCGAAGCGTTCCATTTCCTCTAGCTGAGGAGAGAATTGGAGTAACAACAATCCTAAGCCGGCTTCTTCATACTGTAAAATTCGCTCGGCAATTTGTTCTGGTGTACCTACTAAATTTGGCCGCAGCCCACGGTTCGATACCGAATAATCCTGGAGCTGGATCTGCTGTTCAAGCTGAGATTTGCTCGTAAAATCTTTAAAGCCTGCATAGGCACTGGATTCTTTTACATCCGTGATTCGTTCCAATTCAGCAAAGGCCTCTTCCTCCGTATCCCGGCAAATGACGTATGCGGCCATTCCGAACTCTGACAGTTCAGGATTTGACGTAGCAGCCCTGCGCGTCTTCATATCTGTTATTTTCCGTTCAATTTCTTCGACTGTCCCGCCATGCATGACATAGGCATCGCATTTTTCAACAATGGTCTGTTTTCCCTTTGGACTTTCCCCGCCAGCATATAGAATTGGATTTGGACGCTGTACAGGTTTCGGGAACAACTTTGTATCCTTCAGCTGATAAAACTTGCCTTCATAAGAAAAGCTGCCTTCACTCCATAGTCCCTTTAGTACATCAATGAATTCAGTAGTACGATCATATCGCTCATCATGCTCGGTAAAAATCCCGCCGTACTGGCGTGCCTCTTCCTCCCACCATGCTGAAACCACATTAAGGGTAAATCGCCCGTTGCTGATTTGGTCAATGTTCGCCGCCATCTTTGCTGTGACAGCAGGATTGTGGAATCCTGGCCTAACAGCAGACATGATCTCAATTTTTTCGGTTACAGAGGCCAGTGCAGCAGCTGTCGTCCATGCCTCAAGGGAGTCATGCTCGGGACCTTTAATATCATTCAGATATAAATCCGCGATCAAAGTGGTTGAGTAGCCCCATTGTTCTGCTGATTGAATCACCTGCTTTGCATAATCAAAGGTAGGCGGCATATTTTCATCCTCTACATTCCTAAGCCATCCGCCAAAAATCGGCAGCCAAAATCCATATTTCATCACAATCTCTCCTCATCTCATTTAATCTCAACTTAACCAACCTGATAAGTTGGTTTTATAGGAAAAATATTAGAGACTCATAAATAAGTCTCCTAAATACAAAAAGCTCCCTTCTTTAAGAAGAGAGCCGTAGAATACTCTCTCCTCATCTTTCAGACAAAATTGTCCGCAGGAATTGGCACAGTATTCGTTCAGAACCTGTTGCCGAGGTTTCGCAGGGCCTTTCCCTCCACCTCTCTTGATAAGAAGACATGTATTAAATTTTAGTTTACTAAAGTGATAATATTCTAAATTCATTCAAAAGTCAATTCGTTTATCGAAATATATTTAAATCCCTACAGGAAATCCTGACAGAAATTTATTTATCCTCTCAGATGCCTCTTTCAGTCTTTCTGGTGGCTGAACCATAGCGATTCTGACATACCCTTCACCTTGTTTGCCAAATGCATCACCAGGAACGACGGTAATCCCTTCCTCATCTATTAATTTGAAAGCAAAATCGCGGGATTTCCAGCCTTCAGGAATCTTAGCCCACACAAACATCGTTGCCGGAGAATTGGCCACTTGCCATCCACTGTTCCGGAACCCAGATACCAAAGCATCTCGCCGTGCTTCATACTCCTTTAACTGATCCTTCAGGAAAGAATAATCAGAAGTAAGTGCGGCTATCGCTGCTTTTTGGATTGGGTAAAAGATTCCGTAATCGATATGTGATTTGAAGGAAGCAAGAATACTAATAACCTGTGAATTTCCAGCAACGTAGCCAATGCGGCAGCCTGCCATATTGAAGGTTTTTGAGAGTGAGTTGAACTCAACACCGATCTCCTTTGCACCTGGTACGGATAAGAAACTGATTTGCGGGTTATTATCATAAATCAATTCGGAATAAGCGAAATCATGAACTACCAGGATGTTATGTACTTGGGCGAATTCAACAACTTCTTCAAAAAAGCTGCAATCTGCCAGTGCGGTGACAGGATTTCCGGGATAGCTCAAGATCATCATTTTCGTTTTTTGTAAGATTTCAAGTGGGATCTCATTAAGCTGCGGCAGGAATTTATTTTCCTCAAGCAAAGGCATTGGATAAATTCTTCCTCCTGCAATAGTTACACTAGCTTCATAGATTGGGTAACCCGGATCTGGAACAAGTACATAATCACCTGGATCAATAATCGCAGTAGCTAGGTGCGCCAGTCCATCCTGAGAGCCCATTAACTGCAGGACTTCAGTTTCAGGATCAAGTTCAACCGAATAACGCTGCTGGTAAAAATATTGTACAGCCTCATTAAATTCACTAATTCCCTTTAACGTGTATCCGTACTTCCCCGGATCCATCGAATATTTAGCAAGCTCCTCCATAACAAAAGAAGGCGGCCCAAAATCCGGACTCCCTATACTCAGGTCGATCACATCTTTCCCGTTCATCAAGGCAGCCTGCTTACGGTCAACCACTTCCTGAAAAATACTTGACGTCATTTTTCTAATCTTTTCTGATCCGTAGATATTCATGGACATTCCCCTTTACAGTTAATTTTCTACCTGTTGTCTACATAGAGGCTTATGATTCGAAATTTTTAAAATATAAAATCGATTATAACAGTGTCGGGTTATCAGTTCTAGAAAAAAATAAAAAAATGAGCTGCAAAGCAGCCCACTAAATAACTTCTTTATCAAAACAAAAAGTGTGCAATCGGCGCTACAATGATGAGCGTCAGGATGGTCCTCTGAATCCAGATGACTACCAATTTCCGAAGGCTGATTGGTATTTCTGTCGACATAATACTTGGAATCAACGCAGAGAAAAAGATAATAGCTGAAACAGAAACTACGCCTATGACAAACTTTGTGACCATTGGGGCTTCTGTTACAAGCAACGCAGGCAGGAACATTTCTGCTATTTCAATCGCGGATGCCTTAGCTGCCAGCATGGGCTCTGGAATCTGGAGGATCAATGTGAATGGATAAAAAATATAGCCAATAATATCGAACACTGGGGTAAACTCCGCTAAAACAAGCCCCAACAATCCTACAGATAGAATCGACGGCAAAATTCCCATCGTCATGATAAATCCATCTCGCAAGTTATCCAGAATGTTTTTACCAAGAGAAGGCGCTTTGTTCGATGCCCTCATAGCTCCAGCCCATGCCGTTTTCAAGCGATTTTCCGTCACTGTTTCCTCCGGCACACCCTTACCCTCATAATATTCATCACTAACCGTTCGTAATGGTCTCAACCTGACCGTGATAGCGGTTACAAGAAATGTAACAAAAAGAGTTGTCCAGAAATAGGTATTCCATACTTCCATTAAGCCTAATGTTTTCGCGACTACTATCATAAACGTCGCAGAAACGGTAGAGAAACCTGTCGCGATGATAGTGGCTTCTTTTATCGTATACTTACCTTCCTTGAACACGCGGTTGGTGATCAGAAGGCCGATTGAATAGCTTCCTACAAAGGAAGCAACAGCATCTATCGCAGCCCGTCCAGGTGTCTTCCAAACAGGCCGCATGATCGGCTGCAATAATACACCAAGAAATTCAAGCAGGCCATACCCAACAAGCAACGCTAAAAATACTGAACCAATTGGCACCAGGACACCAACTGGTATAACCAGCTTTTCATACAGAAATGGTCCCATGCTTGGTTTAAAGAGCCATGCTGGCCCGACCTTTGTGAGCAGCATTAAAGCCACTACTATTCCAAGTACTTTTAGCAAAGAAAATACTATCGTCGTCGAATTCTTGTTCCAGGTTTTTCTGTAAAAAGGATAAATGGCCCCCAATAAGATAACAATGAATGCATAATACGGAACAACTGCAGAAAAAGTGGTATTAATCCAGGTAACTATGTGGTCTAGCGGAATCGATGATTTTCCACCAACAGTGATTGGAACAAAAAATACGAAGATCCCAATCGCACTAAATATGAAAAACTTCATCATACTTAGGATTGATGATGGAATTTCCGGCTGTTTGCCGGCCTTCAATTCAGGGGTGTTATGCACATGACTTCCTCCTTTTTTGATAATTCAGATTATTTGTAAGAGAGAAGCATTCTTTTGCTTCTCTAGTTACCGTTAGGAGTTGTACCTATATAAACTTTATTCACAACAACAAGAAATTAGGTTGTCACATGGTACAATTTTTTAAAAACCTTTTAATTTCAATTCGATTATGGGATGGGGAAATCCTCTAGCTTTTGAACCAATTCTGATTCATTACTCCAAAACAAAAAGAGCTGCCTAGGCAGCCCTTCACTATGTTCGTGTAATAATCTTATCAATAATCCCGTACTCCAAAGCTTCCTCGGCACTCATGAAATAATCCCGGTCTGTATCCTTTTCGATTTTTTCCACCGGCTGTCCGGTTCTCTCGGATATAATCTGATTCACATGATCGCGAAGCTTCAGGATCCTTTTGGCGGTAATTTCGATCTCCGTCGCCTGGCCTCTTGCACCGCCCAGCGGCTGATGAATCATGATTTCACTGTTTGGCAGTGCAAATCGTTTCCCTTTTGTTCCGGCAAGCAGCAGCATTGCTCCAAAAGATGCGGCCATTCCGATACAGATTGTGCTGATATCGGGCTTGATGTATTCCATCGTATCAAAAATCGCGAAGCCTGCGGTGGTTGAACCTCCAGGACTATTAATATAGATGGAGATATCCTTTTCAGGATTATCTGCTTCAAGAAATAGCAGCTGAGCAATAACGCTGTTTGCCACCTGGTCATTGATTTCATCTCCAAGCATGATGATGCGGTCTTTTAACAGACGGGAATAAATATCGTATGACCTCTCTCCCCGGTTGGATTGTTCTATGACATAAGGAATCGTACTCATCAAGTTCCTCCCTTTCCTGCTTACGCAGCCATTTTGAAACTAGAGAGAGGTGAACGGGCGTGCAGAGACATTTCCGGTGAACATGGAGCAAGTGACGGGATTTCCTGGATATTTTCAAGAAGCACAGTCGGATCTTCAGACTGAAGCGATTCACAAAGCAAGTCTGACAGCAGCTTTTCTTCTTCCTCATTCAGTTCCTGACCCACTTCACGCAGGCTTCCTTTGCTCTCAAGCCTTTTCCTGGCACGATGGAGTGCTGCTTTAACGGCCATTTCTGTAGTCTCCATCAGCTCAGCGATTTCCCCTGATTGAAAACGGAATGCTTCCTTCAGGACAAAGATCACTGCCTGCTTTGGCGTCAATTTGGACATAACCGTTTCGACAGTATCCATTACATTCCCTTGAGTGATAGATTCGAGTTCTTCCGGAATTCCTGTTATCTCGCGGCTTCGCTTCCTGACCGTATCTATCCAATGGTTATATGCCATTTTTTTCAACAATGCCGAGCTGACCTGGGACGAATCATAATGGCGAATCGCCTTAACAGTCACTTCCTGCACAAGGTCATCACCATCCCAGCTGCTCTGAGTTAAAAACCGGCAATATCTCTTTAAGTTTTGATAGTGATCCATGATCCCTGTATCCTTTGCTATATCCACTTTCCTGAGCTTGTCGATCGACATCCTGTTCACTCCTTTTAACCTCTCTGCCCTTTAAACGGATTAAGGGAGAAGAAAAGATACGGCCTTATCAAAAAATTTTTCTGGCGATGATTTCATTATATGCTGAATCGAATTATTCCTACCCATTCATCGAACGCTTTTGCCTTTTGATAAAAATGATGCCTCCAATAAGGAAGAGGAAAGCAATTATTCCAAAAATATATAGAAACCTGCTTTCAACTTTCTCATTAAATCGATCAGGGTAATTATTCTTCAAATGCTGCTTAACGAAGGCAACAAATTCTGGTTTCGTGATTCCATTCGGGTCTAGACCATTTTCCTCAAAATGCCTGAGTGAACTGTCTCCCAATGGCCGCACTCTATTATTTGAAGGTGAATGCGCAAACTCCAAGTCATATTGCATATTATGAAGATAATATTCATCTTCCTCCATGTGTGAGATATTATATGTTAACCAATAAGGATAGCCAATACTTACAATCTCATACTTAGCTTCAGAGGATTCCGAAATAACAATAACATTTTTCACCGCGGCACTTTGATACACTGGAACAACCCATTCACCCGGAGTTTCAATAGTCATATTCAGTTGGCTGTCAATCACCAGCCTATTTTCAGGAATCACTCTACCGTATTCCCTAATGCCTCAAGTTTGTTTTATGTCCCGCTAACCATTCTCGTGCAATGCCAGTCGCTCTCTCTCTTTAAATGTCCAGTTCACCAGGAAAATCCCTGTAAAAATCAGTCCCCCTCCCGCATAGACATACCATTCCACAACCTCACCAAGCAGCAACCAACCGGTAAGTACGCCGAAAAACGGTGCAAGGAACAGGAAGGCACTTGTCTTGCCTGGATCTCCTTGATTGATCAGGAAAAACCAAATAGCAAACTGGACGATTGAGGCCATAATTGCCAGCCATAGAATAACCGTTATTGAAACCGGGGTTATCTTCAACATAGGGGATTCCAATGTTAGCCCCATCAATAAAAGTACAATTCCTCCGAAGAGCATTTGGTAAGCCGTCAGCACCCAGACATTGAAAATGCTGCCCCATTGTTTGATCAAGATTGTCCCGATTGACCAAAACACAGCAGCCCCCAAGCCGAAAAGTGTACCAACTGTCAGCTGCAGGTGGAAACCTAATGTGATAAATACGCCTATAAACCCAACAACCGCACCAATCCATTGGAGGAGCCTGTATCTGATTCCAAGGAAAACTGTCCCCATCATCACGACCATTAATGGATTGGTAAAGGTTAGAATCGAGGATTCGCCAGCGGTGATCGTCCTTAAGCTAAGGAAAATACAGCCCATTACTCCTGCAGTCTGCATCAATCCAATAATGAAAATCCTTCCCCAATCGGCCAGCTTTTCGGGCTTAATCCTCTTTCTCACAAGTACCGCCATCAGCAAACCGGCGATCGTGAATCTTAAACCAACCAATAACAATGGAGAGACGTAGTTCAAACCAATCTTGCCTACGGTAAAAGAAGAGCCCATGAGAAATGTAGTGACAACGACAAGCACAATGAACATAAATGGATGAAGATTTTGTTTTTCCACAACGGCCCCTCCCTTTTACAGAAATATATTCTGTTTTAGAGACTAGATTCCCTTTATGATTCTTCCATAAAAAAAGCTTAAAGATTTCTTTAAGCCTGCATGAGTTCTCCCACTTCATAAGTTGGTATTAGTCTTCAAAGAGCTATTTTGACTGTGTCTAAAATATCTTATCACTTAGCTTTTCCACTACTCTATATGAAACAATTTCTTTTACTTTTGCACTCTTTCCGGCACTCGTAAAGGTATAGACGTCACAGAAAGATAGACTAGAATGATCATCAAATACGAAGAACCCATTTACCGCACCAGTAGAACCATGTGTAATAATGTTTTGAATCTGAAGCTGAATTACCTTTTTGCTTATATTTTCATTCAAAGCATCCCTGAGGTCCTCTTTTCCGAAAAAACGCTTATACCAGCAACCTGCCAGCGAATGTCATCAGCCATACTTTCGCTCAGGCCAGCATAATCTTTCGTCGTCAGTGCAACGGTAAGCTCCTTTAATAACACCTTTTTAGGTGCATTACCACAATCTTTCGGGCTATCAATCCTAACACTTTCGGGTTTTCTCACAATCGTCTCTCCTTCAACAAAGTGCTTCTGATTCAATTATTAGCTTCATCTATTGCCACATTAGAAATATAGATCCTTAAAATGGTTACTGATATTCCTTTCACTCAAGAGTTAATTAAAGCTAATCTCATGGCAAGACTTCACATCTGCAAACCAGCGCAAAGTTCCATTGTGATGATTGATGATTTGCTGTGCTGTTATTTCGTCGCTTGGCCACGTGCTATGTAAATCTGAAACTAAAGTAACTTTATACCCCTTGCTGAATGCGCTTCTGCATGTTGTATCGACACAGATTTCTGTTTGGATGCCAACGAGATAGAGATGTTCGACCCCTTTTTCTTTCAACTCCTGTTCAAGGCTTGTTTTTAAAAAGGAGTCCGGTGTGTTTTTTTGAGTAATTATATCTTCCTTTTCTGGGCAAATTTCTGAATGGATTTCCCATCCATATGTCCCGTTTTCCAAAGGATACCCAACTGTTTCATTGTGTTGGATATATATGATTGGTATATTGGCTAAACGTGCCTGTTTAATCAGTCCCTTAATACCTCGCAGCAGCTCTTTCCCATTGAAGACTTCTTCCCCTTTCAGGAACATCCCGTTTTGAACGTCGATGATTACTAATGCTTGGTTTTCCATTCTCATTCCCCCAGTATTTTATCCAGTTTTTGAAAGGCTTTTTCAGTGGCAAAACCGCGAAAATGATTCACAAGGTATTCCCTGGCCCTTACCTTATCCACATCAATAGATGCAATTTTATTTCTGCTTGCCCAGGAATCGTATGTTTCAAAGGATGTGCTGCTCCAGCCATTCTTTTCGCCTTCCGCGTTTATTTTTTCCTTGATCCCCGAAATGACAATGTCCATTGATCCCTGCAGCTCTAATAAGCCATTGTCGAACACCTTTTTATGCTCTTTATCCCTTAACCCTGCGCGAGTCCTCAACTCTCTTGTATCGACGCCCCCTTCCTCGCTAATGATTCTGTAAAGATTCAACGCTTCCCTTGATACATGTCCTTTTTAATAGCGGTCCTCAACCGTTTCATTATGACCAATAACCGCCTTAAAATAAGGCAGGAAATCACGTGAAATCAGGATGGACTTTTTCTTCATGAACTTTCCATAACCAGCGACACCATCAATAGAAAACCTTGTCCTCCAAATCCATGGATCATATTCCGTATCCGAATGCCAGGACTCAGGAGTAGTAATTGTATTGAGCGCCGGGAAATCTGGTACCAAAGGTGCTAGCGGGAGTAAGCCAACCTCTTCAATGACCTGAATCGCTTCTTCATATGTTTTTATACTATAATCCTTCAATTCAGACAGCTCCTTCAAAAAACTAAACTACATTGTAATTCGATAACCCTGTATAAATCCCCTTTCCGAAAATAGAAAAACGGTACTCAACCAGAAGCACCGTTAAAAATTCATCTTGCTTTTTCAACCAACTCACCATTTTCAATCGTGATCAGCCTGTTCGCCATATTTACAAACAAACCATTTTCAACCACGCCTGGAATGATATTCAGCTGTTTTTCGAGTTCCTGAGGTAACTCGATCTTTTTAAAATCGCAGTCGAGAATATAATTCCCATTGTCTGTAATGAATGGCTGGTTTCCATTTAGCCTTAATTTCGCTTCACAGCCAAGCTCGGCGATCTTCCTGGACGTCATTTCGGCTCCAAACTTTACAATCTCAACCGGTAGCGGGAAGGCTCCTAATTTCTCTGCCCCTTTGGATGAATCTGCTATAACAATGAAGGTAGATGCAGCATTAGCAATGATTTTCTCTCTTAGCAGTGCTCCTCCCCCGCCTTTAATCAAGTTCAAATTGGAATCAAACTCATCCGCACCATCAATCGCGAGATCAATCTGTTTCACATCCTTAAAATCTACCAGAGTAATCCCTTGCTCCACAGCAAGGGCGGCGGTTTGCTCCGAAGTCGGAATCCCTTTGATGTTTAAACCGTTTCTCACTAAGTCTCCCAATTTAGTGATTGTATAATAAGCGGTCGATCCTGTTCCCAGTCCAACTACCATTCCATCTTTTATGTATTCAGCAGCTTTGATGCCGACTAATTCTTTCTCATTCATCCTGGCACCTCCGATCCTTCGAACATAGCATAGCTTACACTATTAAAAGTTATGTAATGATTTTAGGATTGGACAAAATATAGCCCCCATATTTTATTCCGTATTGTTGAACCTTCACAAAATAGTCCATCCTATTCTCTCTTTAATTTTTCATTGATTTCTAATAAAGCCCAACTTTTTATAAAGTGTGGTTGCTCCTTTTCTCTATTCATTGTTACTCTCCCATTTTATAATCTTACATTCTAATAGAGTTCTCTTTCTCTGCAGTAGCCCATTTTCCCTTTACCACTTTTGCTTCCTTCACCAACCAGAACAATGTAATAGAATAAACAATGACAAGTGAAAATGGAATGAGTAAGTAAGCTTGATCCATCCAGCCGAAACCGATCAGTGAGGCAGCTACAACAGTGGCGACCGTTTGGAAAATATAGGCCTTGCTTCGGTAAATAGCCACATAGGGAAGGAAATGAGCCCCCGTTAAAACACCGATAATGAACGGAATCCAATCCGGTTGCTGGTATGCAACAAGAATGATAATAGGTGCGAAAAAAATTTGAATTCCACCCACTAACCCGCCAATGGTTGAAAGGGGATTGTGTGTGGCTAGAAAATTGACATGAATGACTTTTGAAACCAAAATCCCAAGAGGCAAGACAAGACCTATACCAAATAAATAAACCCAGACCATGATTTGTTGCGGTACAAAAAGTCCTCCAACTCCCATCATCAGCCAGAAGATAACTCCTGCTATAAACATGGGATACCCTTTGCCAGCTTCCGCTGATAGTTCCATCCTAAGCTCTTCAAAATTCAAATGAGAAACATTCTGCTTCATAGCTAAATAGCCCCCTACTAGGAGTTTACATTTATATCCTATCTTAAATATAGTTTACAGAATGTTCTTTTAAAAGGATTATTTTCCTATTTATTCAATTACTTCTACAGCGACTATATCCCCAAATGCAATTGACACTGCACAACCATCTTCAACTACCATCCTTACCTCCTTCCTAATTGGATCAAGATAATGGATATGGCCTTTTTCTTCATAGGTAAATCCATCATCCCACTTCGTGATTTTTACTGGATATGTAAATTCCATGGCGTAGCAAATCCGATTCTCCATCTCATGGATTTCGTATTCATCGAGCAACGGCTTCGGCTGCCGCAACTCATCCCTGGCTAACTCTCTTAATAATGCTCGATGCTCTGGCATAAAATGAGCAGGCATAAATTTCAGCTTTCCTCGATCTCGTATTCTCATGCTGACCATCCTTTCGGGAGTGTTTAAAGCTATTATATCCCGAACAAACGTTCGTAAACTATACAAAATTTATTTTTTCATGAACAAAAAGCGCAAGCGCCTCGTTCAGCCCCGACAAGCGCTGGAGGGCCGACCGGTGAAGTCGTTCTTTGACTTCATTGGGCGGACCGAAATCGAAATGTGTAGCCGACTGTCCAGAAACGCAGAAACTGGAGACTCCGACAAAGAAGCGCTTTTTGCTTCTGCCGGCGGAGTTGAAGTTTCGGAGTTTCTAGGAGGCGCAACTAGACA
>NZ_JBIQOE010000098.1:0-18412 GCF_047739415.1 Mesobacillus sp. | reverse complement strand
TCCTATAACAGCGAATACCCCGTATATATTAAGAACCTTTCTTATGGTTATTTCCTTTTTTGTGACAATTTCAATGTTTTGAGACGTTTGGACATTGGTTTCCAAAATGACACCCCCACTTTATAAGACCTTAATAAGCATACGGATTTATCGAATAAATGTTTCACAAATTTTCTATTTGCTTATTAAACTTTACTGCCTCTTATGTTTAATGAGCACATTCTGTAAAAAGAGCTTTAAGCTGGATGATAACCTCCCGTTTGCATAATTAGGTTAGCCTACCAATCAGTTTATAAGGATTTACTTCCCAAGTTTCATAAGGGATAAAGTTGATTGCTTTTATAGAATCAAGTGTACGAGATTTCATATGCGGACGAGTTATCTAATTATCTATATTTTCTTCAGTAAGTTTAACGAATTTTGCTTCATTAATTTCTTCGGGTTGAATTTTTATTTCTCCGCTAACATATTTCGCCTTAAACACCACTGATAATAAATTTTTTGTGGCATTATAATATACTCCTGTAATTCCAATAGGTGAGATAACTATACCTGTTTCCTCTAATACTTCTCTACAGACAGCTTTATCAAGAGGTTCTCCTTCTTCTACCTGACCTCCTGGAGGTTCCCAAGTATCTTTTCTCCAATGAGTTTTGACTAATAAAGCTTCTTCATTTTCATTTGTAACATAAGCAGAAACTGCAATAATATGTTTCGGTGTAGTGTGCATATTAATTCCCCTAAAATCTTATTATCAATAGTTTCTCGTGCTACGACGTTTTTACTTGTTTATTATCTGTTGTGAAACATTGCCGCCCCTGTTCTATAAGAAAATGCCATATTACTCTAATTTTGGTTTCTTTCCCAGATTAGTTGCTTGCTCTACTTCAGCATATTACTCAAGATTTCTTTATGCGTGTTTGTCAGTTTAATCAAGCTGAAATTTCCTTTGTCTATTAAGCTTTTAAGGTTTTCCACTTCGTTCAACGCCAAATTATATTGATATTTATCAATGATACCTCTTAATAACGCATCTTCCAGTTCATCCTCATCTTTTAAAATTAACTCTCCAGTTGGTAACACAACGATATCCAAAAATAAATCATCCCAAAAAGGAATATCATTTTCCACTCCATTGTGAAGACAAATATCTATATACCATTGAACTACGTTACCACTACTATCGAACATTGTAGTTACACAATGGTTTTTATCACAAGGAAATTGTTGAAGCCACATATAACCATTATCAACAATACAAATATCTTTCTCGCCGTATCTCGTATATAAAGGATTAGATACTTTTAATGTATGTAACAAAGTTATGTAACCTCTAAAGTCATTTGTAGTAAGGAACGTCTGAACATACCTTCTTTGCAATACTCGTTTCCAATCTTTTCGCTCTCCATATCTTCTCTTAATCATTCTCTTCCCCCTAAAGTTTTACAAGACGCATTATCAGAGTTTGCTATGTTATCTTCTTGTATAAAACATTGTCTTTGCTCTCAGCTGCCTTTTTATTTCTCATAATCTTTTCAAGTTCTGTTTTTGTATCCGGATGCAGTATTATCTTTTCTGTAAGATCCAAGTTCGATATTTTTACCTTTCTCCCCCATTTTCTTGAAAGCGAACGCCAATCACAAACCATTTCAACCAGATATTTTCTGGGCATCGGCAAGGCTAGTTTATTCTTCGGATCAACAACCCAATACTCCCAATGGTGTTTATTTTTATGTTGATGATTTAGCCACGCATACTTCCATTTCATATCCTCAAGAGGACTGAGTTCCTCATTAGAAAAAAATTTTTTAGCATATGGAAAAAATTCCTTTGGTGAAAATTTGGAAAGATCGTGGGTAATCCCTTGGATGTATAAACCTTCCTTCCAGCATTCAACTAAAACATTCAATTTATGGTCCAGTATGTATACTAAATTCCTCCAACAAGCCTTCCACATAAAATCCTCCACATATCCAATAATTGTTAGTTCATATTCTTCTCGTGAGCTTAAAATTCCTGCTTTTATTTCAACAAAAAAGGACATTAATCCTTAACGAATTATGCCCTTTTTACTTAACACCGAGATTTCAATCTGTCTATATAGTAAAATCCTTGTTCAACTAACCTGCTCCGTTAGTTAAATAAGCCCTTCTTTTATTTTAACATATATATCCAAAATCCTGCTTACCATTTTTAACGCGCCAATTCGCATAGTAATTCGTATACGAATTAGCACGCTGACAATAATTTTTGTCACCTTGCTAAAAGGGGTGCGAATTCGGGTGCTAAAACACCCATAAAGTCATATAAAACCTTGAACTATCAACAAAAAGAAGCAGTCCAATTCAGTTGCGAATTGGACTGCTAATTTGTTTGCGAATTTAGTTTTTGTACTCGAAAACCGAACCCGTTAGCAAAATAGCAGCCTTTTTCAAGGTTTAATCCTGGATCAGGTATACAATTGCTTCATACGGCCTTAAGGAGATTGCTGATCCGTAGTTTTCGCTCGCTTCGTAATTTGAAATCAATATTTCAATTTTCTTGCCTTGCAGTTCAGCAGGAACATCAAAGCTCTGATCCTGATTAGTGAAATTCAATAAGACTAGTAGTTTTTTTGATTCCAGGGTTCTTGTATAAACATAAATACTCTCATCCTCGGGAACCAGGATGTCATATCTTCCATGGACTATGACCGGGTGCTCTTTGCGAAGCTGGATTAGCTTTCGGTAATAGTGGTAAATCGAACTTTCATCTTCCACTGCCTGCTTGGCATTAATTGCTGTATAGTTTGGATTTACCTGAAGCCATGGGGTACCAGTCGTAAAACCTCCATGCTCGCTGTCGTCCCATTGGAAAGGAGTACGGGCATTATCGCGTCCTTTTACATAGATTGACTCCATCACCTTAGCAGGATCTTCCCCATTTTGATTCACTTTCTCGTTGTACATATTAAGGGTTTCAATATCTTTGTAATCTTCGATGGAATCAAATCGTACATTTGTCATCCCGATTTCTTCCCCTTGATAAATATAAGGAGTTCCTTTCAGCATATGAAGGAAAGTTCCAAGCATTTTGGCCGACTCCACACGGTATTCCTTATCGTCACCGAATCGTGATACCATCCTTGGTTGGTCATGATTATTAAGGTAAAGGCTATTCCAGCCAATATCCTCGAGACCCTTTTGCCATTTTGTGAAGTTGTTTTTTAAATCGGTTAGCTTAAGAGGTTTAAGGTCCCATTTCCCGCCCGGGCCTGAATCTAGGTCCACGTGCTCGAACTGGAATACCATATTTAATTCATTTCTGGTTTCATCGGTGTAAAGCTTAGCTTCTTCTACACTGGCACCAGGCATTTCACCTACTGTCATTACATCATATTGACCAATAGCTTCCCTATGCATTTCCTGCAGGTAATCATGAATTTTAGGACCATTCATAAAGTATCTGCTTCCAGAAACATATTTTTTCCCTTCAGGATTTGGGGCATCGGGAAAGCCATCTACTTTCGAAATGAAATTGATGACATCCATCCTGAACCCATCTATACCTTTGTCCAGCCAGAATTTCATCATGTCATACACTTCCTGGCGAAGTTTAGGGTTTTCCCAATTTAAATCCGGTTGTTTTTTACTGAAAATATGCAGATAGTACTCCCCGGTATTTTCATCGAACTGCCAGGCGGAACCGCTGAAAGTTGACTGCCAGTTATTCGGTTCTTTTCCATCCTTGCCAGGTCTCCAAATATAATAGTCACGATATGGATTATCTTTAGATTTTCTAGACTCAACAAACCACTGGTGTTCGTCAGAGCTATGGTTAACGACAAGGTCCATGATTAGCTTCAGTCCTCTGTCATGCATTTCTTTTAAAAGTAGCTCCCAGTCTGCCATCGTTCCGAAATCATCCATAATTTCACGATAATCACTGATATCATATCCATTATCATCATTAGGAGATTTGTATACAGGTGAAAGCCAAATAACATCTACTCCCAGCTCTTTTAAATAGTCAAGCTTTGAGATAATTCCAGGGATATCGCCGATTCCATCTCCATTGGAATCCATGAAGCTTCGCGGGTATATTTGATAAATGACTGATTCCTTCCACCAATGCTTTTTCAAAAAAACCACTCCAAACTAATTTCTTTAGTAAACGTTTACGCATCATGTCAGTTTAATTTTTTCACACTTTCCCGTTCAATAACAGAGTGAGACATAATCCTGCTTTCAACTCGTCTACATTGATTCATCATCGTAAAAAGCATTTCTGCTGCAACAGTACCCATTTCTTCCAAGGGCTGAGCTACTGTTGTAAGCGGCGGAATTGCCATCTCGGCAATCGGCAGATTATCATAGCCGATTATTGAAAGGTGATCCGGTATTTTAATGCCAAGCTTATAAGCAGCAGATATCGCTCCCAGGGCTAATGCATCACTGGCGGCAAAAACAGCTGTCAAATCCGGGGATTGTTCAAGCAGTTTCGGCAAACCAGTAAACCCATCATTAAAAGAAAATCCTTTTGAATGGATTATATTTTCATCTTTTATGGTTAGTCCACTTTGAGCTAACGCTTGCTTATAGCCGTCTGTTCGCGGCTGTCCAGCTATTATGTCATCTTTATTCCCACTGATCATTCCGATTTTACTATGCCCCATTTTCACCAAATAATCAGTTGCGGTGAAAGCTGCATGCTTATCATCAACTTTGACGTAAGGTAAAGGATATTGGTAAGATTCGGTCGAGATAAGGACAACCGGTATCTGCATGGATACAAGCTTTTTATAATACTCTTCAGTTAGCATTTCACTAACAAACAGGATACCGTCCACCCTTTTTTCGGTTAAAAGCTGTAAATACTTCATCGTTCTCTGTCCATGTGAAGCCGTATTGCAGACAATCACACTCGAATCGAGACAATGTGCTGCTTCTTCAACACCTCGTAGAATCTTTGAAGAAAACTGGCTCGATACCTCCGGAAACAGGATTCCTATTGAATTGGATTTTTTATTAATTAAACCGCGGGCAAATGCGTTTGGCTGATAGCCTAGCTCTTCTATCGCAAGATGAACTTTTTCTTCTGTTGCTTTTGAATACCCACCCTGACCATTGAGGACCCTTGATACAGTGGCAATCGAGACATTTGCATGTTTTGCTACGTCTTTTATTGTATAACTCATTAACTACCAAACCCTTTACGTAAACGTTTACGTTTCCAATTTAATAATATTATGGATTTAGTTTAATATCAACCTTGTTTCGAAGAAAGTCTATTTTAAAGAAAAACTTGAAGGCCGAAACCTTCAAGTTAACTTTAGTTTTTACTTTGATTTTCTTCGTTCACTTTTGCGGGCATCGGTCTTTCATCATTAGTAATCCCGGTTAATACATCTCGGTCAAACTTACTGCGATCTCCACCCATACCAGGCAACGTATTAGCCATTGGCAACTGTTCAAGTTCTTTTCCTCTTGGCAATGTAGACACCTCCTGTTTCTTTAAGGTTCCTCTTTTCTGTATAACTTACACCAGATAATCCTTAAAGGTATTTTGGGGACATCTGGTGAATTAATTAATAAATACATTGGTAAGGGTGATTACAATGAAAATAGGATTGATACGTCATTTTAAAGTGACATTAGGTTATCCAAGTAAGCTCGTCACCTCCCAGGAGCTTCTTACTTGGCAGCAGGAGTATAATGAGTCCAATATCGAGGAGGTTAATATCGATCATCAAGGACATAAGTGGAGCAAATGTTACTCAAGTGATTTAGAGAGAGCGAAAATTACTGCGTCCAGGGCTTTTGATGGAAATATTACTTTTTTGGAGGACCTGCGGGAGATGTCGCTTTACCCTGTCATCCATACTGAAATGCGCCTGCCTCTTTGGCTTCACGTTACTTTAATTAGGCTTGCCTGGTTCTTGGGCCACAAATCACAAAAGGAAAGTAAAAAAGAAGTCCTTTCACGCATAAACAGAGTTTTGGATGAGGCATTAGTTCAGGGTGAAGATATTTTGATTGTCGGCCACGGGGGAATTATGATGTTCATGAGGAAGGAGTTGCTCAAGAGAGGATTTTCAGGCCCAAAATTTAACAGACCTGAAAATGCTAAAGTATATATTTTTGAAAAAAATAACTAAAGGCGCTCAGATTGAAGCGTCTTCTCTTAGTATTGAATACATTTTTACGTCATAATGGGCACCTTTGATGAAGATGAATTTTCTTAAGATGCCTTCAAAGTTCATTCCGGCTTTTTCCATAACACGCTCTGAACCTTTGTTTGCAACAAGCGCTTTTGCCTGAATCCTTACTAATTCCATTTCATTCATTCCGAATCTTATCAGCTCTTTGGCTGCTTCCGTAGCGATTCCTCTCCCCCAGTAGTCCTTGGAGAGCGCGTAACCGATTTCTGCAGTCTTATGTTGTGGCTGCCAGGAAACAAAGTCAACGGTCCCAATAAGTTTGTTGTCCTCTTTATAGTGGATGCCCCACGGAGCAATTTTCCCTTCTTTATATAAAGAAAAAATGCTTTTCACATATTCCTCAGTCGCCGCTCTTGTTTCATGCGCTTCCCAGAATACATATTTTGATACCTCAGGGTTGGAAGCATAAATATGTATATCATCAATATCCTCCAAACTTATTTTCCTTAAAATCAGTCGCTCTGTTTCTAGCTGCGGCAGATTTTCATAAATATCTTCAATTCGCAATTTTAGTCACTCCAGACATTGTTGAATATAATCATTACTTTACTCTAACGGTGTATAAATAACATGAATGAATTGAATCGGTAATGGAAAAAGTAACGACGAGTCATTTATAACAGGAGGTACTATAATGGAGAATACCCACGAATATGTTCAGAAGCTTCATGATAAGCAGAGGAAAGACGAACAAAATAGAAAGAGGCAAGGAAAAGAAAATCCAAGCGACAAGCTCCCAAATAAACAACATTAATATAAAAGCGTGAGCGCCTTGGTCAGCCCCGACAAGCGTTGGAGGGCCTGACAGTGAAGTCGTTCTTTGACTTCATTGGCAGGACCGAAACGACTCGAGGGGCTAGGCGCTGGAGCTAGACACTAATCTTAGTTCAAAAAGACAAAAAATCTTTAAATTGAAAGCGCAAGCGCCTTGGTCAGCCCCGACAAGCGCTACTTGAACACTAAAATAGACCGCATATCTGCGGTCTATTTTAGTGTATGCTATCTGCTCCTGCGGTTTCTTGTGCTGCTACTTTTTGTTATTCGTCCTCCAGGTGAGCTGGAGTTCCGTCTCTCTCTGCCCGGTCTTTCCTGATTAGGTTTATCTGCGGTAATTCTTCTTGTTCTTTCGTCACGTACACCGGTTGAAGGCTGTTCCATTCCTCTTCCACCTGAACGAGTGGAACTTAATTGCTGTCCCTCTAGGTAGCTTCGTCGTTCGCGCCTTGAAGATGTTTGTTCCCGATCTCTACGTCCTTGACCATCGTGCCGATCTTCACGTTTATCTTCAGCTCGCCTTCGTGAAAACGTTTCTTTTCCTATTTTTTCGCCCCGGTGGTCTCTTTCAGGTTTCGTATCGTCTCGTCTTCTCGATCTGGTATTCTTTCCCTTGTAACCATCAGATCTCTGTTTGCTTTTATTGCTGGCACGGTAATCATCCGTTGGGGATTCACCTCTTTTTGCGTTCCCCATGTTTTTCTTTTCGATTCTAATATTGAGCTCTGTTTCAATCTGATCCAACAAAGATCTATCTTTTGGCGAATAAAACGTTAAGGCGAGCCCTTCATTTCCTGCCCTGCCCGTACGGCCGATTCGATGGATATAGCTTTCTGTATCCAGAGGGATGTCATAATTGAAAACATGTGTGACGCCTTCAACATCTAGCCCCCTTGCCGCCACATCGGTAGCAATCAGATATTGAATTTTTGCTTCACGGAACTTTTTCATGACCTGTTCCCTTTTTGCCTGTGAAAGATCTCCATGCAGTTCATCACAATTAATATGATTTGCTTTCAAAGCATCATTCAGCTTGCTTACCCTTCTTTTCGTCCTGCAAAAAATCACACCTAAAAACGGCTGATACAATCTAAGTGATTCAATTAAATCATTTTGTTTTGCCCTGTCGGTTGTGCTAATGGCAATTTGTTTGATGTTTTCTAGCGGAGCCTGGGTTTTCTCAACTTGTATGTATTCAGGCTTGTACATATGTTGTTTAGCCAATCTTTTGATCTCATCCGGCATGGTCGCAGAAAAGAGTAAGGTTTGCCTTGTTTTTGGTGTCTGCTTGATTATTTCTTCAACCTCATTCAAGAAACCGATATGAAGCATTTGATCTGCTTCATCAAGTACAAGAAAAGCTGCTTTGGAAAAATCGACTGTTTCCCTTCGGATATGGTCAAGCAATCTTCCGGGAGTTCCGATGACAATATGGATGTTTTTCTTAAGCTTTTTTAGCTGTGATTCGACATCCTGCCCTCCATATACAGCAAGAACATTTATTCCATCTTTTCCCTCAAGTAGTTTTTTAACTTCATGAGTAATCTGCAATGCAAGCTCTCTTGTAGGTGTAACAATCAATGCCTGTATATGTGATTTCTCGATATCGATTTTCTCCAGGATCGGCAGCACGAAAGCAAAGGTTTTCCCTGTACCCGTCTGTGACTGCGCAATGACATCCTTGCCATTGAGCAATAACGGTATTGCTTTCGTTTGAATTGTTGTAGGCTCGGTAATGCCCTGTTGGTTTAGTGTTTCTGCAAGCTGTTCTGAAATACCTAAAGATTTAAAGTGGTTCAATTTCAATCCCTGCTTTCTTTAATAGGTTGGATTATACCAACCATCCTTCTCATTATTGCTTTTTGGGCAAGAAAATATCAAGTTTTGCTTTTCATATTTTCAGGATTGCTTGTTATTACTTGGCGAAAAATATGCTCAATATAAAACATGTATAGCACATTGCTATTCATTAGCGGTGTGTTCCAATATTAGGAAGGAATAATTGTAACTTTTTTGGAAAACACATCTTTCGTCACGCGAAATATCTAAACCAAACACTCCTTTGTATTCAATTTTCGGAATCATCGGACTTTTCTATTAACTTTTATTGTTTTCTCTATTACACTATCTCTTACCCTCCCACATACATAAAAATGCTAATAGTACTAGTTTAGTCATGGCAGGGAATATCAGTGAAACAGGGGTGTGTAAGATGGAAAAGAAAAAATTAGTAATCCCTATGTTATTATCAACAGCGTTAATGTTAAGTCCATTGATCGGTTCCCCGGCTAAGGCTGTCCAACCAGATCATGTTTCAAGCACCATTTTACAAAAAGGTCTATCTGTAAAACAGCAAAATCCATCTGTTTACATGAAAGCAGACAAAGGAGCAAAATTAGAGCCTGTAGAGTTTGTGGAAGAAAATAAATCTCAGCTTAAACTGATAAATCCCGGTCAAAGCCTCAAAGTTAAAAGTGAGGAAATGGATAAACTGGGTATGAAACACGTGAGACTGCAGCAAACAATTAATGGAGTGCCTGTCGAAGGTGCAGAGATGGTTGTACACTATAATCAAGATGGTTCTGTTAAATCGGTTAATGGTCAATATAACAATTCTGTTGCAGGTAAAGATATCAAAATTCAACCTTTTATCTCAGCTGAGAACGCTCTTGAACTGGCAAAAGATTCAGTGTCGGCACCTGGCCATCTCGAAACTGAACCTGAGACAGAATTAGTTTTTTATCCTTTTAATGATGAAGAATATTTGGCTTATAAAGTGAATGTGAATTTCTTAGGAGAGCATCCAGGAAACTGGTTTGTTTATGTAGATGCTAAAACTGGCAATGTAGTGGACAAGTATAACGCCCTTATGCACGCAGGAGAATATTCCGCCTCGAAAGGATCTGGCCTGGGAGTGAAAGGTGACCATCGTGTTTTAAATATTTCTCATCAAAACGAAGCGGGTTCAAAACAAGGGTCCACCTTCTACCTTTATGACAGTTCTCTTGAGAATGCGGAAGGTATTTTCACCTATGATTTCAAAAACCAATGGCGTTCAAGCTCAACAAGGCTTCCGGGTGACCTTTTCGCTTCTAAGGATGCAGCCTGGACAAGTGACTACGAACGTGCTGGTGTAGATGCACATTATAATTCTGAAAAGGTATACAATTACTTCCTGAACGAGCATGGACGCAATTCAATTGATGGGAATGGAATGGCAATCGTTTCGACAGTTCATTACGGAGACAAGTACAATAACGCATTCTGGAACGGCTCTCAAATGACGTATGGCGACGGGGATGGCGAGTTCATGATTTCCCTTTCCGCTGGCCTGGATGTCGTTGCCCACGAAATGACACACGGGGTGACGAATACTTCTTCCAATCTAAAATACCGTTTCCAGTCTGGGGCACTGAATGAAGCATTTTCGGATATTTTTGGTGCCCTGATTGATGAGGATGATTGGGAGCTTGGTGAAGATATCATGGGGGAAAGTGCTGTTGAAGGTGGACGCGATGCTTTAAGAAGCTTGAGTGACCCAAGCAGGTTCCCTGTAGGAACTGCTTATGTACCATATGGAAATGGCGAAGGAATGTATCCAAAACATATGGATGAGTACTATGACCTTCCATGGAATCTTGATAATGGCGGAGTCCACATTAACTCTTCAATCATTAATCAAGCAGCCTATTTAACAGGCGAGCAAATTGGCAAGCACAAGCTTGGACAAATTTATTACCGTGCTCTTACTGTGTACTTGACTCCGGATTCTAACTTCAGCGATGCTCGGAATGCCCTCCTCCAGTCAGCTGATGACCTGTATGGAGCTGACAGCGCCGAATATATTGCAACTCAGGCTGGACTTGATGGTGTTGGCATAACTGAATAAACAACAGATATGTAACTGAGCCTGCCCTATGCGGTATTTCTGCCGCATAATGGGTCAGGCTCTTTCTGATTGGGTAAAATAATAATATGTGGATTTTCACTTTTGCCTGTGGTACGATTTACTAATTGAAGAATAGGAAGTGATTATAAGTGATTAAGATTGAACTACCAGCACCAGACGTAGTCATTACACGAAGCAAGCAATTAGGAGAAAAGGTTGAAGCGGTCATCAGCAGTGAATTTGGTTTTACTGATTACCACAGAATTCCAAGGGATAAAGGCGGAATCATCATGTTTTTCAACGCTGATGATGAATTGATGTTCGTAGGGAAAGCGCGTAAACTTAGACCTCGCGTTAAAAAACATTTCGAGGATAATGTTTCCCCTATTAAAAACCATCGTCATGAAGTCAACAAGATCGCTGTCATTACCGTAGTAGATCCAATAGACAGAGAAATCTATGAAACCTATGCAATCAACGTACTTAAAGCTAAGTATAATATTGATAAGGTATTTTATAAATAAGAAGAGCCTGACTTCAGGCTCTTCTTACTACTTAAACCACCCTTTTTCCTTTGATTGAGTGATTGCTTCTATCCTGTTGGTAACTTGAAGTTTATCCAAGATCGTTGAAATATAATTTCGGACGGTTCCTGTCGTAATACTAAGTTGTCCTGCGATTTCCTTCGTGTTTTTCCCATCAGCGACAAGTTCAAGCACTTCCATTTCCCTGTCGGTCAGCGGATTTTCTTCACTATATACATCGTCCATGAGTTCGGGTGCGTAAACACGCCTTCCCCCCATTACGCTGCGAATCGAACTTGCTAGCTCCTCAGAAGGACTATCCTTCAACAAATACCCGCTAACACCAGCTTTCAGCGCTCGCTGAAAATATCCTGAACGCGCAAATGTAGTTAAAATAATCACTTTGCAACCTAGCCCTTTCATTTCTTCCGCTGCTTCCAGTCCGGTTTTTCCAGGCATTTCAATATCCATAACGCAGACGTCCGGCTCAAGCTCTTTCGCAAGTGCAACAGCTTCCTCTCCATTGCTCGCCTTTCCCACGACTTCCATATCATCCTCAAGACTCAACAGGGAGCCTAATGCCCCCAAAAGCATGCGCTGGTCCTCAGCAATCACAATCCGAATCATATCAGGTCCCCCCTGCCAGTTTGTTTTAATACTTTAGGTATCGTGATCAACAGCGTCGTACCGTCCTTGGAAAATATATCGAGGGTGCCATTCACGAACTCGAGACGTTCTCTCATGCCATGAAGTCCACTGCCTTTATATAAGTCCTCATCTGTTATATTCCCGATCCCATTATCGCTTACTTCTGCAACCAGTTCCTTCTCTGTTTGCTTTATGGAAATGCTGCAAGTTGATGCTTTACTATGCTTTACTACGTTCGTTACTGCTTCCTTTAAACACATGCTCAGGATATTCTCTGACAGTAAGGATACATTGTTGAGATTGAATTCCTCTTCATCCCCGATAAACTTGATCTCAGCAGCTTTTAACATTTGGCTGACATGTACCAATTCGTCGCGGACCCGAATCCCCCTCATTTCAGCAACCATTTTTCTTACTTCATTCAGTGCGGTTCTCGCCGTCTGCTGGACATCCTTCAATTCTTCTTTTGCCAGTTCGGGATCTTTATTGATTAATTTCCGTGCTAAGTCACTTTTGAGTCCTATCAGGGAAAGTTTTTGACCGAGAGTATCATGTAAATCACGGGCAATCCTCTGTCGCTCCTCTATCTTAACCAGATCTGAAATCCGCTTGTTCGCATCCTCCAGCTTCTCTTCTAGTTCTCCTCGTTCATTTCTGTTATGGATACTGAACGGGAGGAGTATGACACCGATCCAAACAATCACGATGATAGGCAGCTGTCTTATGAAGAATTCCTCTTTAAGGACAATTTCAAAGTTAATGACAATCGAGGTCCCCACAAGATGGATGAAATATAGAACAAGGAATGGCAGCCGGTCTTTGATATTTCCTATAAAATATGCGATGAAAAAAGCGAAATATACATAACTGAACAAACTTGCTGAAGCTATGGAAATACCTATTAAAATGCAAGTCCATAAGTATACCGTCCAGCCTTTTGAGACAAAGGCAACCCAATATACAAGAAAAAACAAAAGAGTCAGAATGATGCCGACCACTTTGCCAATCGTTGTTGGCAGCTGCCATATGAAATAAAAAGGCAATATTCCAAGGATGGTCCATATGTAAGGTGAAATCCCCGTGCTTCTAAGTGAATTGAAAAACTTTTTGATCATATCAGAACCTCTGCTTTTTATCTAACTGATTTTATTTTAACATAAGAAAAATTTGTCAGCTTACAAAAAATTACTCCCCTTATTCCAGGAGAAATGCATCCTGGTTCAAGGGGAGCTGAGATTAAAGTTCTGGCTTCGTCCGAGCCGTCAATTTGCTGTTTTGCTTATATGCTTTCATTTCCTTAAAGCTGATAAACTGCTTATTCCGTTCATCCCACAAACGGAATTTCAAGGATGTCAAGCTTGTAGAAAGTGTTACTGTCGGCACATTCTGCAAAGGCTTGGTATTCTTGTGGACCTCTTCAAGCTTATAGTTTGGAACCCTCGGGCTTAAATGGTGAACATGGTGGTAGCCTATGTTGCCCGTAATCCACTGGAGCACTTTAGGCAGCTGATAATAAGAGCTTCCTTCAACCGCAGCCCTCACGTATTCCCAATCCTTATCAGCTTCGAAATATGAATCTTCGAATGTATGCTGTACATAAAATAGCCAGATGCCGAACATTCCTGCAATGAAGAAGATTGGACCTTCAACCATGATGAATGCCTTCCAGCCAATTGCCCAAATCATAAGACCAGAGATCCCGAAAATCAGTACATTCGTTAAATAAGTGTTCAGGCGCTCCTTCATCCTTGCACCTTTCCGATTGAAACGGTTTGTGATCAAAACGATATAAATCGGTCCCAGTACAAACATGACAAATGGATTGCGGTACATTCTGTATGCAAGCTTCTTCCACATTGGTGCATCCATATATTCGTCAACTGTCAATACCCAGATGTCGCCTGTCCCGCGCTTGTCCAAGTTGCTGCTTGTTGCGTGATGGACAGAATGTTCATGGCCCCACTGGCTATAAGGGAACAATGTCAAAACACCAGTGAGCGTACCAACCACTTTATTTGCTGTACGATTTTTGAAGAATGAATGGTGCGTACAGTCATGGAAGATAATGAAGATCCTGATCATGAAACCAGCTGCAAGAACAGCGATTCCAAGAGTTAACAAATAGGAAATCGCAAGGCTCTGGTAGGCCAGGAACCATAAAACTAAAAATGGAATGACCGTATTGATTATTTGAATGATACTATCTTTAATGTTAGAGCTTTCATAAGGGGCGACCTGTTTTCTAAGTTCTTTTGCATTGTGAGTTGCCATCTTGATATAAATTCCCCTTTCGGATTTCTTAGTTAATCAAATTATAAATAAGGGAAATGATTCTGTGCAGTAGCAGGTGTCATATATGACACATGATAAATGTCATGTTTCGATAATCTTCTTCATAAAAACCTTGATTTATCAACGTTTTTTTACTATGACCAGGTAATAATATTTGTTGATATTTTTTTATACAACGTTAAAAGGTAGAAATTTTTCTAAATGCCAATTACCTCCTTTAACTAATGAATCTTAATTTTCATCTGAAAAATTACCCGACTTATCCAATATCAAACGCAAAAATTAGTTTTCACACTAAAAATTTTAGCTATTTTGCCACAAAATCTTTTGTCTTTTCTGGTCTAATTGAATATTCCTCCAACCACTCAAAATATATGCCTCGATTACAAGATTTTCCTAAGATCTCCTGTATTGTGGGAGGATAGGGATTACTCCTTATATGAACGGCCAGTTTTTTTAACACCTTGCTGTAATCCATTGCCTCACATTTGGCCAACCACATAATAATCGTTTCACTCTTAAATGTTACAAGCGGATAAAGTTTTTCAATGAGATTCAGGATTTTGATTGCTTCTATCTTCGTCATATGCATGCTCCTTTTCATGAAAATCCACAGTATTAGATTTTTTCCATGAATGCTAGAAAGATACATTAGTTCATGTTCAAAATAATTTTTTAAATGTAATATAGTAAAAAAGACATTTAAGAAGGTGAATTATTTGAAAACAGCCATTGTAACAGGCTCCTCGAGCGGGTTTGGTGAACTAATCGCTATCGAATTGGCTAAATCAGGTTTCCAGGTGATCGCAACAATGCGAAACCTCAATAAAAAAGAACACCTGCTAAAACTAGCAGCCGCTGAAAATGTGACAGATAAGATAACGGTTTTTCCATTGGATGTTACGATGCAAGAATCAATCGAGAAATTTAAAGTGTTTGTGCAATCCCTTGTTTCTGTAAATGTGCTCGTCAACAATGCGGGATATGCTCAGGGTGGATTTTCTGAGGAACTTACAGTGGATGAATATCGAAGTCAATTTGAAACGAACTTTTTTGGCGTTATTGCTGTCACACAGGCTGTCCTTCCTGTAATGCGCAGGCAAGGATCGGGTAAAATTATCAATATGAGCAGCATAAGCGGCAGATTTGGATTCCCCGGATTGTCTCCCTACGTTTCTTCTAAACATGCTCTTGAAGGATACAGCGAAAGTTTAAGGCTAGAGCTAAAACCCTTTGGAATTGATGTGATCCTTATCGAACCGGGTTCTTACAAAACAAACATCTGGCAAAGCATCGAAAATGTATCATTGCCCAATGGGTCGCCATATGAATTGCTGAAGGATTCTATAATGAAAACATTAACAGCCGGGCAAGATTCTTATGGAGATCCACTCGATGTTGCCAGGCTTGCAGCGACAATTGCTTCAAATGAAAGCACACCAAACCTAAGGTACCCTATTGGAAAAGGAGTCAAGACCATGCTTCAATTAAAGAACTATCTCTCTTGGAAAACAATCGAAAGAATCGTATTAAAAAAATTAAAGTTATAATGCGCCCAGCGAAAAAAATCATATGTTGAATGAATGTGCTCTGCATAAGGAGGTGCTTAGCAATTATAAGTACCCTTTTGAAGATCCATACATTTCTACCTTAATTGTACCCTTATAGGAATCGAGAACTTTGCATAAGGGTACGATCCTGCCCTCAAAGCCCCACACAAATACAAATTTTTCTCTCCCCACTGCGCTCTTTTCTTACGAAAAGAGTTTTTTATTTTGCCGTTTTCATTCCGATACTGGAGAGATTGTGCAACCTAACATTTTTTAAAACCTTCTTACCAAAAAAGGTTTTTTTTACCACAAGAATAGGTCTGGAAGGAGAATAGTCATGAATAATGGATTATGGATACTTAAAAATGCATTTGTAAAAACACTTTACACCCTAGCCTTGATAGGAACTTTCTTGCTTGGAATAAGCTTTCTGCTTTCTTTCACTGCTATATTTAATTTTGATAGAAAGCCCGGTGAACATTTAGCGCTATCTTTTGATGGAGTTCAGCTGCGACTGCAAACAATCTTCACTCAATTAATGGATTTCAATTTTAAAAGTGTCTTAGATTATGTCAAAAACCCAAATGTTTTGGATGGTTTTATGAATTCCTATAAGGTTCTTGGCATTTCACTAATTGCGATCATTATGCTGGGAAGCATGATCGGATTCCTCGTGATCTTATTACCTATTAAGTTAAGGAGAAGTTTTCATCAATTTCTGGATTATTTTGAAGGACTTCCAGATCTTTTGTTCATTTTCATCATTAATATGCTGAATATCTTCCTGTTGCAGGAATTTAACTATAAAATTTTCCCAATGTATGGATTTGGTTCTTCACAGCCCGTCGCTTTTCCTGTCATCGTTACATCTTTTTTGCCTGCAGTCCTTTTTGGCTTATATTTAATCAAATGTTTTGAAGAGGAAGAACAGGCCCATTACGTCCAGTTAGGATATTCCAAAGGCTTATCCAGATCTTATTTATATGCTGTTTACATGCTGCGGAATATCCTGCCTGTTTTATCTCTTAAATTCCGGGTCATCCTTTATATGATGCTTTCCAATTTGATCCTGGTTGAACATATGTATCATTACAATATTACTCTTACAAACCAAATCATTGAACAGGTCTTCAGAGGACAACATTTATTGCCGCTAATCTATGGGATTGGAATTTTAATTCTCCCGGTAATCATCCTTGAGTACGTTATCAACCTAATCGTTAAAGAGACTGTGATCAGGAAAAGAGGAGAATTCCAGTTATGAAATTACCAACATATCGTAAAAACCAAAATCAGCCTGGCTGTCTTGCTGGCCTTATTGATTGTCAGTATTCTCTATGATTATATTGGTCCTGGGGATTATCGGTCGATGCTTGACCAGCTATATGATGAAAACGGATACGTCCTTGAAAATCCGCCTTATCCTCCCAGTAAAGACTATCTTTTGGGTACTGACCGTGATGCCCGGGATAATTTGCTTCTAGTTTTAGATGGACTAAAATAAACCATTGCGGCCGTATTTATTGTTTCTCTAGCAAGAGTAACCATTGGCGCCATATTGGGTTTAATCACTGAAACCTGGGTACCTGCCATTAAAGCATTTGTTAAGGCATTTTTCCTGCCTTTTCATTATGTCCCTTTACTGCTGTTCGCTGTCATATTGATTGATTCTGTCATATTTCCTTTTAACGATATACCCGTTATGGTTAAAATAGAATACCAGTTGATTGTTTTATTCCTTCTTGGTTTTCCCGCTGTCTTTTTCTTCACAACAGATTTAGTTGAGGAACTCAGCACGAAATCGTATGTGACAAGTTCAGCTTTGTTAGGAGGAAGTAAATTTCATATTTTAAGAGTGCAGATCCTGCCACACTTTAAACCGCATTTGATCCTGTTGTTCGTCCAGCAGGTATTACAAACCCTGCAAATATTGATGGGTTTGGCCATATTTCGGCTTTTTCTCGGTGGACGTCATGAAGAAAAGATTTATAATACGTCTTATCCAAAGTCCATCACCAATGAGCTTGCAGGTCTCACAGGACAAAACTTCTGGACACTTAAAAGTGCTCCATGGGTGGCCTTCAGTTCGTTGGGATTGCTGCTCGTTATTTTCATCCTTGTTATTGTGATCAAAAATGAAATGATTGCTAATATGGAAGTTCAAACTGAACAATCAGCCATATCCCTTTCCAGAACAAAAAAACAAGATATCAAAGCAGTGGAGGATCCGATAACTCCGGCAAAATTCATCCCAATCAAACAAAAGGTGCTCAATCGATAGATCGAGCACCTTTTTATCCTAGTTTGTCACCGCTTTATTATTGAAAATGTTATTAATAGGGTTAAGCAGCATTGCGCCAATTCCCTGGATTACAGTTTTTACAATGATCTGGCCTAAAATCGCGGCAGGGACGGCTTCCCATGGAAGGAAGTTTGCCCCAATTGGACTCAATCCAATCACGACAAATATGATTGAATCCAGCAGGCCGCCAACTAATCCGCTATAGAATACTCTCCAGCTCATTGGAAGCTTAAG
>NZ_JBIQOE010000097.1:0-9722 GCF_047739415.1 Mesobacillus sp. | reverse complement strand
AAAAGTGCCTGTCCCCAGGTGCAACATTACGCTGGGGACAGGCACTATTTTTTGTATTTACTCTAATCCTTGTATCACTAACTCTTTCACTGGCAAGAAGGTTTCACCGGTATCCATGTATTTGAGATTGACCTGGTCGCCTTCTTTTACATAGATCGCCAATGGGTTCGTTTCTGATGAGATGATGTAGTTCTTCTTATTGTCCAACAGGATTGAAACAATCGTGAAGTCACCTGTTTTTTCTTTGTATACGCGCAACACGGTTCCGCTCGTTTGCTTTTCCTCTGCCTTCGAACTGCCATCCACCGTTCCGCCGCCATACTGCAGTGCTGTTTTATATTTCCTCAATGCTTCATTTGGTGTATTTCCAAACACCGAAATTTCCGGGTTTGCAGCCGATACGATAAAGTAATTTTGCAGGAAGCCATTCGAATCAAGAACAGGCGTCAACCAGCTGGCTTCTCCATAAAAATTGTAGAGAATCGGCATCTCGCCATGCCACTTTTTCTCAATAAACTTCTTTTCAATAATCTGAAGCGCGCCCTCAGAATCCATATAGGACTCTTCAAGATTGCCAGTATAGAAGGTCGCCTTCCCTGTCCTGGAGTTCGTCAGAGAATACCCGAGCATGGAGTCGACCCCTTCTTTCGGGCTGGTAAAATCGGTGAAATAATACATATCGCCATTTTCATCGAAAATTGGGCTGACTTGGGCTTCGGTCCCTTCATCTGAAGGCAGTTTTATATCCGTCTTGCCAAACACGCTATTCCAATAGCCATGAATGTAATTACCATAATAGCTGTTTTGCAGACTGACTGCTTCCGGTGAAACGGCGCCGTCAATGAATTCAGGAACATCGGCCAGCGCATAGGATTCCGTCTTCCCAGAATCAGGATCCACTACGACAACCCCTTTAACATCAAAACCATTCCTGGCTGAGATGAACTCACCGAAGGTCCTGATATAAAAAGGTTTTCCTTCATCATCGATCTCAAGCTGAGTGTCTCCGTAGAAAATCTCCTCAGGATACTGCAAACGGATATGGCGTTCGACATTTTTATTAAAGAACGAAGAAGGTGTATAAACCATGTCTGATTTCTTGAATTTTGGATTTGCTGATGAATCCGTGGCACTGATTGTAATATAACCCGGTGTGGACTTGCCATTCCACCATTTGAAAAAGCCTGAGAACTCAACAGGTGCGATATAGACATACTCTCCATTGACCTTTTGGATTTGAAGATTCCCAAGCTCATAATAACTCGTATTTGGAACCTGGCCGAACGCCTTTTTCATCTTATTGCGCGCAAAATGAGGAGGAACACTCGCTGGCGTTTCCTTTTCATCAAAGGTCGAGATTTCCATCTTCTCCGCCATTTTCGCAGACTCATATTTTTCCTCGGCGTTGAAAAGAAAGGCAATCATGAAATACGCGCCAACGAGAAGGACTGCCAAAAATAGAATTCCTTTAATCACCCTTTCCTTCCCAGCCGCAAAAAACGTGCCGGCAAACGTGATCACAATCGCAAACGGCCACAAGGAAGAAAGGTTGCGATCCAAATTAAATGCGTAATAAAAGGCAAAAGTCCCAGCCGTAAAAAGAACAATCGCAGCAATCAAAAAGGCAGATGTCATTTTCCTGTCCTTCTCTACCCCTTTAGAAAAAGGAGTAAGAATCAGAGCAGAAGCCAATCCAACCAAAAGAGCAAATAGAATGATATTTCCCATAAAAATCCCCTTTTATTTTTGTCCTCTACATATACGTATCAACTGATGTA
Organism: Mesobacillus sp.; assembly: GCF_047739415.1. GTDB lineage: Bacteria > Bacillota > Bacilli > Bacillales > Cytobacillaceae > Mesobacillus. The sequence goes on along the minus strand of NZ_JBIQOE010000097.1, from coordinate 7,944 downwards.
AAGTTTCATGGGGGCGTTATGCAAAGTTATAATGGTAAAATTTGTTTGAAAGTGCAATTATTACTCCCTACCGTGCAATTCGTGGCTGCTTTCACGCAATTAAAACATAGGTCGGTGCAATAATAAGGTTTCACAGTGCAATTAACCTAATTTATTGAGAGAATACTGAAGAAGCACAGGGTTCGCCCCCGTGCTTCGGTCCAATAATTGGATTCAGTTCAATGTCCCCGTTCTTCTTGCCTCCATTTAAAGTGATTCCCGAATGACTTTCTTTGAGTGTACTACAGATAGTACAGCAAAGATGGAGTATAGTGCTGTATAGAGTCCCATCACGATTAGCATCGGCCACCATAATTCTGTGCCGAAGAAGAACCAGCCAGATTTGACGGCGAAGTAGCTGTGCAGCAGGCCGATTGCTAGCGGGATGCCAAAGTTGAACGCCTGCTTTGCCTGAATTCCTTTCAGCAAATCTCCTTGGGTGAACCCCAGTTTTCGTAAAATCGTGTAATTTGGTTTTTCGTCTTCTGTCTGGTCCATTTGCTTGAAATAGAGAATGCAGCCTGATGTGACGAGGAAAGTCAGTCCAAGGAAACCGACAATGAACATCGTAAGTCCCATCTGCTTCTTTTGGATATTTTCACTGTCCAGGCGTGATTCATTCATATTGGCTTCATGGTACTTTTTTTCATTGAACAGATCATTCGCTCTCTCCAAATCGTCTTTATTTTGAATGTCAATTCCGATATATTGAGAAGAGCCACGCTGTATTTCAGGGTCTTCATCATTCTTCAGCTTCTCAAAAACAGTCTCATCCACCACGGCTACAGGAGATCCCCCGAAATACCGCGACACCGGATATTCTTTTTCCATTCCAAGATACTGCAACGGGATAACGTGATTTCCCCCAATGATCTCAATCGGCCCAGAGTCCTTCATGGAGATAAATTTCATCATGATATCACTGTAGCCAGTCATGTAAGCTTCATCCTTACTGACTTCCCTTTGGCCATCAGATTTCTCGCTGATGACCGACACACTCATCGATCGCGGGTCCTGTGTGTATCCTTCCATTTTCAGTCCAATTATATCTTCTGCGTTCATCACCGCCTGGAGTACCTCAATCCTTTTTTCGGTAAAATCGATGTCCTTCGACTTCAATTCCTCCATAAAATCAGCGGCAGAGTTCTCATCCACAAACGCGAAGTTGTCTGGGACCATATTTTTCGCAGTCTGCTCAGCGGAATAATAAGAGATATAGCTTAGCGACAACAACCCAATCGCCAATGCTGATACCGTCGTGATAATCGTCAACAGCAGGGCATTCGACTTCATCCTGAACATGATCGAGGATAAGGAAAGCACTTCATTGATATTCAGATAGCCATCCTTCTTTTTCCGGATGATATTGGCGATAAAGCTGACAGACCCTTTGTAAAACAGGTATGTCCCGAAGATGACCGAAGCTAGAATGAACACCATGGCCGAAAAGAGTTCGTTCACAGAAGTGAAATCCCCTTCGAAAAGCTTGGATGACACATAATAGCCGATTCCAATCAGCGCAATGCCAAGGACACCAATCAGCATCTCCCAGAATGAGATTTTCTTCACTCGGCCTTCCGTTTTTGATACCACCCTGAATAAGCTCAGGATGCTTTGTCTTTTTATAAAAATAAAGTTCAGCACCAGCAGCAATACGTAGATCAATGAAAAAACAATCAGTGTCTGTACCAGGGCTGTGCCGGAAAAATGCAGCTTCGCAATCCCGTCGACTTGCGTGAGTTTGAACAGAACCATCATGATCAGCTTGGAGATCGAGAACCCGAGGAAAACGCCTGCCAGCAAAGAGCCATAGTACAGCAGAAAGTTCTCGACACTCAGGATGCGGAAAATCTTGCTCTTCGTCATCCCCACCAGCTGGAATAATCCAATTTCCTTGCTTCTCCTTTTTATAAAAATCCGATTGGCGTACGCCAGAAAAATCGCGACGATGCCGACAAGCAGGACAGAAGCAGCCTTTATCGCAGCCGCTCCTTTGATCGAACCCTTTGTTTCATCCATGGACGGGTCATATTGGAGAGTAACGAATGCGAAATACAGCGCGACACTAAACATCAGCGCAAATACATACAAGTAATAGTTTTTCAGGTTCTTTTTCAAATTGCGGAGGATGAGTTGATTAACGCTCATGATGCACACCGCCCAATACACTCTGGGTTTTCATGATGTCCTTGAAAAATTCCTGTCTCGTCTGTTCTCCTTTATTGAGTTCTGTGTAAATCAGGCCATCCTTGATAAAAATAACCCGGCCGCAATAGCTTGCCGCAACAGGATCGTGGGTGACCATCAGGATTGTCGCCTGCCGCTTTTGATTCAAATCACTCAGTTTGTTCAGCAGATCTGACGCTGATCTCGAATCAAGAGCACCCGTTGGTTCATCCGCAAAAATGATACTTGGATCATGGATAAAAGCGCGTGCAGCAGAAGTCCGCTGCTTTTGCCCGCCAGAAATTTCATTCGGATACTTATCCTTCAGCTCGATAATCCCCAGTTCACTGGCAATCTTCTCAAACCTCTGGTTCGCTTCCTTCCTCGGCGTTTTGCTGACCGAGAGTGGCAAAAGGATATTTTCCTTCACCGTCAGCGTATCGAGCAGATTGTAGTCCTGGAACAAAAAGCCCAAATGCTCTTTACGGAATTTTGCCAGCTGCTTCTCCTTCATCCCGGTAATGTCTTTCCCTTCAATCTTGATCGATCCGTTGGACACCCGGTCGATTGAGGAAAGCACATTCAGCAGCGTCGTTTTTCCCGAGCCAGAGGCACCCATGATGCTCACGAACTCTCCTTTGAAAATTTTCAGGTTCAGCCCTTTTAACACTTCTTGTTTATTAAACTTATTTCCATATGTTTTATGAAGTTTGGCAGCTTCCAGTAAAATCATGTCCGCACATCCTTTCTTTGATAATATCATTATAAAATCCCGTCTCTATGCCTTCCTTCGATTCAGGTAACAAATGAGGAAAGGCATGTGACATTTTTGTCACATGCCTGTTATTTGGAGAAATTCATTGCTTTTCGGGAAGGTAAGAGTGAATGTGCTTCCCTTGCCAGGTGTTGATTCCACATCGATCCTGATTTTCAGCGGCTGTGCCGCTTTTTTTGCCAGGTATAAGCCCATTCCGGTTGCTGCATGATCCTGATGATGTGCAGTGGATGTAAAACCTTTCTCAAAAATGCGAGGGAGATCCCTGGAATCAATCCCTCTGCCCTCATCAGCAATCTCGAGGATCATCTGCCCATCCCGCTGTTTACTTCTAATCTGAACATCAGATGCATCGCTGTATTTCACAGCATTCGTCAGCAGCTGACGCAGGATAAACGCAAGCCATTTAGCATCCGTCATCACCTCGTTGTATTTCAGGTCGATATCGACGCCAATGCCTTTTTGGATACACCAGGACTGCAGGGTCTTCACCTCGCTGAAAATCACGCTTTCCAAATCGGTCTGTTCAATATATAAGTCATTCTCCATGAACGGAATTCGTTTTTGATGCAGCTGCTGGTCCAATAAAAGATGGATCCGCAGCCACTCATAAGTCATTTCCTTTTTCAGCGCCTGATCCTCGAGCCGGTCAATCATCAATTTCAGAGCCGTCAGCGGCGTTTTCACTTCATGGATCCAGGAAAGCAGTTCATCCTTTTCCTCATCCAGCCTCCGCTCATTCTCGGAAACGGCTTTTTTTAGCACTTCAAAATGATGTGTGATGCTCTCGGCTACCATTCCTTCAAAAGGACTGAGGTGTTCCTTGTCTGAAAAATCAAGGAGATCCTCTGCTTCTTCCAGCTCCTGATAAAATTCCCTTTCTTTCTGGAAACGGATCAGGATAAAAATCACAAAGATGATCGCTGACAGAAAAACGTAATAAAGAGCCGACTCGATCGAAACAGTGGAATCTATATAAGCAATAAAAACGAGAAGAAACTGGAGCAGCAGGAATAGCAGAATCCAGCTCCGCCTTTCCTTTAGATAAGTAATAAACATCAGGCATGTTCCTCTTCAACGGCCATGTATCCCTGTCCAATCTTCGTTTCGATTCTGTGGCCCAGCCCAATCTCACCCAGCTTTTTCCTCAGCCGATTGACATTGACTGTCAGCGTATTGTCGTTGATGAACCGCTTATCATCCCACAGGCTGTTCATCACCTCATCACGGCTGACAATCTTGTTTTTCTGATCAATCAGCAGCTTTAAAATGAAGATTTCATTCTTGGTCAATTCAATCCGGCCCATCTCATTTTCAACCGTATTTTTATCATAATCAATCGTCGCCCCGCACCACGTCTTCAACTGGTTCTGAGTCGCATTATAATTATAGGCACGACGCAGGATTGCCTGAATTTTCGCAATCAGCACCTCAAAGTGGAACGGCTTTTGTACAAAATCATCCGCCCCGAGCTGCATCGACATAACCATATCCGTAGGGTGGTCCCGTGATGACAGGAAAATAATCGGGACATTCGAATGCGACCGGATCATCCGGCACCAATGAAACCCATCAAACCTCGGCAGCTGGATATCGATGATCACCAAGTCAGGCTTCACTCTCGTAAAATCACTCATCACATCACCAAAATCCGTCACCCCATGCACCTCATACGACCACTGAGTCAGACGCTCCCGAATCTCTTGGAACAAAGAAGCATCATCCTCAATCAGCAAAAGCTTCAACACCATTACCACCACACTTCCACTTCTTTCTCCTATATTTTAAAGGAAGTATTTTCTATATACCAGAGTTAGTATGGGGGGTGATAAATGGAGAGAGAGAGTAGGAGCGTGGGGTGTTGGTGACCTCTTTTTCCGGTTTCTGAAGTTTTTGGGCACCAATCGGCTTCATTGGTGACCTCTTTTTCTTGTTTCTGGAGTTTTTGGGCGCCAATCGGCTTTATTGGTGACCTCTTTTTCTTGTTTCTGGAGTTTTCGGGCGCCAATCGGTTTTATTGGTGACCTCTTTTTTCTGTTTCAGGTTTTTTTGGGCACCAATAAGACTCATAGGGAATCTCTTTTTCTAGTTTTTGTTTTTTTTGGACACCAATAAGACAATAGATTGACTGCCTTACAGAATGATCTGGAGGTTTTAAGTTCAGGAGAAGCCCCAACGGATCAATAATACAATTAGATTATCCAATCCTGAGGGTGTTATTGCTGGCTTGTAAAACATGCGTGGATTTTTATGAACTCAATGATAAACTCATAGCCGGTAAAATCAGCGGGATAGCACAATTCATAGAATTAGCCTCAAAGTATGAAATATTGACACTGTCGTAGAATGAGAAAACAGCGGGCGGTTCTCGGTCCTGAATTAAAAAATATTTTAAACCGTGCCCTGGTTTCTAAGAAAAGCACATGGTACGTCCACTGTGTTTATAACTCCTCCTTTCTCGCAAACCTGGAATTATCTTTTCTAATTATAGTAAGCCTCAGGTCCTAGCACAATTTCAATCCTAAGCGCGTCGATTAAAGTCTCCACCTTCATTAAAATGTAAACACAAGTCATCATTACATGAAATGAAGGGGTATATCAACTTGTTCACACTTAAAGAAAACCACAATCTTGCATTGGAATTGACCTTGCATTTAGCGCTCAGCATCCTGTCACTACATTTAGTGTTTGAATTATTGCCTACTGTACTGCCACTATATAAATGGCTTTACTTAGGCGCTGTTATAATTGTTTTGTTAATGGATGGAAATTTTCTGATGAAGAACCATCGGAATCTTCTGAAGGTTAATAGGATGGTCATTTTATATTTAGGAGCCTTTTTGATTCTTGTACTGGCAATTTTTTATATGACAAAAATCATTGTTCTTACTGATACGTACGGATTTGAAGGAATGTTAAAAGAACATCTAAAAACAGCCAAATATATTTTCTTTTTCATCAGCTTTGCCCAACCAATCCTCCTTCCGATTCCTGAAGCTGTTACCGTTCCAGGTGCAAGTGCAGTATTTGGACCCGCTACTGCTGCGGCAATTTCTTTTCTTGGAACAATATTGGGGATAACAGCCATGTTTTTTGTCGCCAGATACGGAGGAAGGAAATTTATTTCAAAACTGATCAAGGAAGAGCAGCTGCAAAAATACGATAATTATGTCTCTAAAAATGAAACATTGATCATGTTCTTATTATTCATCGTTCCAATTCTTCCAGATGAGATCATTTGTGTAGGAGCAGGCATAGGCCAAGTATCACCAAAAAGGTTTTTGCTGATTGCCTCAGTCTCAAAGTTGATCACCGCAACCTTTCTGGCATACTCAGTACAATTAGCAGCAGCGTTACCGATCTCTGGTTCACAATTATTGATTGGATTCTTAGCTTCAATTTTGATCTTCATTGGTATATCGTATATAACCAAAAAAGCGCTTAACAAGGAGCGAGGTTTTTAATACGAAGTAGAAGTATGATTGAATTGAATCAGCTCTCAATGTCTCAATATCCCTTGTCCCATAAGAAAAGCACAGGGTACGTCTCCTGTGCTTCTCATAAGTATCACTCAAACGGATATTTCAATCCCCACTGTCCGCGAATTTCGTCCATCAGTTTCATAATTTCTAATGATTCATCTAACGGAACGACAGGGCTTTCTAAAAGCCCTTGACTCAGGCATTTTCCGACCTCTTCTATTTCATACGCATAACCAGCCGATTTTCTGTCATCATTAAATGTCTCTACTTCCTGACCATCCTTATATAAGGTTGCTGATTTTGCACTATGGAATGAAGGGATTCGAATATACCCTTCTGTTCCATGTATGTAGGCTTCGTTAGTTAAACCAATTCGAAAGGCTCCGTTAAGGGTGGCGGTCTTTCCAGAAGGATAGGACATAAGAATGGAAAACTGTTCATCCACACCCGTTTCACCGATATGAGCTGTACTTAGAATTTTCTCTGGTTTTGTTCCGAATATCATTGATGCAAATGTTACCGGATAAATCCCAACATCCAGCAAAGCTCCTCCTCCAAGATCTGGATTAAGCAATCTCCACTCAGGATTCCATTGTGCACGGAAACCAAAATCCGCTTTTACCAAAAGGACTTCGCCAATTTCCCCACTGTCAATCCATTCTTTAACTTTAACAATCGGAGGCAGGAAACGTGTCCACATCGCCTCCATCAAGAAAAGCTTTTGATCTCTGGCAAATTGAATGATTTCTTCTAGTTCCCCGCTATTTATCGTAAAAGGCTTCTCGCAAAGCACAGCCTTACCAGCACGAAGACACGCCAATACATTTTCCTTATGAAAAGGGTGTGGCGTAGCAACATAAATTGCATCCACATCCGGGTCCTGGACTAGTTCTTCGTAGCTTCCATATGCACGGGAAACGCCATGCTCTTCCGCAAACTTAGCAGCACTCTCTTTTGTACGTGAACCGACAGCAAGTTTTTCGGTATTTTTAGCAAAAGCCAAATCTCTCGCGAAAGCACTCGCGATTCCACCTGTCCCTAAAATACCCCACTTGATAATTTTATCGCCCATCGATAATCCTCTCCTTAAAAAAGCACTAGTCAGTACAAACCTTGTTAATCCATTATACTATTATTATTTTTGCTAGGATTGTTTGTTACGAGCAGAGGAGGTTGTTTTGATAAACTCAATGCACCATATAACCTTCTTATTCAGAATATCTTCCTATATAATGGATATATAAATAAAGAGAGAAGTGCGCCAACACTTCTCCCTGCAACCTCTACCGTCATGGTGTTGGTTGCCATGAATTATCTTCGATGAGAACCACCCTTTTGCTTTCGACGGCTGCGGGTGGTTTTCTCTTTCTCAAGATTCTCTACTTTTTCACCTCATTGAGCCAGCTGCATTTTCCCAGAAAGTATTGACGTTCCCTGTGCTTCTTCTTCCATTAAGAATGAAAGCATTAGGTACGTCCCCAT
>NZ_JBIQOE010000096.1:0-5560 GCF_047739415.1 Mesobacillus sp. | reverse complement strand
GAAAAGACACTTTAATGCGGAACAAACACACATCGGCTATAGTAAGAGGATCATACAACTCAATAGTTCCAAAAAGTTTTGGGCTGATGCTGGTTGGGTCTCCTAAGATGTTAAAAAAGAAGCTCGCAAATGAGCTTCTTTTTCTATTTGAGTTTTTTCTTCGGGTAATATAAGAAAGCACCTTTTCTAAAGGTGCTTTCTTATATTATTCCTCTTTTTTAGATAAGCAGCGGTCACATTCCATTAAATATGACTCAGCCTGTTCATGCATTCCTTCACCACACTCAGGGCACACCTTCTTTGGTAGATTACGAAAAAATTCAACCGGACTCATCATAGTAAATATCCTCCTTTTATAGTACAATTTATATTTTACTTAACCTGTTATAGTACAGTATAAACATAATTATAAAATTTGTGTAGCCTTTTTTTGAAAAAATTTAAAAATAGGTGTTTGTTCATACTAGCTATTCGGGGTAGAGTTAATAAGTGGCAGGGGGCTATGTTATCCATGATTGGTAAATTAATCATCCTGTTTGTAGAGTGTCAACAACAATGGGAAAGGGAATTCCTATAAATTTCAATTGTCAATAGATAAAGGTGACAAAGTTATTACATTTTATTTAAGAAACCCTTTTATTCTTTTCCGTTTTAACATACAATCGAAATGAAACTTTAAAATGGGGAATGATGCCTAAATGGATAATCCGGAATTATCCTTCAATCCAATATTATTGCTAGTAGCCATTTTATTGACAGTAATGTCATCATATACAGCACTCGATTTATTCAGTCTAATAAAATCATCTGATCGAAATAAACGATTCCTGTTTTTGGGTGGGACATTTTCACTTGGCATAGGGATATGGGTCATGAATTTCTTTGGAATGCTTGCAATGAACCTAAATGGCAATGTTTCTTATCGAATCCCAATAACGGTCTTATCGATTATTTTAGTTATTTCGTTTACAGCAATGGCGTTCTATTCAATGACTGGCAAGTCGGTAAAAAAAAGCAATATGCTTGCGGGAAGCTTGTTCATGATGCTTGCAGTCCTGGTTGTCCATATCCTGGGAATGTACTCTATGAGGTTAGATTTCAGTTATCAGCCTCCTATTTTACTCATTGCACTTACACTAGTTTTCGTTTCATTTTACTTTTCCTTCTGGATGCTTTTCTTTTCAAAAAGTTTTACTCAAGGAGACCATGGTTGGATTAAGCCGCTAAGTGCTCTTTTCGTGACGGCTGCAATTGTTGAAGGGCATTTTCTTTTATCAAGAGCATCTTCAATCAATATTAGCAACGGTCTTGTCGAGCAGACAGGGATTCCAGAGTCGTTGATTAGTTATCTTATTGTTTTTATCTCAGTTCTTATCCTTGCTGGCTTGATCGGTTCAAGTGCGTTAATTAGCAAAAGGCTTGCAGTTTCAGATACCAACTTAAAAGATATTACAGATGCACTTAATTCATCAGCAATTGTCGCGATTACGGATCCTAAAGGTAATATCACATATGTTAATGAAAAATTCATTGAGATTTCTGGCTATAGTGAAGCTGAGCTTTTGGGTCAAAATCACTCGATATTGAATTCTGGACTTCATACTAAGGAATTTTTCAAAGATATGTGGAAAACGATCGGTTCAGGCGAGGTTTGGAAGGGAGAAATCCGAAATAAGAAGAAAGATGGTTCTTATTATTGGGTTGATACCACAATTGTTCCATTCCTGAATAGTAAAGGCAGGCCATATCAATATGTCTCGATTCGTTCTGATATAACACAACGAAAGCAGGCGGAAGCGAGCCTAAAGGAAACACTGAAAGAGGTCAGTGATATTAATTTTGCCCTCGATCAATCTTCCATCGTGGCTTTTACTGACGAGAAGGGGATTATCAAGAATGTTAATGATAAATTCTGTGAGATCTCTAAATACAATAGGGAAGAATTAATTGGTAATGACCACAGCATATTGAATTCCGGTTTACATTCGAAGGAATTCTTTAAAAATCTGTGGAAAACAATTGGATCCGGCCAGGTTTGGAAAGGGGATATTCGAAACAGAGCGAAGGATGGATCCTTTTACTGGGTGGATACCACGATTGTTCCTTTCCTGAATGAAAATGGGAAGCCGTATCAGTATCTTGCAATTCGTAACGATATCACAGAGAAGAAAAAGTCAGAGGAAATGCTGCACCGCCAGGATAAGCTTGCGGCTGTTGGCCAGCTCGCTGCTGGTGTTGCCCACGAAATCAGAAATCCGCTGACATCAATGAAAGGATATGCTGAATTTCTGCAACTTGACGAAACAGAGCCGCAGCGCCAGGAGTTTATTGAAATTATTCTTGATGAAATTGACAGAGTCAATAATATAGTTGAAGAGTTCATGGTACTTGCAAAACCAAAGGCTGTGGAGCTTGAGGAACAGAATATCATTCCAATTGTCCAAACTGTAGTGTCCATGTTGAAATTTGAAGCAAGAAAAAGGAATGTCAAACTGGATTTTGATGCTACAGAGGAAATCATCCAGATTGAATGTGATGAGAACCGATTAAAGCAAGTATTCTTGAATTTCATAAAAAATGGAATTGAAGCAATGCCTGATGGTGGAGATTTAAAAGTGAGAACAGAAATCCAGGATGACAATGTCGTCATTTCCATCAAGGATACAGGCGTAGGAATTCCTCCAGAAACGCTAAAGAAAATTGGCGAGCCTTTCTATACCACCAAGAAAAACGGAAATGGACTCGGCCTGATGGTTAGCTTCAAGATTATTGAAAGCCATAATGGCAAGGTTTATATCGAAAGTGAGCAGAACAAAGGTACAACATTCAAAATTATGCTCCCGGCAAAAACTGCATAATTGAAAGTCTGGGTAAGGCAGGAGTTAATCCTGCCTTATTTTTTATACTTTCTGACTGCCAAAAACAAAATTTGTCGAAGAAATGTTGGAAATATGACAAAAAAATCTTTTGGATTTTCTACATCGCTTTGAAAATTTAGACTACTATGGAAGTAAGAGAAATTTATATAAAAATGCCGGAGGGGAAGCTATGTCATCGATTAGCCAGGTTAAGACGGTCTGTGGTTATTGTGGTACAGGCTGCGGTTTGATATTGGAAGTAGAAGATAATAAAATTGTTAAAATCAGGGGAGACAAAGAGGCACCCGTAAATAAAGGACAGACATGTGTAAAAGGTGCTTTTGCCTATCAATATGTCCATGCTCCGAAACGATTGAATACACCCATGATCAGAAAAGCAGGAGAACTGGTAAAGGCTACATGGGAAGAAGCATATGATTTCATAGCAAGCCGATTGTCTGGTTTAAAGGATGAGTTTGGTCCAGAATCGATTTCGATGTTCGCATGTGCCCGCACAACCAATGAATCGAACTATATTACCCAGAAGTTTATGAGGACTGCTATGGGGAGCAATAATATTGATGGCTGTAACCGAACCTGACACGCTCCTAGTGTCGCCGGTCTGGCGACTGTTTTTGGAAGCGGTTTCCCAACAAATACTTTAGAAGATATTGATGAAGCAGAAGTACTTTTATTAATGGGATCCAATACAACGGAAGCCCATCCGATCATTGGAAATAGAATTAAAAAAGCTGCCAAAGGCGGTCTTAAAATAATCGTCATTGACCCTAGAAGAATTGATATGGTCAAGTCAGCTTATAAACATCTGCAAATTAACGTCGGTACAGATATTGCGCTGATCAACGCAATTATAAAAATTATCATTACTGAAAAACTGTATGATGAAAGTTTCATTGGCAGGCACACTGAAGATTTTGATGTGTTGCTGTCGAAGGTAGATCGCTACACACCAGAGTATTCAGCGGAAATCACCGGTTTGGCCGCAGAGGATATCATAGAGGTTGCTCGCTTGTACGCAAATGCTAACAAGGCCATGATCGCCTACACACTCGGTATTACAGAACATCACTGTGGTGTGAACAATGTATTCGATATCGCCAACCTTGCATTGCTGAGTGGCCAGATTGGCAAAAGAGGTTCAGGTATCATGCCTTTAAGGGGACAGAATAATGTCCAGGGCGCGGGAGATATGGGCTGTTTACCGAATCAGCTTACCGGTGCTGTAAGCTTATTGGATGACGAGTACCGGGCCCGCTTCGAGAATAAATGGAATGTAGAAATCAATAAAAAAGTCGGTGACACCCAGACGAGGACCTTCGATAAAATTGAAACAGGGGAAATCAAAGCATTATATTGTATAGGGGAAAATCCGCTAGTTGCAGATGTTCATATGAACCATACTAGAAGCTTATTAGAAAAACTCGATTTCCTTATTGTTCAAGATATTTTTATGACAGAAACAGCTGAGATGGCTGATGTCGTGTTGCCAGCCAAGTCATGGGGCGAAGTAGACGGAACATACACGAATACAGACAGGAGAATTCAGCGTGTACGCACCGCGGTGACTGCCCAGCCAGGAGTGAAAGAAGATTGGGAAATATTGTGTGAACTCTCCACGAAGATGGGCTATCCAATGGGGTATAGTTCAAGCGAAGAGATTTGGAATGAAGTGAGAGAACTTGCCTGGGAGATGTATGGCGGCATATCATATGCCCGTCTTGATAAAGAGTATGGAATCCACTATCCTTGTCCAGATGAAGCTCATCCTGGCACGAAAGTACTTCATGAAAGATTCCATGATGATAGGGTAAATGAAAAGCGCTCCAGTTTCGTACCAGTTGAATTCACACCACCTTTGGAACAGCCGGATGATCAATATCCTTTCACCCTGACGACTGGCAGGAGGTATGAGTCATACAATACACATACACAGACCCGCCACTATGCACCAGGCGTGAAAATTAAACAAACAGAGGAAACCCTTGATATACATCCCGAAGATGCACTGCGCCTTCAAATTAATGACGGCGATCTTGTAAGGGTAAGTTCACGAAGGGGAACTCTTGATGTAAAGGCTAAGGTAACAGAACAGGTAGTTCCAGGCCTTGTTTTCATGAGTTTCCATTGGTCTGAAGTTCCAACCAACGTCCTTACTCTTAATGAATATGACCCTATATCCGGCACAGCAGAATTTAAAGCATGTGCAGTTAAAATTGAAACAATCGCATAAGAAAAAGCTGAAAAGCTAAAATTCCCTTCGCGGGATTTTAGCTTTTTTTTGGTTAAGGAATTTATTAAATTATTGAGTTGTGGATAACTTCATGAAGTTATCTTAATCCAGCTCCAGCGCCTAGCCCCTCGAGTCGCTTCGGTCCGCCCGATGAAGTCAAAGAACGACTTCACCTGTCGGCCCTCCAGCGCTTGTCGGGGCTGAGCAAGGCGCTTACGCTATCTAATTTTGTCCAGCGAGGAAGGAGAGGCCGACCATGTACGTTATGAAACAAAGCGGTTGGATTGAATTGATCTGCGGCAGCATGTTTTCTGGTAAGTCCGAAGAACTGATCCGCCGCGTGCGCAGAACTCAGTTTGCCAAGCAAAAAATTGCTGTATTCAAGCCTGCGATTGATAACCGCTACAGCGAAGAATCGGTTGTATCACACAACGGAACTGCAGTTACTGCA